>NZ_DFLC01000012.1:27054-270369 GCF_002374005.1 Fibrobacter sp. UBA3629 | reverse complement strand
AACCTCATCGCTCGTAAGAAGTTGTACGAAATGAACCGCGTGATCAGCGACACCGCCGAATACGGTTGCTACCTGTTCGCCAACAAGTGCGTGCCTCTGCTCGCCGACTTCATGAAGAACGAAGTGAAGAAGGACGACATCGGCGCTATCTACGGCGAAGGCAAGACCACCGCTGTGGATAACGAAGAACTCATCAAGGTGAACAAGAGCATCCGTCAGCATCCGGTGGAAGAGGTTGGAGCGTGGCTGCGTGAACGCATGTCCGGCATGACGAAAGTTGTCTAAGCTTCGTCTAGCTTCGTTCTCGACCCTCTCGCTGTACTAGTTGTACAGCTTCGGGGTCTGCGGCCTCGCTATACTCGCTTATCCAAGCTTTCGGAAAGAAGTGTAAAACTGGCTGTAATGAACATTTTCAAGAGCCTGTCAAGTTAACGCTTGGCGGGCTTTTCTTATAGAAAAAATCGATAACTCCGCATAAAAACATTGTATTGGACGGGGTGAAAATCGCGTTCTATATTTGGCAGCACCAAAAGTTGTACGGAGATGCTGTGAAGATAGAACGGCTTAAAACGGATTTGCTGATTATAGGCGGCGGGACGGCCGGCTGTTATGCGGCTATTACTGCCGCGTCAAATGCCGCGGGAAAAAATGCCGCGGAAAATAAAGGCGCTGGCCTCAAAATTCTAGTCGTCGAGAAGGCGAACATCAAGCGGAGCGGTTGTCTTGCCGCTGGCGTAAACGCGCTAAACGCCTACATTACCGAGGGCCGCACGCCCAGGGATTATGTGGAATACGCGAAGAAGGACGCCGACGGAATCGTGCGCGAGGATTTGCTCTATTCCATTTCGGAGAGGTTTAACGAGGTCACGGCGCACTTGGAAAAACTCGGGCTTGTCATCTTGAAGGACAAGGACGGCAAGTATGTGACGCGCGGGAACCGCAATATCAAAATCAACGGCGAGAACATCAAGCCGATTCTGGCTGCGGCAGTCGCGAAGGCGCCGAACGTTCAGGTGCTGAACCACGTGAACATTTTCGATTTTTCCGTTCACGACAACAGGATTGACGGCGCATTCGGTTTCGGAATCGAGAACGATGTTTTTTACGCCATCGAGGCGCGCGCGGTCATTGTCGCGACGGGCGGTGCCGCCGGGCTTTACCGCCCGAACAATCCGGGATTTTCACGGCACAAGATGTGGTACCCGCCGTTCAATACGGGCGCGGGTTATGCCATGGGTATCCGTCACGGTGCCGAGATGACGACCTTTGAGATGCGTTTTATTGCGCTCCGTTGCAAGGACACGATTGCCCCGACGGGAACGCTTGCGCAGGGAGTGGGTGCGAAGCAGGTGAATGCGCTCGGAGAAGTTTACGAGACGAAGTACGGGATTTCCACATCGGAACGCGTGTACGGCACGGTGGCCGAAAATCTGGAAGGTCGCGGGCCGTGCTACCTGCGCACCGTCGGGATTATGCCCGAGCAGGAAGAATCGCTTTTGAAGGCTTACCTGAACATGGCTCCGTCGCAGACGATTCGCTGGATTGAAAACGACACGCCGTCGAAGGCGAATGTCGAAATTGAAGGTACGGAACCCTACATCGTGGGCGGCCATACCGCAAGCGGTTACTGGGTCGATACCAAGCGCGCTACGACCATCGAAGGGCTCTATGCCGCTGGTGACGTTGCCGGTGGTGCCCCGCAAAAGTACGTGACGGGCGCGCTTGCCGAAGGCGAAATTGCTGCGAAAAGCGCGGCGGAATATATAGAGAGTTTGTCGGCCCTTCGGCTGATTCGACAAACTCATCAACCAGCTCAGGGACCTGACATATCGAGCGTGAATCTGTTGAAAAAAATTTCGGAAGGGGAGGTTGCAGAACATGTCGCAGAAATCGAAAAATTCCTCAATAACAAGAACGGCGCGGACACCGCTGAAAGTCTTGAAGAAGCAATGCAGACAGTTATGGACGCTTATGCAGGCGGTATCAAGACGGGCTATCGTTATAGCGAAAATCAACTAGCGGTTGCTCTCCAGGAAATTGAGAAAATCGAGGCCCGCGTGGGCGACTTGCATGCCGCCGACTTGCAAGAAGTCATGTACATCTACGAGCTCAAGGAACGCCTCACGGTCTGCAAGAGCGTGATTGCGCACCTGGCTGCCCGCCACGAAACCCGTTGGCACAGCTTCGCCGAAAACACCGACTATCCCGAAAAAGACAACGAACGTTTCCGCAAGTACGTGAATTCCCGTCTCGAAAACGGACAAATTAAAATCATCTTGCGCGAACTCACCACAGAAGGGCAAAGGAACTATGAGCATCATCATTGATCAAGGCAAGTGCATCGGGTGCGGG
Organism: Fibrobacter sp. UBA3629; assembly: GCF_002374005.1. Classification (NCBI taxonomy): domain Bacteria; kingdom Pseudomonadati; phylum Fibrobacterota; class Fibrobacteria; order Fibrobacterales; family Fibrobacteraceae; genus Fibrobacter; species Fibrobacter sp. UBA3629. The sequence goes on along the minus strand of NZ_DFLC01000012.1, from coordinate 268,017 downwards.
CGCTGCCACGATGTTTGCCCCGGCACGTTAATCAAGATAAACGAGAAAAAGAAAGCGTATATCAAGTACCCCAAGGACTGCTGGGGTTGCACATCGTGCATCAAGGAATGCCCTGTTCACGCCATCAGTTTCTTTCTCGGCGAAGACATCGGTGGCAAGGGCTGCAAGGTGCATACCGAAAAAGTCAAGGGCGAAAAGAACGATATCGTGCGGTGGTTTTTTGAACTGAATGACGGAAGCGTCAGAACCATTGACATCGACCCCAAGGAATCGAACAAGTATTAAAAGAATTCACAACAATCGTCATTCCGGGCTTGGCCCGGAATCTTAATGGAGATTTAATTTGAGCGAATTTTCACACCTCGACGAGCTGGAAGCCGAAGCAATTTACATCATCCGCGAAGTCGCTGCAGAATGCGAGAAGCCGGTGATGCTCTATTCTATCGGCAAGGACAGTTCAGTCATGTTGCATTTGGCCATGAAGGCCTTCTACCCCGAAAAGCCGCCTTTCCCGTTCTTGCACGTGAACACCACGTGGAAGTTCCGCGAGATGATTGAGTTTCGCGACCGCACGGCGCAAAAGCTCGGCATCGAGATGCTGGAATACATCAACCAGGATGGCGTCAGTCGCGGAATCAACCCGTTTGACCACGGGGCGGCATACACCGACATCATGAAGACGCAGGCCCTGAAGCAGGCTCTCAACAAGTACGGTTTTACCGCCGCATTTGGCGGTGGTCGCCGCGACGAGGAAAAGTCCCGCGCAAAAGAACGTATTTTCTCGTTCCGCAATTCAGCACACGCCTGGGACCCGAAAAATCAGCGTCCCGAAATGTGGAAACTTTACAATACCAAGATTAACAAGGGCGAAAGCATCCGCGTGTTTCCGATTTCGAACTGGACCGAAAAGGACATCTGGCAGTATATCAAGCGCGAAAAGATTGACATTGTCCCGCTGTACTTTGCAGCCCCGCGCCCGGTCGTGGTGCGCGACGGCAACATCATCATGGTGGATGACGAACGCTTCCCGCTGCGGGAAGGCGAAACGCCCGAAATCAAGTCGGTACGTTTCCGCACGCTCGGTTGCTACCCGCTTACGGGCGGCATCGAATCGACTGCCACCACACTTGACGAAATCATTGACGAAACCTTGAGCGCGGTATCTTCGGAACGCACTTCCCGCGTGATTGATAACGAAGCCGCGGGCAGCATGGAACGCCGCAAGAGGGAGGGATATTTCTAATGAAAGGCTTGTTGAAGTTTATTACATGCGGTAGCGTGGATGACGGAAAGTCGACGCTCATCGGCCACATTCTTTACGATTCCAAATTGCTTTACGCCGACCAGGAAAAGGCTCTGGAACTCGACAGCAAGGTGGGTAGCCGCAGCGGAAAGATTGACTATTCGCTTTTGCTCGACGGCTTGATGGCCGAACGCGAACAGGGCATTACCATCGATGTGGCGTATCGCTATTTCACGACGGATCGCCGCAGCTTTATTGTGGCTGATACCCCGGGGCACGAGGAATACACCCGCAACATGGCCGTGGGTGCCTCGTTTGCGGACCTCTCCGTGATTCTCGTGGATGCTTCGCAGGGCGTGCTGGTACAGACCCGCAGACATGCCCGCATCTGCAAGCTCATGGGCATCCGTTACTTTGTCTTTGCGGTCAACAAGATGGATCTTGTTGGTTACAGCAAGGAACGTTTCGAAGAAATTCTCGCGCAAATCAACGAACTTGCGGCAGAACTTTCGCTCCACAGCGTCTACGTGATTCCGCTTTCGGCTACTGAAGGCGACAATGTGACCGTGAAATCCAATAATATCGCCTGGTACTCGGGCAAGGCCCTCCTGGATTATCTCGAAACCATTGATATCGACGACGCACAAACTGAAGCAGGTTTCTACCTGCCCGTGCAACGCGTGTGCCGCCCGGATCGCACTTTCCGCGGATTCCAGGGGCAAATCGAAGCGGGCAAAATTCGCGTGGGCGATACGGTTACAAGCCTTCCGAGCAACGAGAAGGCGACTGTCAAGGGAATCCTGCGCGGCGACAGGAATGTGGAAGAGGCTCATGCCGGTGAACCTGTCACCATCTCGCTAGACCGCGAAGTGGACGTGTCCAGAGGTTGCGTGCTTGCGAAAGACGTGGACATCGGCAGTTACAAGAAAATCAAGGCTTCGCTTCTGTGGATGGACGATGAACCGCTTTCGCTCGGCAAGGACTACCTTGTAAAACTCGGGACGAAGACGATTCCCGGAATCATAAATAAAATTGATTATTCCGTCGATATTAATAACGGAAAACATATCAATTCCGACGCGCTTGAAAAGAACGGCATTGCCGTAGTCGAGATTGTGTTTGCTGAAGCCATTGTCGTGGACCTCTTTGAAAAGCACAAGACTCTGGGCGAACTGATTTTGATTGACCGCGTGACCCATGCGACATCGGCATGTGGCGTTGTGGAAGGCCTTTACGAAAGGCAGATTGCTGCAGGCGAAAAGGCTGAATTCGTGCAGGGCGAACGCCATGGTCGCGGAGAAATCTTCGAAGAGTTTTTCTACGATACGGCGACACTCTCCGTGGTGAAGCAACAGCCCGTAAGACAGCACTACACCGTAGGTGACGAAATTCCTACCGTAGGCGAAAGTTACCACTATCCCGATGATTTCGACATTATCATTTTGCGTGACAGCGTTGCCGTGAAGGTGCGCGATAGGCGCATTTCCGAAATCACGGAAGCAGATGCGTACCTTTACGACGGTTTCTCGGTCATTAACGGACGTGGCTTTGAAATCAAGGTCAACTCCGACGAGGACGTGTCCCGCTTGCTTCGCGAATACGCCGAAGCGGGTGAAATTGGCCGCGAGGAATTCTTCAAGAAGTGGACAGTTTTTGACACGTACAGGAAGGTTGTGATAAAGTAACAACTGACGCACGCCATTGTCATTCTAAGTGTCATCCTCGTTGTCGTTTTAATAGTCATCCCCGCGAAGGCGGGGATCTTTTTTATAACAAAAACCGATAACTCCGCATAAAATTAAAGTATTGGACAAGGTAAAAAATGCCTTCTATATTTGTGCGCACAAAAAAACAAAACAATAACCATAACCAAGGAGTTTAAGAATGAACCAGAATTTTGCAAAGCTCGCCGCCGCTGCGGTCATTACTACGTCCCTTTTCGCCTCCAACGTCTTTGCCCAGGAAGCCCCGAAGGCAGAAGCTGCCGCGCCCGAAAAAGCGAAAGAGGAACCCGCTTTCAAACTCACCGGAAACGTGCAGGCGCAGGCCATCAAGGCCGTTTACGATAACGATGCTGACAATACGCTCGACAATTCCTTCTTGCGTGCAAACATCGGCGGAAAGTTCACTTCCGGCGATTTCGAGGCGGTAATCAACATTCGTATCTTCTCTCCGGTCTTTGGCAACAAGGTCAAGGACGGTGACGGCAAGAACTTCAGCTTCGACAAGATCAGCGCCGATACCTACTACGCCAAGTACAAGTGGAATACTGATTTCGGCGATTTCAGCGCGCAATTCGGTCGCTTCCGTACGGACTGGACTGTTGCCGGTAACTTCGGTACCTACGTGGACGTGCACCTGAACAAGCGCGGCTTCCTTGCCCGCGATTACCAGCACGACGCTCTCGGCTTCGGCTTCGACAAGGGAATTTCTAGCTTCAGCCTGTTGCTCGGTACATACGACAACAAGTTCGATACCGGTTACCTCCGCGCCGAAGAAACCGTGAAACTCGGCGATGCGAAAATCAGCGCCGCCTACCGTGGAAACCTTCTCGACCCGATTCAGCACACGGCAGAAGTCTCGCACCGCATTGCAGGCCGCGCAAGCTACTATTTCGCGAAGAATCTCGGCCTCTACGGCGAAGTTGCCTACATTACCACGGGTGATGGCGAAAACCTCTCGGCAGCAAATGCCATCAAGTCCGAATACGCCCAGGGTACCGACTATGTTCCGTTCTTCGTGGGCGTGGAAATCCCGACTGCGGGCATCTTGAATAGCCTCTATGCGGAACTTGAATACGTTGGCGATCGCGATGAAATCCAGGCCGGCGCCGATGAACTCGCCTGGACGGTGAGCCTCATCAAGAAATTCGGCAAGCACAGCAAAATTCAGTTGAGCGCCTACAGCGAAAAGGAACTCTCTGATGTTGCCATTGCTGCCCGCTTTACCGCAAGCATCCAGTAATTACATCTCCAAAACCTTCCCCTGGCGTAACCCGCGCCGGGGGTCTTTTTTTTATTTGCAATGCCTTAAAAGGGCTGCAATGTAGGCTTTGGCGTAGCGCGATGGCGTTACGCCTTTTCGCATTACGTAGCCGATAGTCATTTTGTCGTGAACGTCGAGGTGCCTCGCGATAATGTTCCGACCGTTGAGTTTGTGGCTGATGACGCCCGAGCAAATGGTGTAGCCATTCAGGCCGATGAGCAAGTTGAAAAGTGTCGCGCGGTCGCGAACCTTGATATTGCGTGGACAATCGAAATCGATGGCGGTGAGCGGCTCTTCGGCGAAGTAGAACGAGTTGAAGTCGCCCTGTTCGTAGGTTAGGTACGGATACGGTTTTAAGTCCTCCAGCGTGATTTTTTCTTTTCGAGCGAGAGGGTTCCTGGACGACATAAACACGTGCAAAGGGGTCGCAAAGAGCGGCTCAAAGACCAAATTGTTCTTTTGAATGAGTTTTTTGATGACTTTTTCGTTCTTGTCGCTCAAATAAAGTACGCCAATTTCGCTTTTTAGCTTGGCAATATCGTCGATAATTTCGTTAGTTTGTGTTTCCCGGAGCGTGAAATCGTAGCTCGGACCACCGAATTTTCGGATGACATCGACAAATGCGTTGACGGCAAAAGAGTAATGCTGGCAGCTCACGGAGAAGATGGTGTTGCCGCCTTTGCCGCCTTTGCCACCCTTGTAGCGGTCTTCCATCAGGGTTGCCTGTTCCAAAACTTGCCTTGCGTAAGAAAGGAATTCGTCGCCCTCGTTAGTGATCGTGACGCCTTTATTGGAGCGGTTGAAGATGGTAACGCCCATTTCTTCTTCGAGCTCGTGGATAGCTGCCGTAAGGCTCGGTTGTGATATGAATACCCGCTTCGATGCTTCGGTGATATTGCGTGTGTCGGCGATGGCGATAGCATATTTAAGTTGTTGTAAAGTCATAGACCTTTCTTATAGCCAGTTATCGGGTTTGCTTTTGTTTGTACCATAGTTTTAAGCTATGGTGAATGCGTAAAAAATAGTATTTTACCGATGGTGAAAAAGGAGATATATTTGGCGGCGTAATCGAAAAACAAACAAAAAAGGTAGGTAAAACACTATGAGCAATAAAAAAACATCTGTAATCGGTTTTCCGCGCATTGGTAAGGCCCGTGAACTCAAGTTTGCAAGCGAAAAGTTCTTCAAGGGCGAAATCTCCGAAGCGGAGCTCCAGAACGCCGCCACTGAAATCCGTCAGTACGGTTGGGCAAAGCAGAAGGCCGCCGGCATCGACTTTATTCCCTCGAACGATTTCTCGTTCTACGACAACGTTCTCGATACCGCATTCTTGTTCGGCATTGTTCCGGAACGCTACAAGAAACTCGGACTGAGCGCTCTCGAAACATACTTTGCTGCGGCCCACGGCTACCAGGGCGAAAAGGGCGACGTGAAGGCCCTCCCCATGAAGAAGTGGTTCAACACGAACTACCACTACATTGTTCCGGAAATCGATGACGCTTCTGAATTCAAGGTGAATGATTCCAAGCCGGTGCAGGAATACAACGAAGCGAAGGCTGCTGGAATCCAGACCGTGCCGACTTTGATTGGCGCCTACACGTTCCTCCGCTTGGCCCGTTACAACGGTCAAAAGAAGGCCAAGGATTTTGTTGCCTCTGCAGTCGCTGCTTACGCGAAGGTTGCCGAACTGCTTGCCGCCGCCGGAGCCGAATGGATTAGCTTTGCCGAACCCGCCTTGGTGTTTGACGTGACCGCCGAAGAAAAGGAACTTTTCAAGTCTATTTATGTGGAACTTATCAAGAAGGTGCGTGCCGCAGGCCTCAAGGTTGCCTTGCAGACTTACTTTGGTGATATCCGCGATGTGTACCAGGATGTGGTTGCCCTCGGCTTCGATGCCATCGGTCTCGATTTTGTGGAAGGTCTCAAGTCGCTGGAACTTGTCAAGTCCGGCTTCCCGAAGAACACGCTCTTGCTTGCCGGCGTCGTGAACGGCAAGAATATCTGGCGCGCCGATTTCGCACAGAAGAATGCCCTGCTGGCTGAAATCGAGAAGGCTGTCGGTGCCGAAAACGTGGTAGTCGGAACTTCTTGCTCGCTGTTGCATGTGCCGTATACGGTTGCCGCCGAACAGAAACTCCCCGCCGAAACGCTCCGTCACTTTGCCTTCGCCGAGGAAAAGCTTGTGGAACTTGCCGAGATCGCAAGCGGTGATGCTGCCGCTCTCGAAAAGAATAAGGCCTTGTTTGCAACCCCGCGTGTGCAGGCGAACGCCAAGGTGCAGGCAGAACTTGCCACCCTCACCTCCGCTGATTTCGAACGCAAGCCGAGCCGCCTCAAGCGCCGCGAAGTGCAAAAGGCTGAATTCAAGCTGCCTGCTTTCCCCACGACTACCATCGGGTCTTTTCCGCAGACGGCTGAAGTCCGTGCGAACCGAGCTGCCTTCCGCAAGGGTGAAATTTCCAAGGAACAGTACGTTGCGTTCAACCAGAAGAAGATTGCAGAATGCATCAAACTGCAAGAAGAAATCGGCCTCGACGTGATTGTGCACGGCGAATTCGAACGCAACGACATGGTGGAATATTTCGGTTCCAAGATTGACGGATTCGTGTTTACGCAAAATGCCTGGGTGCAGAGCTACGGCACCCGTTGCGTGAAACCTCCTGTAGTCTGGGGCGACGTAAGCCGCAGCGCTCCGATTACGGTCGAATGGTCCGTATACGCTCAGAGCTGCACCAAGAAACCGGTGAAGGGCATGCTCACGGGCCCGGTGACGATTCTCAACTGGTCGTTCCCGCGCGAAGATGTTTCGCTGAAGGTGCAGGCACAGGAAATCGGTTTCGCAATCCGTGACGAAGTCCTGGACCTCGAAAAGAACGGCATTCGTATTATCCAGATTGACGAAGCCGCCCTCCGCGAGAAGTTGCCGCTCCGCAAGAGCGACTGGCACAAGGAATACCTCGACTGGGCTATTCCGGCATTTCGCCTAGTGCACGCGAAGGTCAAGCCCGAAACGCAGATTCACACGCACATGTGCTATAGCGAATTCAACGACATCGTGCGCGATATCGACAACATGGATGCCGACGTAATCACCTTCGAAGCTAGCCGTTCCGACCTCAAGCTGCTTGACGCCCTGAACGAAGCCAAGTTCGAAACGCAGGTGGGCCCGGGCGTGTATGACATTCACTCTCCGCGCGTGCCTTCGGAACAGGAAATTGTGGATGCGCTCCACAAGATTATTGCGAAGGTTCCGCAGCAGAACGTGTGGGTGAACCCGGATTGCGGCCTCAAGACCCGTGGCGAAACCGAAACGACGGCAAGCCTCAAGAACCTTGTGGCAGCAGCAAAGAGATTGCGCGCCGAAAAGTAAGTCGCTTTTGCATCTCGACTCGCAAAACACGTCCTCGACGTTATTAAACGCCAAGGGCGTTCTTTACTTACAGAGCAATGCGAAAGCCTGCACCGCCTTTTGCACATTCCTCTTATCCACCGAGGAATAGTTAATGACGAACTTGTGCACAGAGGGCTGCGCTTCGAAATAGTATTCCGAAAGGGCCTTGATGTTAACGCCTTTTTGGCGCAGCTGCCTGCAAAAATCGGAATCAGAACATTTTATCGACGCTTCCAAAATAAAGTGCAGACCGGCATCTTCTTCATAAATGCGAACAACGCTTGAAAGCCTGCTTTTTCTTATTGCCGACAGCAGCGCGTCGCGCTTGGCGCGGTAAAGGTTACGCATGCGGTTGATGTGAGTCTCGTAATACCCCAAGTCGATGAATTTAGCCATGACGTACTGGTCCAGATTCGATACAGAACAAGAGTAGAACGAAAGTTTCTGATGAAATTTTTCGACAAGATGCGGCGGGAGCACCATATAACTAAGCCTAATCGCAGATGTCATTGTTTTGGAGAATGTATTCAGGTAAATCACCTTCTCAGAAACATCGATGTTTTGCAACGCAGGAATAGGCTTTCCTGTCATGCGAAATTCGCTGTCATAATCATCTTCTACAATGTAGCGTCTCGGCGATTCAGTAGCCCAGCTGAGCAGGCGGTAACGCTCGCCAATGGGCATCACCTTTCCTGTCGGAAAATGATGGGCAGGGGAAATATGCATCACGTCAACGCCGAAATCTGCGACCGAATCCACAAAGTTATCGTTCAGAATAGGGACGTGACGAACTTTGACGCCGTATTGGCTATACAGCTTCGATATTTTGCTCCAACCAGGGTCTTCTACGCCATAGCACTTGTCAAATCCAAGCAATTGTACTAGCAAGCCGTAAAGGTAATCGGTCCCGGCACCAATGACAATTTGTTCGGGCGATACCTGGATATTTCTGAATTCGCGGAGCATGCGAGCGATGGCTCGGCGAAGTTCCAGCGAACCCATTCCCGGAGAAACTTGCAACAGATCTTTTTGCCTTTCGCAAAGGACCTCTCTAGTGATTTTTGCCCAAGTGGTAAAGGGAAACGCCTCGATGTCGGCGCCGTTGCTTGCGAAATCGGCGACATATTTCGGGTTGATATGTTCTGATTCATCGGAGGGGTCTGCGTGAAGCCTGCGCGTGCGGGGTTTCTTGCGGTTCCGATGGACTTGCGCGTTAACCGCAGCATTTATGTCTACAACAAAGAAGCCTTTTTTAGGGAGCGAGTAAATGTAGCCTTCGGCGAGGAGCTGGGCGTAAGCATTTTCAACCGTCACGACGCTAATGCCAAGATTCTGCGCAAGATTACGTTTAGAAGGGAGCTGTTCTTCGGCAAGGACGTTTCCGCCTACGATATCTTTTTTGATGCATTGGTACAGGTAATGGTAGAGGCTGTTTGCTCCCGCCTTGGACATATCGTAAGTGAACATGAAACTGACCTTATTGAATTTGTAAATCTGATATTAAACTGACCTTACAAAAATAGTAAAAAACTGAATATTGTGCAGGTCAAGCGAATGTTTTAAATTAAGCGCCGTAAACAAAACAATCACTTTCAAGGAGATTTACATGGCTGACCAGAATCGTTACGAACTCAATAAGAATCTTGCCCAGATGCTCAAAGGCGGTGTCATTATGGATGTGACAACCCCCGAACAGGCCAAAATCGCCGAAGCCGCAGGTGCCGCCGCCGTGATGGCCCTGGAACGCATTCCTGCCGACATCCGTGCCGCGGGCGGTGTATCGCGCATGAGCGACCCCAAGATGATCAAGGGCATTCAGGATGCTGTCTCTATCCCGGTCATGGCCAAATGCCGTATTGGCCACTTTGCCGAAGCGCAGATTTTGCAGGCTATCGAGATTGACTACATTGACGAAAGCGAAGTGCTTTCTCCTGCCGATGACATTTTTCACATCAACAAGCGCGAATTTGACGTTCCGTTCGTCTGCGGCGCGAAGGACTTAGGCGAAGCGCTGCGCCGTATCGAAGAAGGCGCATCGATGATCCGTACTAAGGGGGAGCCGGGTACGGGCGACATCGTCCAGGCCGTACGACACATGCGCCTAATGAACCAGGAAATCGCCCGCATTTCGAGCATGCGCGAAGACGAGCTCTATAACCGTGCCAAGGAACTCCAGGTGTCGTACGACCTGGTGCGCTTCGTTCACGACAACAAGAAACTCCCCGTGGTGAACTTCGCTGCCGGTGGTGTTGCCACCCCCGCCGATGCCGCCCTCATGATGCAACTCGGTGCCGAAGGCGTTTTCGTAGGCTCCGGAATCTTCAAGTCCGGCAACCCCGCCAAGCGTGCCGCAGCCATTGTGCAGGCAGTTACCAATTACACCGATGCAAAGCTTATCGCCAAGCTCTCTGAAGACTTGGGTGAAGCCATGGTCGGTATCAACGAACAGGAAATCGCGTTGCTGATGGCCGAAAGGGGAAAGTAATGGGAATTAGACCGCAAATTGGCGTACTCGCGGTGCAGGGGGCGTTCATTGAACATGAACGCATCCTCAAATCGCTGGGCGCCGAAGTATTTGAAATCAGGCAGTTACGCGACCTTGACCGCCATTTAGACGGTCTCGTACTCCCCGGTGGCGAAAGCACCGTGCAAGGGAAGCTGCTCCACGATTTGGGGCTTTTCGAGCCTCTTCGAAAAAAGATTGTCGAAGGCCTGCCTGTGCTTGCAACATGTGCCGGCGCAATCCTCCTTGCCGAAAAAATTGCAGGCGAAAACAAGGCGCATTTCGCGACACTCCCCGCCATTATTCGCAGGAATGCTTACGGAAGGCAGCTTGGCTGTTTCTTTACGGAAAACGAAGTCGCGCACGTCGGAAAAGTTCCGCAGACCTTTATTCGCGCGCCCTTCTTTGAATCAGTCGGCAAAGGCGTCGAAGTCCTTTCGCGTACGGCAAGTTCAAATACTGCAGATGCTCCCGAGCAAATCGTTGCCGTTCGCTACAAGAACCAGATTGCACTTTCGTTTCACCCGGAACTTAATAGCGACACGAGCATTCACCGGTATTTCTTGAAGTTAGTGGGATGATTCGCTTTCTACTTGCCAGGTGAAGCCCGCCGCCTCGATGGTGCGGAACGTTTCTTCGAGGCTCTGGCCGCCTTCGGTGAGGTAGCCCGAGGCAAAAATAGAATCAGCGATTTTGAAGAGCGTCTTCTCGTGCCCCTTGAAATACACTTCGCGACCGGCGGCGCAGCGGATATCCGATTTCGGGAGCATCAGGCGCGCAAGGCAAAGCACCTTGATGCAGTATTCGGGCGTCAGCGCCGAAATATCACGCTTCGCTAGGCGCGTGCCTTCTACCGGCAACAAGAAATTGATGGGCACCGAATCCGGATTGATTTCAAGCAGTTCGAAAAGCATATCGACGACATCTTCGGGCGTTTCACCCATGCCGATGATGCCGCCGGAGCAGATTTCGAAGCCGAGGCCCTTCAGCATTTTCAGGTTGTCGATTCGTTCCTGGTAAGTGTGCGTGGTGCAGATGCTCGGGTAAAAACGACGGCTGCTGTTCAGGTTGTGATTGATGCGGTTGAGGCCTGCCTCTTTAAGAATCAACGCCTGCTTTTCGGTCAGGAACCCGATGGAACAACAGATTTGCGTGTCGTTCTTTTTCATCTTGCGGATGCGTTCGGCAAGTTTTTCGATGTCATCGTCCGCAAAACGGATGCCGCTGAGCCCGATGCAGTGTCTCGCCAAATGCATTTCGTCAACGAGGTCGTTGTCGCCATAGAGTTTTTTATCCTCTACATAGCGGTACTTTTCAATAGGTGCCTCGGAGTCGCGCGACTGGGCGCAATACGCGCAGTTCTGCGTACAGTTTCCGCTGCGGACATTGGTCAGCAGCTGGATGCTTACGCGGTTTCCCTTGTATTTCGTGCGCAGTTGGTACGCCTGTTCAATAAGGTTCGACAGCGAATCTGCATTCGCGTTCAAAATTTCAAGAGCTTCTTCTCGTGTCAAAGACATAATTTACCCTAAATTTTCAGTTTCAAAGGATTTTACGCCCTGCTTAAGGCGACTCAACCCGTCAAGGCAAATGCTTCTGGGGCAGGCGATGTTCATTCTCAAAAAATGTTCTCCGCCAGAACCATAGGCATCGCCTCCGATAAGGAACAGGCCTGTCTTTCGCCTTAAATAGGCGGCAACATTCCTTCCCGTATCTTTCAATGATGAAATATCAAGCCACACGAGATAGGTGGCGTCGCCCTTCACGGCAGAAATCTCCAGAAGTTCTTTTGCTAAAAAGTTTTCGACGAACTTACGGTTTTCGAAAACATATTCACGCAGGCTATCAAGCCATTTTTCGCCTTGCTCAAAGGCGGCGACGGTAGCCACTGTCGCAAAAGAATTGGGCGCGCTGAACTTGTCTGCGTGCAGCGCATGTCGAACCTTTCTCCGCAAAGCAGGATTCGGTACATACACTGCCGATGTATGGAGCCCAGCCAGGTTGAAAGTCTTTGTCGGCGCGATACAGGTTATGCTCACCTCACGGCAAGCCTCCGACACGGCGGCAAAAGGCGTGTAGCATGTTCCCGGTCTCGTGATGTCGCAATGAATTTCATCCGCGATAACGGTCACGCTATATTTTTTTGCAAGTTCCCCAATTCTTGCCAGGTCCTCAGTTTTCCAGATTTTACTAATCGGATTATGGGGATTGCAAAGAATCATCAGGCTTGTTTGCGGGTCAGAGAACTTTTCTTCCAAGTCCGCAAAGTCAATCGAGTAAGCATCGTCTTTATACAGTAGGCGATTTTCCAACACGTGCCGCCCTGCATCTTCGATACAATTATAAAAGTTGTTGTAAACGGGCGACTGAACGATGACATTTTCATTTGCGGTCGCCAAATGCTTGATTATGGCCGAAATGGAATAGACGACACCCGTTGAGAAAAATAAATTCGCTTTCTCCATCTTCATGCCATGTCGCTTTTCCCACCAGTCAATGTAGGCTTTATACCACGAATCGGGAATGTCCGTATAACCAAAGATGCCAAGTTCCAGGCGATTTCGGAGAGCCTCCAGAATTTCAGGCGCAGTCCGGAAATCCATATCCGCCACCCACATGGGCAACTCGTTTTCGGCGACTTTCCATTTTATAGAATCGTCATTTCGACGGTCAATGACGGTATCGAAATCATACATAATGCATGCTTCGCCTAAATAAAATAGGTCAAGTCGGATTTTTCAGTGGAACCGAGCATGGTCGCAACACCGCCAAGTTCCACGCCGTCAATCAACTCTTCGGCTGTGATTCCCATGAGTTCCATCGACATCTGGCAGGCGACAAACTTCACGCCCTTTTGCCTTGCGCTTTCAATCAGTTCTTCTAGCGAAGAAACTCCGTTCTGCTTCATGACCGCGCGAATCATCTTGGCGCCGATTCCGCCAAAGTTCATGCGCGAAAGTCCGAGTTTCTTGGAACCGCGGGGCATCATGAATCCAAACATTTTTCCGATGAGCGATTTCTTGACGCGCACCTTTTCGGGCCTGCGCAAAATGCTTACTCCCCAGAAGGTGAAGAACATGGTAACCGGGCGTCCCATGGCGGCAGCTCCGTTCGCCATAATGAAAGAGGCTATCGCCTTGTCCAAATCGCCGCTGAAAACGACAAACGTCTTGCCATGCTCAAAATCCCTTTTTTCGAGAGATTGGGGCGCGTCACGCTTTACGATGGTCGCATAGATTACGCCGTCTTTTTCGGAAAGCGATTTCAATTCATTGCCGGTTCGCTGGCACCAGACATCCACATCCGAAAAGAACGCTTTCTCGGTCGCTTCCACCTGGACTTCTTCGCCGACGGATACACTTTTGACCGCTTCGTCCACCTTCACGATTGGGCCTGGGCACTTGAGGCCCTTAGCATCCACATAGTGAATTTTCGGGACGGCGTCAAGCCCGCCTTCCACATTGTACACGTCGTAATCGCGGTCGGCGAGGATTTCAGCGACCTCTTCGGAACGGTCTCCCGTAGAACAGAACACGTAAACGGGCTTGTCCTTCGGGAGGCTGTCTATCTTCTTGGACAGTTCAAAGAACGGAACCTGCAGCGCACCATTTACAGGGCGTACGATGGATTCGCTGGGTTCGCGGACATCGAGCAGTGTCGAATTTTGAGCATTGACCGTGTAGAAATCTTTTGCAAGGAATTTTTTGACTTCGGACATTTTTTTTGTCGTGTATAAAAGTATTTAGTGATGGTGGTGATGATGGTGGTCCATCTCTACCGCAGGGGCTGATACCGCAGAGGTCGCCTTGTCGGGGGAATAGCCGGCAATGCCCGGATCCACCATGCCAAAAATCATGGCGATGTGGGAGAATACGAGGAATGCCGCCAATAGCAAAATGCGCGCGAGTGAACGGTGCAATTCGCTGGCCTTTCGCCACAATACGCGCACATTGAGTAATGCCAGCAAAATCATGGGGACGGCGGCAATCACGTAGGAACCGATGGCAACGGCGTCGACCCAGGTGCGAAATTCACCGTTAGATGCAAGTGGCACGACGATATTTGGAATAAAGTAAATGGCGATGATAGCAAAGGCGATTCCACCCAACACTCCGCAGACGCGGTTTATCTTTTTTACAATGTTGCTTCGTTTATCTGCATAGGGCAAAAGCAGTTCCGTGATGGCGACCGTTTCGGCAAGCACTACCGGGATTGCCATAAAGTAAATTAGGTTCCACGGGGAATTTTGCATGAGCAAATCCATATAGTGGGTAGAATACATATTGACCTCTTGAATTTTGGGGTGATACTATAAAATACAAATCGGGTTTACGTGGCGCAATATCCGGTGCTATACTATTTTCTTATACCTGCCGATAGCAAAAGGCTATTTTGCGTTCGATACTTATAAAAAAATCCGATAATACCGCATAAGAATTAAGTATTGGACAATGGCAAAAACGGGTTCTATATTTCGGCGCACAAAAAAAACAACAAACAAAAAACAATAAACCAGCGAGGTACAAGAATGAATCAGAATTTTGTCAAGTCCGCCATTGCGGCAAGTCTCTTGATTGCGGGAACTATCGGTTTTAGCGCATGTTCTTCTTCTGACGAACAGAAGAGCGATGCATCCGCCAAGAAGGTCGAAAAGCAGACGCTCACCAACGTGTCTTACGACCCGACCCGCGAACTCTACGCCAACTACAACGAAGTCTTCAAGAAGCACTGGAAAGAAAAGACCGGTGGCGAAGTGGAAATCACGCAGTCTCACGGCGGTTCCGGCAAGCAGGCCTTGGAAGTGGCCAACGGTCTCGAAGCCGACGTGGTGACGCTCGCGCTTGAATTCGACGTGAACGCCGTGCGCGACGCGGGCCTCATCGAAGACGGCTGGGTCAAGGAATTCCCGCTGAACAGCTCCCCGTACACATCCACCATCGTGTTCCTGGTCCGCAAGGGCAACCCGAAGGGACTCAAGGATTGGGGCGATCTCGTGAAGCCGGGCGTTGGCATCATCACTCCGAACCCGAAAACTTCCGGTGGCGCGCGCTGGAATTACCTCGCCGCCTGGGCTTGGGCCGAGAACCAGTATAACGGCGACCAGGAAAAGGCGAAGGATTTCGTGAAGAAACTCTACGCCAACGTTCTCGTGCTCGCTTCGGGCGCTCGCGGCTCCACCACGACCTTCATCGAAAACGGCCAGGGCGACGTGCTGCTCTCTTGGGAAAACGAAGCGTTCCTAGCTCTCAAGGACTACCCGAACGACTACGAAATCGTAATCCCGAGCATCAGCATCCTGGCAGAACCCTCCGTTGCCATCGTGGACAAGGTGGTTGACAAGCGCGGTACCCGCGAACTTGCCACCGAATACCTGAGCTACCTCTACAGCGACGACGGCCAGCACATTGCAGCGAAGAACCATTACCGCCCCTCCAACAAGGCCATTCTCGACCAGTACAAGGAATTCGACCAGAACGTGAACTTGATTTCTATCGAGCACTTCGGCGGTTGGGACAAGGCGCAGGGAACGCACTTCTCCAACGGCGGCATCTTTGACCAGATTTACGAAAAGAAGTAAGAACTTGTCACCCTGGAGCGCGGAGCGCGATAGGGTCCATGAAATATGTCATAGCAAAAATCCCTGCTCTCCGTAGCGGGGATTTTTTGATATTTTAAGTTTTATTCCTTTATTGAGCCCCGGCGTTCCCCGCCAGGCCGATTTCTGCGGCGTGTTCGCGCATGCCCTCGATGCAGATGGCGGCGACGTCTTTCACGTCCATGCCGAGCAGGGCACAGCCTTTCAGAATGTAGTCGCGGTTGCACTTGGCGGCGAATTTCTTGTCCTTGAACTTCTTCATGAAACTTTTCACTTCGAGGTCCAGGATTCCGTTGGGGCGCATCCTTGCGCAGGCCTGAATGATGCCGGTGAGTTCGTCGACGGTGAACAGGCTCTTTTCCATGTTGGTCTTGGGTTCCACCTGGTTCACGATTTCAAAACCGTGTGCCAAAATGGCGCGCACGTCTTCTTCGGAGACGCCCTGCGCAAGCAGTTCCTTTTCGGTGTGCTGCAGGTGTTCTTCGGGGAATTCCTGGTAGTCGTAATCGTGCAGGTAGCCCACGGCTTGCCAGTGTTCAATGTCTTCGCCGAAGTGTTTGGCCATGGCACCCATGGCGTAGCATACGTTGAGGGAATGGATGACCAGCGATTCTTCGGTTACGTGGCCCTTATTGATTTCTTTTGCGCGTTCAAGTGTCAAGCTCATCTAATGCCTCCAAATTTTCAGTGGTAATATAAATATTTTCGCATGTCGGTTACACCCTGTTTGTTATAGAAAAAATTGATAATTCAGCATAATTATTAAGTATTGGACACGCGTGAAATCCCGTTCTATATTTGGCGACGCTTATGAAAAGAAAGAGTGTTGTCATACCGGGCTTCGGCCTTACAACAGGGGTGACCCTGGCGATTTTGAGCGTGGTGGTGTTGATTCCGCTTGCCTCGCTGGTCGTGTTTTCGGCCCAGATGAGTGCAAGCGAGATTATCGATGTCATCACGCGGCCGCGCGTGCTGTCCAGTTTTAAAGTGAGTTTCTTGACGGCTTTTATCGCATCGCTTATCAACGCGGTGATGGGCGTGGTTCTCGCCTGGGTGCTGGTGCGTTACACGTTCCCGCTCAAGCGCATCGTGGACGGAACGATCGAACTCCCGTTTGCGCTCCCTACGGCGGTGGCGGGCATCGCGCTTACGGCGCTCACTGCGGATACGGGCCTTATAGGCGGCTTTTTCGCGAATTTCGGCATCAAGATTGCGTTCACGCGCATCGGCATTACGGTAGCGCTGGTGTTTATCGGCATCCCGTTCGTGGTTCGCGCGGTGCAGCCGGTGCTCGAAAAACTGGATCCCGCCTACGAAGAGGCCGCGGGTGTGCTGGGCGCAAGTCGCACGCGGATTTTCTGGAAGGTAATATTGCCGGAACTGATTCCCGCCATCTTTACGGGTTTCGGGCTCGCTTTCGGGCGCTGCCTTGGCGAATACGGTAGCGTCGTGTTCATTGCGGGCAACATGCCCTTCGAAACAGAAATCGCACCGCTCATCATTATGTCGGAACTGCAGGAATACGACTATTCCAGCGCGACGACAATCGCCCTCGTGATGCTGGTGGCGTCGTTCATCACGCTGTTCCTGGTGAACGTGGTGCAGAACAGGAACGCCAAGATTCTCAAGGGAGGTAGCTAATGAGTACTGCTATACAGGGTGGACTTCATCGCGATACGAAGGGTTCTAAGCTGGTCAGGTATTCGCTGATTGGCATAAGCCTTCTTTTCGTATTCCTGATGCTTATTCTCCCGCTGATTACGGTAATTACCGAGGCCTTTAAGCAGGGCTTTGCGGTGTACAGCAAGGCGGTTGCCGACGATTACACCATCAAGGCGATACTTCTTACGCTGGAGGCTTCGTTTTTTGCGGTCGCCATCAATACGGTATTCGGGCTGTGTGCCGCATGGAGCCTCACGAAGTTCAAGTTCAAGGGAAAAAAGATTCTCGCGACGCTCATTGACTTGCCGGTGACGGTTTCGCCGATTATCGCGGGCCTCATTTTCTTGCTCACTTTCGGTCGCCAGAGCCCGATTTTCCCGCTGTTGCAGGATGCCGACATCAAGATTGTCTTTGCGGTGCCGGGAATCGTGCTTGCAACAATTTTCGTGACGTTCCCGTTCATTTCGCGTGAATTGATTCCGGTGCTGGAATCGCAGGGAACCGACGAGGAAGAGGCGGCGGCGCTCATGGGTGCGAAAGGTTTTACGATTTTCAGGCGCATCACCTTCCCGCATATCAAGTGGGCATTCCTTTACGGCGTGGTGCTCTGCGCGGCGCGTGCCATGGGCGAATTCGGTGCGGTGTCTGTCATTTCGGGCCACTTGCGCGGAAAGACCAACACGCTCCCGCTCCATGTGGAAATCCTTTTTAACGAGTTCCAGTACGTGCCTGCGTTTGCGGTGGCGTCGATACTGGTGATGCTTGCCATTCTCATTCTGGTTGCAAGAAGCGTCATTGAACATAAGGGAAGAAAGAAATAGCCTTGAAAGGAGATTTTATGTACGTCGAACTCAAACATATCAACAAGCATTTCGGAAATTTCAAGGCCTCGGACGATGTAACTGTCGGCATCGAGAAAGGCAAGCTGATTGGCCTTCTGGGCCCGAGCGGTTCGGGCAAGACGACGATTCTCCGCATGATTGCGGGGCTCGAGAACCCGGACAGTGGCGAAATCATCATCGACGGGAAGGTCATCAACGATGTGCCCGCAAGCAAGCGCGGTATCGGTTTCGTGTTCCAGAGTTACGCCCTGTTCCGCTACATGACGGTCTTTGACAATGTTGCATTTGGACTAAAGATTGCGAAGAAGCCCGCGAATGAAATCAAGGAACGCGTCCATGAACTCTTGGAACTGGTGGGCCTTTCCGGGCTCGAGAAACGTTACCCCAGCGAACTTTCGGGCGGGCAGCGCCAGCGTGTTGCCTTTGCGCGTGCGCTCGCTCCCAATCCGCAGTTGCTCCTGCTCGACGAACCCTTTGCCGCTATCGACGCGAAGGTGCGTCAGGAACTGCGCAGTTGGCTCAAGGGTATGATCCAGAAGCTCGGCGTCACGAGCATCTTTGTGACCCACGACCAGGACGAAGCCATCGAAGTCGCCGACGAAATCATCATCACGAACAGGGGCCGCATCGAGCAGGTGGGCACGCCGTACGAGGTTTACAGCAACCCGAAAACCGCCTTTACGGCATCGTTCTTCGGGCAACCTAGCATTTTCAAGGACTATAGTAATTTCCGTCGTTTTGACATCCTCGAGAATGCGGAAAATGCGATTGTGCGCCCGGAATTCGTGAAGGTCACCAAGAAAACTGAAGTGCAGAAGTACAAGAATTCTGCAGAAGAAGGCGTCGTGGAAGAAGTGGATTTCCGTGGTTACGGTATCGAACTGCGCGTCCGCGTGAACGGGGTCTTGCTTACGGCGCGGCGCTCCTTCGATCAGCCGAGAATCAAGGTGGGCGAGAAGGTGGATGTGTTCATCTATCGCATGTTCGTGACTCAGGGCGATACCGCGACCCTGCTCGAAAACAAGTCGCTGCGTGAGCCGGTGGTGGTGATTTAACGAACGGATGCGGCTTTGTTATAGAAAAAACTGATAATTCCGCATAAAAATTAAGTATTGGACGGGGTTGAAATCCCGTTCTATATTTGGCTGCGGATAAAAAATGTACGGAGACATGCTGAATGGAATTCAATACTGCTTTATTGCACCAGAATTTTGGTAGTGACCGATGTAGCGGTTCTACGCTTGCGCCGATTTACCAGGTGAGCGCCTTTTCACAGGATTCTGCCGAAAAACTCGAAGCCGTGTTCAACAACAAGGCTCCAGGTTTTGCGTATACGCGCATCGCGAACCCCACGAACGATTCCTTTGAGCGCCGAATCGCGTCGCTCGAGAAGGGCATTGGCGCGGTGGCCTGCTCTTCGGGCATGGCCGCGGTGACTATCTCGCTTTTGAACATTTTGCACGCGGGTGACGAGGTGATTGCGAGTGCCGGGCTTTTTGGCGGCACTATCGACCTGTTCCACGACCTGGAGGCGTTCGGCATCACGACGCGGTTCGTTACCGAAGTGACCGCCGAAAGCGTCCGCGAGCAACTGAACGAAAAGACTAAGGCGGTGTTTACCGAACTTATCGGGAACCCGAAACTGAATGTCGTTGACCTGAAGGCCGTTGCGGATGTTGCCCACGAGGGCGGTGTCCCGTTTATCGTCGATAGCACGACTGCAACCCCGTACCTTGTGCATCCCTTCGATTTCGGCGCGGATATCGTGGTGCATTCATCTTCGAAGTATATTAACGGCAGCGGTTCTGCGATTAGCGGCCTCATTGTTGATAGCGGGAACTTTCCTTGGGATTACGCCCGCTACAAGGGCCTCGAGGAATACAAACGTTTTGGCAAGTTCGCCTACATTGCGAAACTGCGCAACGGAATCTGGCGCAATGTGGGTTGCTGCGTTGCTCCCCAAACATCTTTCCTCAATTCGCTCGGGCTCGAAACTCTCGGCCTGCGCATGGATCGCCTTTGCAGCAACGCGCTGCAACTCTCGGAATTTTTGCAGGGTTTTGATGACATTTCTGTCAACTATCCGGCCCTGAAAAGCAGCCCCTATTACGACCTGGTGCAGAAGCAGCTTGGCGGCAGGGGAGGCGCAATCCTCACGATTGACGCGGGCACGAAGGAAAGGGCGTTCAAACTGATTAACGGGCTCAAGTACGCCACCATCGCCACCAATATCGGGGATATCCGCACGCTGGTAATTCACCCGGAAAGCACCATCTTTACGCACAGTTCCAAGGAACAGAAGGAACATGCGGGAATTTTCGAAGGGACTATCCGCGTGAGCATCGGGATTGAGGACATCGAGGATTTGAAAGAAGATTTTGAACAGGCGATTAAAAATATTTAAACGGAGATGCCCGCCTTCGCGGGCATGACAATAACGGAGACACAGAAAAATGGCAACGGATTATGCAACTCTTAAAAAGGGCGGTTGGATGCGCCAGAAGCAGAAGAACAACTTCTCGCTGCGGGTGCGCGTCGTGGGCGGAAACCTGACCGCTACCCAGCTCGCTAAAATCGCGGAAGTCGCCGACAAGTACGGCGAAGGCTACGCTCATTTGACCTCCAGGCAGAGCGTCGAAATCCCGTTCATCAAGCTGGAAAACGTAGAAGACGTGAAGGCGGCCTTGGCCGAAGGCGGCGTGGAACCGGGCGTTTGCGGACCGCGCGTGCGCACCATCACGGCATGCCAGGGCGAAGCGGTTTGCCCTAGTGGATGCATTGACACCTACGCGCTTGCCAAGGAACTCGACGACCGTTACTTTGCTCGCGAACTCCCGCACAAGTTCAAGTTCGGCGTGACCGGTTGCCAGAACAACTGCCTCAAGGCCGAAGAAAACGACGTGGGCATCAAGGGAGCCATCAAGGTCAAGTGGCTCGAAGACAAGTGCATCGGCTGCGGGCTTTGCGCAAAGACTTGCCGCAAGGGAGCCATCAAGGTCGAAAACAAGAAGGTTATCTTCGACGAATCGCAGTGCAACTTCTGCGGTCGCTGCTACAAGTCTTGCCCCACGGATGCCTGGGAAGATACCCACGGCTATATCGTGTCCTTCGGCGGTCTTTTCGGCAACAACATCAACAAGGGCGAAACGATTATCCCCTTCATCGAAGACAAGCAAAAACTGCTGGACATCTGCGATGCGGCCATCACGTTCTTTGCCGAGAACGCGAAACCCGGTGAACGTTTCAAGTACACCATTGATCGCATAGGCCGCGACGTCTTTGCGAAAAAAATTACGGAGGTTTACAATGGCTGAGGAATTCAAAATTGACGATACCATCGACATTACCGATGTCGTGTGCCCGACTACTTTCGTGAAGGCGAAGGTCGCCCTCGAGGAACTGGAAGAAGGTCAAATCCTTTCTATTCGCCTGAACGACGGCGAACCGGTGCAGAACGTGCCGCGCAGCATCAAGGAAGAGGGACACGAAATCTTGAAACTTGACGACAACCAGGACGGCACCTTCACGCTCATCGTGAAGAAGGCCGGAGACTAAATTGCGGGGCGCGCCCCCAAGGAGTATAAAATGTTTATTACTGTTGCAGGAAACAAGAAAGAATACAAGGACGGCCTCACCGTCGCAGAACTGATTGAAGCCGAGAAGATTGACAACCCGCTTTACGTGACGGTTTCGGTAAACGAGGAATTTGTGGAAGGCGGAACGTTTGACAAGGCCGTGCTCAAGGACGGCGACAGCGTTGAGTTCCTCTACTTCATGGGAGGCGGCTGCTAATGGCATTTACTAACGAACAGCTGGAGCGCTATTCCCGCCACATCATCTTGAAAGAGGTGGGCGCGAAGGGCCAAAAGAAGCTCCTGAATGCGAAAGTTCTCGTGATTGGTGCGGGTGGCCTCGGGGCTCCTGTGGCGATGTACCTTGCTGCAGCAGGCGTGGGCACCATCGGCATTGCCGATGCCGACGTGGTTGACCTTTCCAATCTGCAGCGCCAGATTATCCATGCGACGGCCGATGTAGGCAAGCCCAAGGTGCAGTCCGCGAAAGAGACGATGGAAGCGATGAACCCCGACGTGAAGGTGGTTACTTACCACACCTTCGTCACCAGCGAGAACATCCTCGACCTCATCAAGGATTACGATTTCATCATCGACGGCACGGACAATTTCCCGGCGAAGTTCCTCATTAACGACGCCTGCGTGATGGCGAAGAAACCGTTCTCCCATGCGGGAATCATCCGTTTCCAGGGACAGCTCATGACGTATGTTCCGGGCCAGGGCCCCTGCTACCGCTGCGTATTCAAGGAACCCCCTCCGAAAGATGCCGTGCCGACATGCAAGCAGGCGGGCGTGATTGGCGCCATGGGCGGAGTCATCGGTAGCCTGCAAGCGATGGAAGCTGTCAAGTACATTCTCGGTGTGGGTAATCTGCTCACGGGTTACCTGCTCACTTACAATGCGCTCACGATGGAATTCCGCAAGGTGAAACTGCCGACGCATACCGAAGACTGCGCCGTGTGCGGCACGCACCCGACCATCACCCAGCTCATCGACTACGAGCAGGCGGTCTGCGACTTGAAACACTAAATTAGATGAAAGAACGGGCTTCGCCCTATAGACGAAAGACGATAGATGGTCATAGGAATTATTTCAAATGATTACATTACCGAAATCTGAATACGAAAAAATCCTTGCGCACGCCCAAAAGAACCTCCCCGAAGAGGCCTGCGGGCTGATTGCGGGGCGCATCGAAGGTAGCGACAAGCATATCGAGAAGGTCTACCTGCTCACGAATATCGACCATTCCAACGAGCATTTTTCGCTGGACCCCAAGGAACAACTTGCCGCCATCAAGGACATGCGTGCAAACGGCCTCTCGCCGCTGGGTAACTGGCATTCCCATCCGGAATCCCCTTCGCGCCCGTCGGAAGAAGATAAGCGCCTTGTCTACGATTCTAGGGCGAGTTACTTGATTCTTTCGCTTATGGACCGCGAACATCCGGTGCTCAATTCCTTCCACATTGAGGGCGATACCGCTACGAATGAAGGTCTCGTAATCGCCTAAAGATTTCCGTACAACGGTGCCTCCGGGGCTTTAGTGAAATTCCTGCCCTGGAGGCACTTTTGCGTTTTTAGTGCAAAAATGGTATTTTTGCGTTGTTTTGTCTAACAACGGCTTTTTCTGTGCGGTAGATGAAATCGGGCCTCCCTTATCTATATTATACATGGGTTTGTTATGGATAGGTTGAAACAATCCGATTGGAGAGAAAAATGAAAAACCTATCCGTATTTTCGGTAGCTCTGCTGTGTGCCTCTATGGCCATTGCGGCGGAAAATTCAATATACACCGGCACATTCTTCGACGATAGCGGAGCATACTTTGGCCCCGACTGCGAAAAGGATGGCACGCAATCTACGGGCGCCTACTATACGGGCGATTACACGAGCCCGTTCAAGACTTTCCTCGGCAAGACGGACAAGGACATCCAGGACAAGCTGGATGAACTCTGGAACCATTACTTTGGCGGCCAGAACGACAAGACCGTGTATTACGAAGACAACGACGGCGGCTACATTGTCGATATAAACAATAACGACATCCGCTCCGAGGGCATGAGCTACGGCATGATGATTGCCGTGCAGACCAACCACAAGGAACAGTTCGGCAAACTCTGGAACTGGGCCAAGAAACACATGTGGAAGGACCCTGCCACGGGCGGCTCCGGCTATTTCGCGTGGCAGGCGAACCGCGACGGTTCCGTGCGCGACTGGGGCAACGCTCCCGATGGCGAAATCTACTTCATGATGTCGCTCCTGTTTGCTGCCCACCGCTGGAACGACGAAGGCTACATGAGGGATGCGCAGAGCATCTTGAAGGCCTGCTGGAAAGGCAACGGCCAATCCCTGTACAGCGAACAGTCTTTTATCGCGACCTTCCAGCCGTCTGATGGCAACAACACTTGGGGCGACGCCTCTTACAGTTTGCCCGCATTCGTGGACATGTTCAGCCGCTGGTCGACTACCAACACCGACAAGTGGAAAAAGGCGACGAAGGCCACCCGCGACCACATCTACAATTCCGCAAACCCGCAGTCGGGCCTGTGCAGCGACTACAGCAACTTCGACGGAACTCCGCATTACGCTTTCAGCGACAACTCCACCAAGTACGCGTTCGATGCCATCCGTTGCCCCATGAACTACGGCATGGACAGCTACCTGTTCGGCGTGGATATGGAACGCCAGACGAAAATCGCGAAGGTGATTACCGACTTCTTCGAGAAGGACGGCTACAGGCACGGGCATTTCAACTGGGACGGCACCAACGGATACGGCGATTTCACCATCGGCCAGGCGGGCGCGAATGCGGTTGCTACCTACGCCCTGCTTGAAGAAGAGGGCTACAAGGATTTGGTCAAGAAGGTGCTGCAGAAGGCCTGGGATTCCAAGCCCATCGTCGGTAGCCAGCGTTACTACGACGGCCTGGTGCATTACCTCGCTATGCTCCATCTCACCGGCAACTTCAAGATTTGGAAGAAGAAGCCCGAGATCGAGAAAAAGACGGCAGAAGGTGAATACAATGGCGTAAGTTATGAAAACGACACCACGTTCCACGCGTTTGAATCGTGCAAGCTCTACGAGGTGACGGTGAAGAAACCGGAAAAGGTGATTGCCACGGCTTCTCTCGGCAACGTGAATGTCCATGCGTCCGGCAACTCGCTCTTTATCGATGGCGCAGCGGTCGGAACGAAATTCTTTGTTGCTGACCTCAATGGCCGTGTGCTGAAGGCTTCGGAAATCACTTCTGTGAATCAGGAAATCCGCATCGGCGCTCGGGGTGTGCTGCTCGTGAACGTCGGCGGCAAGGTCCACAAGATCGCGAAATAGTATTTTGTTGTTTGTTGCTTGTCTATCGGGGTGAGCTTGCCGCTGACCCTGATTTTTTTTTGATGGAGGACTTAATTTCTTGATACTTAACGAATTAGAAAAAAAGAAAAATTTTCCGAAAACATTTTTAGGAAAGGCGTTTTTTACTTCGTAAAACAGACTGCGGCCGTGCTGAAAATTTTTATTTTTGGAACGTTGAATTTTTAATTTGAATTGGTAGAAAAAGATGTTTAAAGTAGGTTTTGATAACGAAGCGTACCTCAAGACGCAGTCCGAAAAAATTGCCGAACGCATCGCGAAGTTCGGTGGAAAACTTTACCTGGAATTTGGCGGAAAACTGTTTGATGACCATCACGCATCCCGCGTGTTGCCTGGCTTCGCGCCCGACAGTAAGATCCGCATGCTCGAAAAAATCAAGGACAAGGCCGAAGTCATTATCGCCATCAATGCGGGTGACATCGAAAAGAACAAGGTCCGCGGCGACCTCGGCATTACCTACGACCAGGACGTGCTCCGCCTGATTGACGCGTTCCGCGGTTATGGCCTCTACGTGAGCTCTGTGGTGCTGACCCGCTGGCAGGAACAGCCGAGTGCCGTTGCTTACCAGAAGAAGCTTGAAGGACTGGGACTCAAGGTTTACCGCCACTACCCGATTGCGGGTTACCCGAGCAATATTCCTTTGGTTGTAAGCGATGACGGCTACGGCAAGAACGAGTTTGTCGAAACGACTCGCGAACTCGTCGTGGTGACGGCTCCCGGCCCCGGGAGTGGAAAGATGGCCGTCTGCCTCTCGCAGATTTATCACGAGAACAAGCGTGGCATCAAGGCCGGTTATGCGAAGTTCGAGACGTTCCCCATCTGGAACATCCCGCTCAAGCATCCGGTGAACCTCGCGTACGAGGCGGCGACCGCTGACCTGAACGACGTGAACATGATTGACCCGTTCCATTTGGAAGCTTACGGACAAACTACAATCAACTACAACCGCGATGTGGAAATTTTTCCGGTGCTGAACGCGCTGTTTACGCGCATTCTGGGTGAATCTCCGTACAAGAGCCCCACGGACATGGGCGTGAACATGGCGGGCAACTGCATTATCGACGATGATGCCGTTTGCGAGGCGGCCAAGCAGGAAATCATCCGCCGCTACTATAACACGCTCTGCGACGTGCGCAAGGGCAATGCGGAAAAGGACCAGATTTACAAGCAGGAACTCATCATGGAGCAGGCGCAGATCAGCACTGTTGACCGCCCCGTGATTGCGGCTGCTGTTGAAAAGGCTGAAATAACTGGCGGCCCGGCGGTTGCCATCCAGCTGAATGACGGTGTAATCATCTCGGCGAAGACTTCTTCGCTGTTGGGCGCTTCTTCTGCCATGTTGCTCGACGCGCTCAAGCACCTCGCGAAGATTCCCGACGAAGTGCGCCTGCTTTCGCCGATGGTCATCGAGCCGATTCAGAATCTGAAGACGAAACAGCTCGGACACAAGAACCCGCGCTTGCACATGGACGAGGCCCTCGTGGCGCTTTCCGTCTGTGCTCTCACGGACTACAACGCGAAAATCGCCCTAGAGAAACTGCCGGAACTCCGCCACTGCGAAGTGCATTCCAGCGTTATCCTCTCGCAGGTCGATGTGGGCGTGTTCCGCCGCCTGGGCGTGAACCTCACGACGGAACCGAATTACCAATCCGGCAATCTGTACCACGGGTAATAACGTTCGCTAATCGGCGCAATACTGCGTTGCTCGCCTCCTTGCGTACTTTAGTACGCTACGGAGGCTCGCGCCTTGTCTTGCTTGATTATCCAACGTTCTGGCTAAAAAGAGTTGCGGCCTTGCTCTGCTCGCTTATCCAGTTTTTTTTGACAAATGTTGTTGAAATCCGATACGAAAAATTAAGAAGGCCGCGATTTCGCGGCCTTCTTTAATGACGTTTTGCGCGTAATTACTTCACACTAGCCGTCAGCAGTTTCGTAATTGCTGCCACATACTCAGCCGGGTTCGGGAGCGGAGAACCTTCGGCAAGCAGAGCCTGACCGTAGAGGGCCTTCGGCCAATCGCCCAGGTCTTCCTTCGCGGAGGCGTTCAGTGCGAACAGGAGCACAGCAATGAATGCGATTGCTGTTTTCTTGAAATATTTGGACAAATTAGTTACCGCCGTTTCGTGCAATACCTATCAGGTAGAATAGACCGAAAACTACGATATCCGCCGCCACGATGGTCGAACCCACGGGAGTCCCGGCGAGAATAGCGACTACGATGCCGATAAGCGAGCAAATCACGGATATGGTGGCCGCAGCGACCGTTACCGAGAAAAAGCTCTTGAATACGCGCATGGCCGAAAGTGCCGGGAAAACCACGAGGGCCGATACCAAAAGCGCACCCACAAGGTTCATGGCGAGTACGATAATCGTTGCCACGATGACGGCAATCAGCAGGTTGAAAAGTGCAGTGTTGACGCCCGTGGCTCGTGCGAAATTCTCGTCGAACGTGATGGAGAAAATCTTGTTGTAGAAGAGGACGAAGCAGAAGATGACTATGCAAGAGAGTACGATGCACAGGATGACCTCTTCCAGTTTCAGCGTGAGGATGGACGTGGAACCGAAAAGCGTAGTGCACACGTCGCCCGAGATGTTTGCCGAGGTGGAAAAGATGTTCATCAGCAGGTAGCCGATGGCGAGCGCGCCGACCGATACCATGGCGACGGCGGCATCACCCTTGATGCGAGCGTTTTTCCCGGTGCAGAGCAGGAGTACAGCCACGGCTATGGTTGCCGGCAAGATGATGAGCATGTTGTTTGTCACCTTGAGTACTGCTGCAATGGCAAGTGCGCCGAATGCAACGTGTGAGAGGCCGTCACCGATATAGGAGTAGCGTTTGAGTACGAGGGTTACGCCCAGCAGTGACGAACAGAGCGATACGAGTACGCCTACGACAATCGCGTAGCGCACGAAGGGAAAGTCTAGGTAGAAAAGAAGCGTATCAATTGGCATACCGTACATTGTCATCCCCGCGAATGCGGGGATCTCCTTGACTTGAGGTTTTATCTTCCTTTAACTGATATTTGGTCGAAGTTCATCACGCGGGTAGCATCGTCCAGGGCGGAGTCCACGTCGTGCGTGACCATCACGATGGTCATGCCCTTCTTGTGCAGGTCATTGATGACGCGGTACATTGTTTCCGTAGATTCGGGATCGAGGCCGGTTACGGGCTCGTCGAGAAGCAATAAACGATCGGCAGCGCAGAGGGCCCGGGCCAAGAGCACGCGCTGCTTTTGGCCTCCCGAAAGCTCGCGGAAGCACGACTTGCGCAAGCTTTCGGTACGGGTGAGCGCCATGCATTCCATGGCGCGCTCCCGCTGGGCCCGTCCATAAAACGGCAGCAGGCGGAACTTGCCCTGGAATGCGGAAAGAACGATTTCTTCCACCGATGCGGGAAAATCCCTCTGGACTAGCGTCATCTGCGGCAGGTAACCGATTTCACTGCGCTTGAGCCCTTCGCAGAGTTCGATATCTCCGGACTTGGGCTTGAGCAAGCCTGCGATTCCACGGAGGAACGTTGTCTTGCCGGAACCGTTGCGTCCGATGATGCAGAGGTAGTCCCCGACATTCACGTCGTAATCCAGGTCGCGGACCAGGTCCTTGCTTCCGTAGCCGAGCGTCAGCTGGCGGCATTTGATCAGAGGGATTATTTCGTTCATATTATTTTAAAGCCTTTTTCAATACTTCCAGATTGTCGCGCATGATGGAGAGGTAATCGACGCCGGCCTTTATCTGTTCGTCCGTCACCGACTGCATCGAATTGAGCGTCAAGACCTGCGCGTTCTTGGAGTTCTTGCTTGCTTCGAGAATGGCTCGGGCGATTCTCCCGTCGCTGCCGTCGATAGTCAAAATGGCGGGGAGCGCAAGCGAATCCATCTTGTTCGCAAGGAAGGTTACAGTCTCGAAACTCGCTTCGCTCTCGGCGGAACAGCCGGCAAATGCGGCATAGTACTTAATGCCATAATCGTCCACCAGATAGCGAAACGGGAAACGGTCGCCGAATAGGATAGTTTCGTGGGTCGCCTCGGCAACGGCATCGGCATATTCGTCGTCAATTTCGTTCAGCTTGACAGTATAGTCAGCTGCGTTCGATCTGTATGTTTCGGCATTTGCGGTGTCGATTTTGACCAGGGCTTTGACGATGTCCACGCCAACCAGGTATTTGGCCGCTACCAGCGAAAGCCAGATGTGCTCGTCGTTCTCGACTTCTTCGTGGTGATGATGCTCGTCTTCGTGCTTTTCGGCATGCTCATGATGTTCATGCTCATGTTCTTCGGCTTCTTCGCCGTGCTCATGGTGATGTTCCTCTACCTGCATGCCCTCCACGACTTCTTCTTCCTTGATGCGGTCGCCGAGAGCCTTCATCAGGTTCAACGCGATGCGCCCCTCCTTCGGGGTTGCCTCAAGAGCTTTCTCAATCCATTCGTCAGACTCGCCGCCCACGTAAACGACAAGGTCGGCCTTGGCGATGGTCGCAATGTCCTTGGCCGAGGGCTTGTAGCTGTGAAGGTCGGTGCCGTTCTTGATGAGCAGTTTCAGGTCAACTGCATCGGCACGCTCGCCGATCACGTTCTTCAACCAGTCGTACTGCGGGTAGATGGTCGCGACGACGGAAATCTTTTTCGGTGCGGAATCTTTTTTCCCGGATTCCGTGTTGCAGGCGGTCAGCATTAATACCGACGCAAAAAGCAGTATTGCAATGGATGCAATTTTTTTCATATAAAGGTCCTTGTCCGTATGGACAAATGTTGTTGATGTTGTTATGCGGCTTTGTACCGCTCGTCGTCTTGGGTGCGACGCACTTCAATTCAACAACAGGACCTTTTGCGAAACAAGGGTGGCTCGGCACGTATCGAGAGCCTTGATGCGGGGGAGCCTGAAAAACACGCAGCAGAGCGCGATTTCAAAAGGTGCGACGACCATTTCCATGCAGACCGTAATCAGTTCCAGACAGCGATGGATATGGTGACAGACGTGGCAATGTTCGCCGTGGCAATGGTGTTCCAGGTGGCGTGACACATAGAGCGACGCCAAGATAACCAGAAGCTTGTCGAACAGGGCCTTAAACATGGTGCATCCGCCTCCGCGGGAGGGGTTTCTTCGCGGCTATGGAGCATCCGGCGCAGCGCCCGAGCAAAACCGACTGCTGCTGGTCCAGTTCAAAGCCGCTTACGCGCTGTACCGAAAGTTGCAACATCTTGAGTGCGGGGCCTTCCAGGTGGAAAAACTTGCCGCATTCCTTGCACACGAGGTGCATTTTCTCCTGGCACTTGCTCGGGCCAGTGTAGCGGTACTGGAGTTCCTTGTTCTCTTCGGCCCCGACAATCTGGACGATGCCCGCTTTTTCGAGACGGGCGAGGTTCCTGTAGATGGTGCTCAGGGAAACGGAGCGCAGGTCCTGGGCTATATCGGAGGCCTTGAAAATCCGGTCAGGATTCTTGACCATGAAGTCCATGATGACTTGTCGCGTTTTCGTCTTGTATTCTAATTTGCAAATCATTCGCAAATTCAAATTTAACAAAAAATGGGCCCGGTGTCAACGAAAAGAGTCGTCATTCCGACCCTGTTTTTTTTGTATATTTCAAAAAAACTTACAGAGGTAAAACATGAACGAAGACAAAGTCCCGGAAACTGTTGTCGTGGAACCTGTGCCGGAAACCGCAGCCGTTGCGCATCCGGCGGGAAAATTTATGTGGAGCATGGCTCTTGGCGGGCCGATTATTTCGTGGTTTTTCCATCGCAAGGAGCTGGAAAAGAGCGCAAAGAGTTTTTTCTTGCCGATGCTTGGGTGGAATATCCTGACGAATATGGTAGATAAGGCACTAACCGCTGGCTCTAAAATGAC
Organism: Fibrobacter sp. UBA3629; assembly: GCF_002374005.1. Lineage (NCBI taxonomy): Bacteria > Pseudomonadati > Fibrobacterota > Fibrobacteria > Fibrobacterales > Fibrobacteraceae > Fibrobacter > Fibrobacter sp. UBA3629. Next base: position 237,012 of record NZ_DFLC01000012.1, on the reverse strand, counting down.
ATCTCCGGAAACCTTGAATGTCTACGATATCTTGGGAATGGTCTGGTTTTTTGTTTCCATTTTCATTTTGGGAAGATTAGGCGCTTCTAAAATAAAGGAATGTCTCCCGGAATATGCGCCAGAAGTCTATAAGCCCCGTGAACGCAAGGGAATTATTTTGGGTGTAGTAATCCTAGTTGTTGTTTTTGTTGTTGCGTTCTTTGCTCCCATCTTTTTTGACTTAGGCTGAAAATGAATTTAGAATGAAAAAAGGCCGCGAGTGAATCGCGGTCTTTTTAATGTTCAGGGTTAGATCCTTCGCGCCTTGTGTCACTTCACGCTGGCGGTCAGCAACTTGGTAATTGCCGCAACATACTCTGCCGGGTTCGGGAGCGGAGAGCCTTCGGCAAGCAAAGCCTGACCGTAGAGGGCCTTCGGCCAATCGCCCAGGTCTTCCTTCGCTTCCACTTTCTTCTTGAGCATTTCGCAAATCGGGTGCGTCGGGTTGATTTCCAGGATACGCTTGCTCTTCGGCAAGTTCTTCTGGCCCATGGCCTTCATCATGCGTTCCATCTGGGCGCTCATGGCGTCTTCGCTGGTCACAAGGCAGCAGGGGCTATCCTTCAGGCGGCTAGACACGCGGACTTCCTTGATGTCTTCGTCCAAGACCTTCTGCAGGTTTTCGCAGAGGCCCTTGAAGATTCCCTTGTTTTCTTCTTCGGCCTTCTTTTCGTCTTCGGTCTTTTCGAAGTCCACATCACCGCGGGCGATGTCGTGGAACTTCTTGTCGCCGAATTCGGTGAGGCTAGACATCATGAATTCGTCGATGCCGTCGCTCATGAGCAACACTTCGTAACCCTTGGCCTTGAAGGCTTCGAGCATCGGGTTAGACTTCACGGCGTTCTTGTCGCCAATGAGGTAGTAGATTTCCTTCTGGCCTTCCGGCATGCGCTTCACGTATTCGTCGAGGCCCACGAGAGCGTCGCCTTCGGTCTTGGTGCTTTCGAAACGGAGCAACTTCTTGAGTTCGTCAAGATGTTCCCAGTTCATGTAGAAGCCTTCCTTCAACACCATGCCGAGTTCGCGCCACCAGGCGTTGTACTTTGCGGCATCCTTGTCGGCCATGTTCTGCAGGGTGTCGAGCACCTTCTTGATCACGTGCTTACGAATGTTGATGATAATCTTGTTGTTCTGCAAGATTTCGCGGGATACGTTCAGCGGCAAGTCTTCACTATCGACCACACCGCGCACAAAGCGGAGCCACGGTGGCAGCAAATCCTTGCAGTCGTCCATGATAAAGACTTTCTTCACGTAGAGCTTGAGGCCGTGCAAGGCGTCGTTGTGCCAGATGTTGAACGGGGCCTTCGACGGAATGTACACGAGGCTCCAGAATTCCTGGGAACCTTCGGCGTGGCTGTGGCTCCAGGCGGCCGGTTCGTCGGCTTCGTGGCTGATGACGTTGTAGAAATCCTTATACTGTTCTTCGGTGACTTCCTTTTCGCTCTGGCGCCACAATGCCTGCTTTTCGTTCAAACGTTCTTCAGGCTTTTCTTCGAGTTCGCCCTTGTCGTTCTTGGTCGGCTCCGGGTGGAAGTAGATGCCATAGCTCACGAAGCCGCTGTACTTCTGAACGATGTCCTTGATTTTCCATTCGCTGGCAAAGTCGCCCGCATCTTCGTCGTCCTTCAGGTACAAAGTAATCTTGGTGCCCACCTTGTCGCGCGGGGCTTCAGAAATTTCAAATTCGCCCGTGCCTTCGGAAGACCACAGGTAACCCTGAGTTTCGCCGGCCTTGAGGGTCAGCACTTCGACCTTCTTTGCGACCATGAACACGGAGTAGAAGCCCACACCGAACTGGCCGATGAGATCGACGCTGCCCTTGTCGCCTTCCTTCAAATTCTTGATGAAGTTCTTGGTGCCGCTACGGGCGATGGTGCCCAGGCAGTTGATCAAGTCTTCCTTGTTCATGCCGATACCGTTATCTTCGACAACGATGCGCTTGCCTTCCTTGTTCACCGAGATATCGATGCGGAGCTGCGTGCCCTGCGGCAAGAGTTCTGCGTTTGAAAGCGAGAGGAAACGGCGCTTGTCCAGTGCGTCCGCCGCGTTCGAGACGAGCTCGCGGAGGAAGATTTCCTTGTTGCTGTAAAGGGAGTTGATCATCAAGTTCAGCATGTCGCGAACTTCGGTCTGGAATTCCATCTTCTCTGTTGCCATTTTACGTCCTTTCCTTTTTGTCATTCCCGCGCAGACGGGAATCTCCGTTATGTTTAATTTTCGAGCGGCTTAGACTGCCAAGATGTTTCAAAATGAAACAAAACAACGGTCCTGCCTTGTTTTCGCTATAGAAGATGCAAGAACCGTGCCAAAAATGGTGGGAAAACTACCGGAGGGCGTTGCCTAGCCAAACTCCCAACATTCTAGCGGCAGTGCCGTATTGAAGGTATCCGGCGATAAATTCTAAAGCGAAGATGGGAATGCCGATAGCTATCCCGATGCGTTCCCGTTTTTTGAAAGCCTTTTGGTCATAGTTTGGAACGGCTTTCTTGAGTAGAACGAGGCCGAGTTTTCCGATGAAAAACCAATAGAAGAGGCAGACGATAATGACAATGATGGCATATAAAAAGGGACCGAAGGCTAATCCAGAATAATTAGCCTTTGAAAGCATGTAGAATAAAGATTTGGACACGCACTCAATGCCGAATAGGGGCAAAAAGAACTTTGTGCTAAACTTGTCGGTTTTCTTAAGGTACTTGTAGTGGCATAGCCACGAGACGAAAACTCCGGCCAGAATGACACTCCACAGGACGCCTTTTTGACGGAACTGTTGCTCTATGGCGATGTCCTGTTCTTGCCCGGGCCCTATGACGGCAACGGTATCACCCGGTTCAGGAGAGGTTTCGCAAGACTTGATGTCTGACGCACCGGCATCGGGCAAAGTTTCTGTTGCAACAGGCGCTACCTGCTCCACAACGGTCTGCTTGACAACCGGCGGCACGGCAATGCCAGGAGAGGCTTGCGCAGAAGCCTTTTCGGTAAGGGACGGAGCAGGCTCCTTGTTCAGCGGATGCTCTGGATTGAGTGCGTCACACCAGAGGCACCGCGGCATATCGTCTTCGTATTTTCCACCGCATTTATAACAAACAATCATGCGATTGATTCCTCCTAAACCCAATAATCTCCCTTTACGGGACTAGATAAAGATCAGTCCGAGGATACCCACGGCCCATACGTACCAGGCGAAGTGCTGGAACTTGCCCTTCTGCAAGAAGGTCATGAGCCACTTGAGGGCGATAATGCCAAAGATAAACGACACGACCATGCCCACCAAAAGTTCGGGGGTAAAGCCACCGGCATCGGCACACTTCAAAGCCTTTTCCGGGTCGAGAAGAGCCTTTTCGGGAGTCATGCTTTGGCACTTGGCCCACTTGATGACGTCGAGGAGGGCTGCGCCACCCACGGCGGGGATACTCATGAGGAAGCTGAATTCGCCAGCGTACTTGCGGTTCACACCCATGAACATCATGGCGCTGATGGTGGAGCCGCTGCGGCTGATGCCCGGAATGCAGGCGATGCCCTGGACGATACCGGTTACGAGCGCGCGCCACCAGTTCATCTTGACGCCAACGCTCTCCGGATGCTTGGCGCCGGTCGGGCCCCACTGGGAGGTAAACAGGAGCAAGCCGGTAAAGAGTTCGGCCACGCACACGGCCCGCGGGTTCTCGAAAAGGCCTTCCAGCAAGTCCTTGAAGCCGAGGCCGATCATCGCTGTCGGGATGCTTGCTAGAATGATGTAGCCTGCTTCGCGCAACTGGTCCGGATTACGGCGGATGCAGCCCACGATGATGTCGGTAATCTTCTTGTGGAACACCACGAAGATGGAAAGGAGCGTCCCGGCGTGGAGCATGATGTCGAAGAACATGCCCGCCTCGTTCATGCCAAGGAGTTCGTGGCCCAGCACGAGGTGGCCGGAGCTGGAAATGGGGAGGAATTCGGCGAGGCCCTGCAAAAGGCCGAGGATGATGGATTCAATCATGGATGGAAATATAGTATTTTGCTATCTTCAGCGACATGTGCAAACGTTTTCTCCTGTGCTTTCACGATTTGAGCGTCTGGAATTTCCGGACGGTGGTTCCGGTCTTGGGAACGTTGAAAGACCTTTGCGGACGTGCGTTCAGCGTCCTCGTGATTCCCTGCACGGACGGAGCAGACGAACGGACTGTCGCTGAATTCCGGGAGGCGCTGCATCTCCTTGTCGCTGACGGCTTTGAACTTTCGCTCCACGGTTACAAGCACAAGGCCGAATTCAGCCAGGGCCGCAGCTATTTTGGTCTCATGAGCATGAACCTCACGGGAGGCGAGGCGGAATTTGCCGGCCTTAGCGAGTTCGAATCCGGGAGGCTCCTGCGCGAGGCGGAATCCGCATGGAAGCAACTGTTTGCGGGGGGCGAGAGGCCTGCTGCCTTTATCCCGCCCACCTGGTACAGCAACAGGTTCCTGCCCCATCAGGTCCGGAACATGGGTATGCTGTACGAGAACAGGTTCATGGTGGTGAAGGCCAACGGCAAACGCTATTTTTCGCCGGTGACGAGTTTTGCGGGCATTCCCGATGCCTTGATGAACACGGCCTTCGGGTTCGGCAAGTTTATTCTGGACCTGCCGGTGGGGCTTCCGCGGATCGCGCTTCATCCGGTCGACTTCCCGGACCGTAAGGCCAAGGTCTATGACCTGGTGCGTGCGGCGCTCGGCAGCGACCGCAAGCTTGCGCTTTACAGCGAACTCTAGCCGCGGCGAACCCTAGCCGCTACATGCCCGGAATGGTCACGGTGTAGGTGGCCTTGTGCTTGCCTTCGTCGACTATCTGGATGGTGATCTTTTCACCCTCGTCCGGGAGTCTCGCTCCTTCCAGGATAATTTCGCGCGGTTCGGAGTCGTATTCGGCGGCAATCCAGTTCTTGCCGGATTTTACGGTGATGGAGTTCCCGTCGGGGATTCCGTCGTATTTGAAGTTGACTGGAATCTTGAGGGCGGGCTGGTGCAGTCCCCCGATAATCATGTTGTCCCAGTAGGGGAACCCGAGCGTGGGGGGATCCTGGTTGTCGATTGTTGCGATGTCGCGGAGCTCGTTCATGCTGGCGCAACGCTTCTTGCCGGAGGTCTGCTTGCTGAAGATGAACCAGTTGCGGCTCGTCTCTCCAAGCCAGTAGAGCGGGGCCTGGGCCGTATGCGCATCGATGCAGACTTCCCACTTGCCGGTAAACTGCAGTCCCTTGGGGTGGAACTCGTAGAAGTTCAGGCTGTCGGTGATGTTTTTCGTGAAGGCGAGGACAGGAGTCCCGTCGTTCGTCTTTACGGCCATTCCGGTCACCTTCTGCGAGATTTCGAAATCTTCATCCTTGACGGTCCAGCTGGCGGAAGATGCGCCCTTGTTTAGCGTGGTCATGTAGATGGTGTTCTCGCTATTGCCGTTGGAGTAGGCGATCTTCGTGGCGGCAGGGAAGGTTGCCGCAATCTTTCCGAGGAACGTCAACTTGTGGGGGAACACCTTGCAGAGATTCTCGCTGAGCGTGTTGCCGTTCTTGTCGAGAGCCGCGAAGGTGAAACTCGAATCGCAGCGGCCGAGGTCGAGCGCCGGCCTCGAAAGGTAGGTGATGAGGGGTGTCTTCTGGAAGTTCTGTTTCTGGAATTCGGAGTTGTCTTTGCAGTGGGAGCGGATGGAGAACTTCTTCGTGGTCACGTTGCCGGCGTAGTCTTCCACCTCGATGCGGTATTCGGACTGCGGCGGGAAGGGGACGTTGACGTAGTGCCAGTCGCCGGCGGTGTCGGCTTCCTCCGCCCACAGGAGCTCGTCGCGGATGCGGAGCTGCTTGCTGAAGGGAATGGTATCCTGGATTTTGCTGTAGATTTTTTCGTCGTAGCGGAAAACTTCGATCCTGCGGATGGACATCGGATTTTCCTTGGGCTCGCGGCTGTAGTCCGCAATCTTGAAGGAGATGTGAACGGGAGCGTCGTTCTCGAAGGTGTTCTTGATGGGAGTCGCTATGCATCCTTTGTCGAGCGCCTCGGTCGACGTGAATGCCACGTCGTCCTTGTAGGTGACCGCTGCCGCGAAAATCTGCGGAGCGATGGTGTCGAGGCAGAGCGCGCCCTCCTTGCAGGGCGAGAGTCCCTTGTTGTCGGCGGTCCGGACTTCCAGGTGCAGGTGCGGGTTCCCGATGCCGGTGCTGCCCGCGAAGGAGAGCGTGTCGCCCTTCTTGAACGCGACCTTGGGCGAAATCACGATGTCGTTCTTCTTGGTACTGTACATCTTCTTGTATACGAGTTCGTCGAGCTGGGCGCTGAAGCTGCTCTGGTGCGCGAACACCCATGTCTTGCCGCTGTTGCCCTTGAAGTAGAGCGCTTTGCCGTAGCCGTAGGGGGATGTCTTGATTTCGCTTGCGATGCCGTCCTCGGGGGCGTAGATGACCCAGCCTTCTTCCATCTGCGTCGAATAGTCTATGCCCATGTGGTAGCGCGTCCCGCGGTTCTCGCCGAAGCTGGACGTGAGGTAGGCATCGCGCTTGAAGGGACTGTATTTCTCGTTGGGGTTGATTACCTTGAGTCTTGGGACTCCGTCATCCTTCTTGTCGCCTGTTCCCGGGATGGGCAGGTTGTGTTCGGCGAGGCAGTCCTCGTAGGCGAAGGCGTCCATCATCTTTTCGTCGCATTCTTCCGCGAATGTGGCCGTAAACCCTGCGCAAAGGCAGAGCGCGAAGGCCTTGCGTGCGGTACCGATAAGTTTGTATGAAATGTTCCTCATGTGCTGAAAGATACAAAAATCTTACGGCATGCCGGAGTTTGTCTGTGCGAAGGGCATAAAAAAAGACCCGCTTTTAAGCGAGTCTTTTTAGTGGAGCTAAGGAGAGTCGAACTCCTGACCTCCTGCATGCCATGCAGGCGCTCTACCAACTGAGCTATAACCCCGAAAGGTGAGCCAAATAGAGAAAAATATTTGGCCCTTGTCAAGGGGGCAGAAGACTTTTTTTTCAAAAAATCTCCGCCGCCGTGAAAATTATGCCTTCTCGATGGTCACGGACTCGATAATCACGTCATCGAAGGGGCGGTCGCTACGGTCGGTCTTGACGCCTGCGATTTCGTCCAGAACCTCGAATCCTTCGTAGAGCTGGCCGAACACGGAGTAGCCGTCAGCCGGGCCAGGGCCCACCTGGTCGTGGTCCAAGAAGTGTACGTTGTCGCCGTGGACGATGAAGAACTGGCTACCGATGCTGTTCGGCATGGCGGTCTTTGCCCAGCTGAGGGCGCCGCGCATGTGGGTGAGGCACGGGTCGTACTTGTCGCCGATAGTGGTGCCGGGGCCCTTGGCGGAGTGTCCGCCTGTGCCGTTCCTGCGGGTGAAGTCGCCGCCCTGGATCATGAAGTCCTTGATGATGCGGTGGAACGGGGCGCCGTCGTACTTGCCCTGCTTTGCAAGTTCGATGAAGTTCGTTGCGCATTCGCCGACGCGGTCTTCGAAGAGGCGGAGCTTCATTACCCCGTGGTTGGTGGTCATGATGGCGATGGTTTCGCCCGGCTGCGGTTTATCCAGCTGATTGAACATGTAAACTCCAGTGGTTGATAGGTTGTTTCTCTTTGCATTGTATATATACAAAAATAAGGTGCAGTTTTCCTCTTTTTCTAAAAAAAATGCTAGATTAAAACACTGTATGAAAGACAACTGCAAACGTATCCAGGAATTGCTTTCCGCGCAGGCCATGGAATTCGCCCTCGACGAAATGGCCGCGAAAATCGCAAAAATGCACCCGTCTGCCGAAAACCTGATTGTTCTCGGCATGGCAAGCCGCGGAATCCCGCTGGCAAAGAAACTGAGCGACAGGCTCTCGCAAAAATTCGGCAAGCCCATTGAGATGGGCTGCCTTGACGCGACATTCTACCGCGACGACTTCCACTACCGCAAGCCCAGCGCTTCCACCGAGATGCGCTTTACCGAAATGCCCGCGACCGTCGAAGGCAAGACGGTTATCCTTGTGGACGACGTGCTCTACACAGGCCGCTCCGTCCGTGCCGCCATGCAGGCGATTTTGGACCTCGGCCGTCCCGCCGCCATCCGTCTTTGTGTGCTGGTGGACCGCGGTCACCGCGAACTCCCGATTGCACCGGATTGTGTGGGTCTTACGGTCGAGACGGCGCAGAACCAGGAGGTGCGCGTGATGATTGAACCCATTGACAGTGAAAATTCCGTTTATCTCGTAGAAGTGGAGGCATAGCGTGAGCGCGCTTGAGATTAAACACCTTTTTGGACTGCGCGGGGTATCGAAACACGATATCCGCATGATTCTCGATAACGCGAAGCAGTTCCGCGAAATTCTGGAACGCCCGGTAAAGAAGGTTCCGAGCCTGCGCGGCATGACGGTTGTGAACCTGTTCTTCGAGAACAGCACCCGCACCCGCACGAGTTTTGAACTTGCAGAAAAACGACTCTCTGCAGATACGGTGAACTTCACGAGTTCGAACTCCAGCGTGAAGAAGGGTGAAACGCTTGTCGATACGCTCCGTAACATCGAGGCCATGAAGATCGACATCGTTGTCGTCCGCCACAAGGGGACGGGCGTCCCGAAGTTCCTCGCTGACAACAGCAATGCGATTATCGTGAACGCGGGCGACGGTGCGCACGAGCATCCCACACAGGCTTTGCTCGACATGCTCACCATCGAAGAAAAACTCGGAACTCTCGAAGGCAAGAACGTGACGATTGTGGGCGATATCCGCCACAGCCGCGTGGCCCGCAGCAACCTCTGGGGCATGACGACGATGGGTGCGCACGTGACGCTCTGCGGACCGTCCACCCTGGTCCCGCGCAATACCGAACTCATGGACAAGGTGACCTGGGAGAGCGACGTGAAGAAGGCAGTGAAGGATGCGGATGCCATCATCGCGCTCCGCCTGCAAAAAGAACGCATGGACGATGCGCTTCTCCCGAGCATGCGCGAATACCGCAACACCTTCGGTATCACGCACGAACTCCTGGAATGCGCGAAGGACAAGGTGCTCATCATGCACCCGGGCCCGATCAACCGTGGCGTGGAACTCGACAGCGAAATTGCCGACGGGGAAAATTCAGTTATCCTCAATCAGGTGACCAACGGAGTGGCTGTGCGAATGGCTGTTCTCTTCCTTTTGGCTGGAGGTCGTGCAAATGCGTAATGTGGTTTTGAACAACGTTCGCCCGTTCGTGGACGGGAAGTTCGGCGAGCCGACGAAGATGTGCCTTGTGGATGGCGCGTGGGCAGATTCCGCTCCCGCAGAGACCGACGAATTCGATGCGAAGGGCGCTCTTGCAATTCCTGCGCTCTTCGGCCTCGGCCTCGACTTCAAGGAACCGCTCCGCGACGATATCTACACGTTCAGGGACGGAGTCTCTGCTATGCGCCGTGGCGGCTTCTTCGGCGGGCTGTACGAAAGTTCTGCAAACCCGATTGACGATTCTCAGAAACTCACCGCGATGCAGCAGCTGAGTGCGAAGTCCGGCATGGAGTTCGCCTTCTTGGGAGCCTTCAGCATGGGCTACCAGTGCAAGGACCTGGCCGAAATGGTGGAACTTGCCCAGGGCGGCGCCGTCGGTTTCGGGGACGGCAACAAGGACTGCTCCCGCTCTCGCTTTTTGCGCCTCGCGATGGAATATGGTTCCATGACGGGCAAGCGATTCTTCTTTATGCCGCTCGACGATTCGCTCCGCCATCACGGGCTTGTGCACGAGGGCTGCTACGCCGACACGCTCGGCATGAAGGGAATTCCCCGTATCGCCGAGACGATTGCCGCCTTCAGGATTCTAGAAATGGCCCGCTTCCTCAAGGTGCCGGTGCATTTCAAACAAGTTAGCTGTGGCGATACGCTCAAACTTATCGAGACGGCGCGCGCGCAGGGCGTGGACGTGACCTGCGACGTGGATGTCTACCATCTGCTCCTGGACGACTCCTGCCTGTTCGACCTCGACTCGCACTGCAACGTGCCGATGCCGTTCCGTTCTGCCGAAGACCGCGAAGCCTTGTGGCAAGGGCTCGAATCGGGAATCGTGAATGCAATCAGCATGAATCACGACCCGGTGTTGCGTCAGGACAAGGAAGTGAATTTCGAAGATGCGGTGCCGGGAGCGGTTTCGCTGGAGATAGCGCTCGGCGCTATCTGGAAACCGCTCTGCACGCGGCTGTCCGCCGCGCGCGCGGTGGAACTGCTTTCCACCGCTCCGGCACAGTTGGCCGGCGCCTGCCCTTCCGCTATCGCGAAGGGCGGACGGGCGAACCTGGTCCTCCTGGACCCGGACCGCCCGACGAAGGTCGTCCCGACCTTGTTCGCCGGCCAGACGCGCAACACGCCGCTTCTGGGCAAGGAAATTCCGTCTTCCATAGTCGCCTCCTACATCGGCGGGGTGTGGACCGAGGTGTAGCCTATGATTCTGCCGTCTCATCTCCTATTGATAGTAGTGCTCCTGATTTTGGGGCTATTGCTCCTCGTGTTGGTGGAAATACAGCGTTCCAACGACCGTCGCGAGAACGAGGAGATGTTCGGCACGAAGGATTTCGACCTCAAGGTGGCGGAATACAACCTGAGCCCGAAGGAAATTCGCACGCTCGAAAAACTGGTCCGAGCCTCCAAGTTCGAGAACAAGGATGCGGTGCTCAACTCCTCGCATCTGTTCGAGGCTGCGGTTTCGGATTTCTACGAGTTCCGTAACGTGGACGATGTTCGCGACGAGACGCTCGAAGCCGTGGCGCGGCTGCGTGACAAGCTCAAGTTCGATGCGGCAAACCCGTTCTCGGTCATTGCCAGCACGCGCCAGTTCAACGTGGGGAACCGCGTGGACCTGCTCCTGGATAGTGGCGGGGCCAAACTCAAACATTCCGAAATTGTATGGCGTGCGGAGAAGGAATGGGGGGTCTCGTACGACGGAAGTTTCGGCCCGGCGTCCTCCTTTGTGGGGCGCGAGGTGAAGGTCCGCTGGACCCGTCCTGAGGATGCCGTCTATTCTACGACCATCAGGGTTGCGAGGTGCGAACCGGGAATCCTGGTGCTCCGGCATTCCTGCCAGCTTGAAAAACAGCAGCTGCGTCGCTGGCGCCGTGAAATCGTGAATTTCGATGTCGAGGCGGAACTGCCGGACGGGAAAAAGTGCACCGGCCTGCTCTACGACCTTTCGGCAGGCGGTATCCTTATCGGGCTGCCGGTCGAGTGCGCAAGCGGACAGCATATACGGATTCATTTTGAGCTCCCGAGCTTCGGCCCGGAAGATGTGGAAATTGAGATTTTGCGCAGTTTGGGGCAAAAAAACGCTGAACATCCCGAGTTCTATTCCATGACGGCATCCTTCTCCGGAGCCTTCGGTTGGACCCAGGAAAGGGTGCTTCAGTACATATTTGAGCTCCATAAGTCGAAAAAGGGCTGAAAAACACCCCGAAAAATGCGCTAACTATATAATTTTCAATGACTTAGACGTTTTTTTGCTTGACATTTCGATTTTATAAAGGTAGAATTAGGATAGTACTGTTTCCGATCGGAGTTTTACTTTGGCTTTAGGATTAATTGCTCGAATTCGCGGTGAACGCGAGACAATCGGCATCGATGTTGGCCACTACAGCATCAAGTACGTGAAGGTTTACCATAACAGTCGCGGAGGCCGAGTTGTCGTCGAAATCGATACGGAGCCCGTTCCTGAGGGCGCCATTGTCAACGGAGAAATCCAGCGCCGTGAAGGCGATGAGGCCCCGACGGGCCCTGACGGCAAGAAGGAGAAGGATGGCTACGAACTTCTGAGCGAAGCCCTCTCCAAGCTGATGCTTCGCCATCCGCGCGACCCGAATACGGACCTTGTTGCCTGCGTGAACTGCGGTGCTGGCGCCGGTGGCGTGCTGGTGGACCGCCTGAGCGTCAAGGTCCCGAAAAACGGAAACGAGGCCGCCATTATTCTTCAGACCGCGCAGTCCCGTCCGCCCTTCGACGACCAGGACAACGTCATCGACTACGAGGTCGAGTCCAGGGAAGGCGACGAGGTGAAGGCGAACGTAGTCGCCGCGAAGAACGCACTTCTCGATTCCTGGGCACAGTTCTTTACCATCAAGGGACTCAAGCTTACCGCGATGGATGTAGATATTTTCGGTCTCCTGAATGCGTTCGTGGTGACCGCGTCCGAGGACGACCTGAAGCAGACGACCGCCGTTATCAATATTGGCGAGAAGAAGATGAGCATCGGGTTCATCCAGGGGGGCAAGTTCCACTCCATGCGTGCCATGACCGGCGGTTCCATCGATATGATTATCGCAAAGCTCGGCGTCACGCTGGGCATCGATGCCGCGAAGTGCCATCAGTTGTTCGAAACGGGCGATCTGGGCATCGTGGACGGGTATTCCGAAGCCGAAGTGGAAGAAGCCCTGAAGCTTTCTTTCGAAGACATCATGGCGCAGGTCGAGTTCGGTATCCGCTACTTCTCCTCGTCCGAAGACTCCGAACCTTTGAACAAGATTCTCTTGGGTGGAGGCGGAGCTTCCATCCCCGGGCTCAGGGCTTTTATTGCCGAGCATTCCGGTGTCGAAACCGATACGGTCAACCCCTTCCGCTATGTGGAATGTGACGCGAGCGTCGTCGGGGAGTCGGGCGTGTCGCTTGCGCTTTCTAACATCCTGGCGCCCGCTCTGGGCCTTGCAATGAGGAAATTCTAATGGCTGCTAAAAAGACAAAGAATGTAGCGAAGAAATCCCTTTGCATATCTATTAACCTTTTGCCCGGTGAATACCGCAAGGCGCAGAAGGATTTCTCGTGGATCACGGACCGCCGTGTGGTATGGCCTACGGTGGCAATGATTGTCGCAATCGTTGCGGCGATGATGCTCTACTCTTTCACGACCGAAACGATATCGGGTCTGCAAAGCGATGTCGAACGCATCAAGTCGGAGGTGGAACGCGAACGTCCGCTGCTCACCAAGATTGGCGAACTCGAACAGAAGCAGGCGATTGTCAATACCAAGATCAACGCGCTCAAGAGCATCCAGGTGAGCAAGAAGCGCTGGGTGGTGCTGTTCGAGAATGTATCCTCGGTGTTGCCTCCCAACATGTGGCTCACGAGCTTGAACCAGGTTTCCGAGGACAACCTCGAAATGAAGGGGACGACGTTCGACTTCTCCGAGGTGGCCGAGTATATGGTCAAGCTCGAAAAACAGGTGAGTATCGACAAGGTTACTTTACTTACAATCGCCACGACGAAGGTCGATGGCGAGGAAGCCTACAGCTTCACCATCAAGGTTGTCCTGAAACAGGATCTGGGGGAGGGCTAGTATGGGAAATATAGATTTCAAGGATAAGAAGAACATATACGCGATAGTCGTAGTCCTTTTGCTTTTGGCTGCGGGCTATTGCCTGTATTCTTATGTGTGGGATCCGTTCGTGCAGGACCGTGATCGACTCGAACGCGAACGCGATGCCGCACAGTCGGAACTCGACAAAATTAATGCAAAGAAGCACCGCATTGCCGAACTCGAACTGCAACTGGTGCAGGCCGAGAAGGACTTCGAAAAACTGAAGGAGATGTTCCCCGAAGAGGAAAAGGTCCCGCTGCGTTTGCAGGACCTCTACGCCGTGCTCCGCAGCTCCGGCGTGCAAATTCAGAGGTTCAACCCCGAAGGTTCTTCGCCGAAGGAACACTACGTGGAAAACCGCTACTCCATCGCGGTCAATTCCGGTTACCACATGCTTGGCTACCTGTTCGCCGAAATCGCAAACTTCAACTATCCGACTGCGATTACGAACCTCCGCTTGAACCGCTACTCGGGAATTGCTGCAGAACTCCAGAAGGCTGAAACGCACGGCTGGACGCCTATTACGGTGTCGGTCTCGTTCAACCTGACCACCTATACATCCAAGAAGGTTGCCCAATGATAAAGAACAAATTAATTGCTTTGTTCCTGTTCGTCGCGGTGGCCGCCAATGCAGCCCAGATCAAGGATGTGCGTTTTAACTGCGATTCCAAGAAATGCGCGATGACGTTCCAGTTTGCGTCGGATTCCGATTTGCCGACGTTCTTCCAGAAATATGACGCCAAGACCCACAGGCTCACGCTCGGATTCTCCGCGACGACTTTCGCCCTTGGCGAGGGTGTGTTCGATGTGGACGCCTCCAGCGATTGGGTGAAGGCTATCCGCGTTTTCAAGGAACCGTTCCACGGGACGGATTTCTTGAAGGTGGAAATGGCTGTCGGTTCGGCCATCAATACGGACAAGAATGCCATTGCTCTTGAAAAGTCTGACTTCAAGCTGACTTTCAACGGCAAGAACGGAAAGTCCTGGACGCTCTCCAAGTTGTTTGCCGACCGCAAGAAGGCTGCCGAGAAGCAGGCCGCGCTCGACAAGAAGGCAGCGGAAAAGGCCGCCCTCGAAGAAAAGAAGCGCCTCGCCGAAGAGAAGAAGGCTGCCGAGAAGCAGGCTGCGCTTGACAAGAAGGCAGCGGAAAAAGCCGCCCTCGAAGAAAAGAAGCGCCTCGCCGAAGAGAAGAAGGCTGCCGAGAAACAGGCTGCGCTCGACAAGAAGGCAGCGGAAAAGGCCGCCCTCGAAGAAAAGAAGCGTCTCGCCGAAGAGAAGAAGGCCGCTGCGAAGCAGGCTGCGCTCGATAAGAAGGCCGCTGAAAAGCGTGCCCTCGAAGAAAAGAAGGCTGCAGAAAAGGCTGCTCTCGAAGAACGCAAGCGCGAAGCTGCCGAAAGGAAGGAAGCCGAGAAGCGCGCCCTCGAAGAGAAGAAGGCTGCGGAAAAGGCTGCGAAGGAAGAAGAAAAGCGTCTCGCCGAGGAACAGAAGAACCTTGACAAGGCCATCAGGGAAGGTGGCAAGATTTCGGCGCTGCTTCCGAACCTTAAGGAAATGACGGTGCTTGTCGGCTCGGGCATGGAACAGTTCCGCCTGGTGGCGACGACTCCGATTGAAATCCAGAACGTTTCTGGCCCGGACAAGGCGGCCGTCATCACGATTGGCCTTGCGGGTCCGCAGAAGTCCCCGATATTCAAGATTGGCGCAGGCACTCTCGTAAAGCATGTCACCTGGGGCGCAAACGGTCTCAAGGTCCAGCTCAAGGCCGGTGTTGCTCCGGTAATCGTGGTGCAGGAAGGCGCCCTGATTTTGCAGGTCCGCGAAACGACCATCAAGAAGGACGGGTTCCTTTTCTGGAGCGCCCATCCGGATGGAATTTTCGTTCGCGACTGGATGAAGTCTTCCGAAGAGAAGCCTTCGTTTGAGTCTTTCGTGAACAAGCACGACAAGGAAAGCAAGAAGCTAGTCTCTGGCTCGCAGACATTCCACCTGCGTCCGGTCGTCCGCGAACTCATCGTCGTCGCCGACGAAATCGAACTCTTTGCCGCGCCCAACGACAATTCCCAGGTGCTGAAGCGCCTTACCTTCGGCGAACGCCTGGTGAGCCTCGACGTTTCGGGTCTCTACTGCAAGGTGCAGCACGGTAGCCACATCGGTTTCGTGAACAAGCGCGCCGTGAGCTACATGGACGAACTTTCCGCCGTGCAGATTGAACGCCTGAAACAGGTCGACAAGGAAAGGGGCGAAATTGTTTCCGAGGGTGGCGAGGTTGCCGGAAGCCAGCTTGATGGCCTCTATGATGACCGCGTTACTTACAGTTCTTTCGGCCGTCGCGACCCGTTCGTCGAAATCAAGGGCCTCGTCGAAGAAGGCATCAACATCGACCAGGTCGAACTTGTCGGTATCATCTGGGAATCCGATGTCCCGATGGCGCTCCTCGTGGAATCCAAGAATCCTTCCATCTCCTACACGCTCAAGGAAGGCGACAAGATTCTCAACGGAAAAGTTCTTAAAATCACACAAACAGACGTGCTCTTCCTTATTCAAGAATTTGGCGTGAGCCGTCGCTACTCTATGGGTCTTCCCGATAAATTTGGGGGTCAAAAGTGAAAAAGCTGATTAAAATACTCATGGTCCTGTCCCTGGTTTTGGGACTCTCCTCGGTCTGTGCTGCCCCCGCGTCGGGTTCCGTGGAACCCAACAAGAAGCTGTACGACTTCTCGTTCGTGGATACGGACTTCAGTGCCGTGTTCCGCTCGGTGTCCGTGGTTGCGGGTGTCGATATCTTGCTTGCTCCCGATGTGAAGGGCAAGATGAGCCTCAAGGTCACGAAGAAGACTTGGCAGGAAACACTTGACATTATCTGCGAAATCAACGACCTGACCTGGGTTATCCAGGACAAGTACATCGTGGTGCAGCGCTTGAGCACTTACCAGGCGAAGCAGAAGAAGATTGCCGACGAAGAAAAGCAGCAGGAAGATACGGCTCCGCTCGTCCGCAAGAACTTCCAGATTCACCACGCGAAGGCCGATGAACTCGTGAAGGTGCTTGAAAGCATGAAGAGTGGCCGTGGCCGCATTACGGTCGTGGAACGCACGAACTCCATCATCGTCTACGATACCGATTCGAAAATCGAGCAGATGGAAAATGCCCTTACCGAACTCGATGTGGAAACGCTCCAGATCATGATTACCGCGAAACTCGTGGTGGTGAACAGCCAGCGCGCCCGCGAACTCGGTGTGGACTGGACGGCGACCATGGGCAATGGAACCGTGCTTACGCCGGGAACTGCGAGTGCTGCGAACGGAACCGCCGCGAATGCTACCCGTGCCGGAGCCGTGGTTCAGTCTTTCCCGAACAACGGTGTCTCGCCTGCTGTGAGCGGCGCTTCCACCGCTATTACCACGAGCCTCCTCGACAACCATCTCCAGCTTGCGATTTCGAACTTGATGGGCGACGCTTCGACCGAAGTGCTGGCGTCTCCGCAGGTCTCCACCCTCGACAATACCGAAGCCCAGGTGTTCATGGGTGACAAGGTCTCTATCCGCGTGATTGACGACAGCGGTGAATCTTCGACGCAGCTCGTGGAAACGGGTATCAAGCTGACGGTGACCCCGCACGTTTCGGGCGACAACCGCATCTTGCTCGACCTGCATCCCGAGAACAACTCCTACGATTACGACTCCAAGGGCGAAATCGTGATCAGCACTCAGGAAGCGAAGACGAAGGTCGTGGTGGCCGACGGCGAAACCGTGATTATCGGTGGCCTGACCCGCAACGAAACCCAGGAATCCGAAAGCGGCATCCCGTTCCTCAAGGATATCCCGTTCTTCGGCAACCTCTTCAAGTATTCTCGCAAGTCCGTCACCAAGAAGGACCTCGTGATTTTCGTGACGCCGCGTATCATCCGCAACTACATCGGCAACGTGGATATCTCTGAACCCGCTGCCGAAGTGAAGGACCAGCAGGAAGCCCCGCAGGCGAAGAAGGTTGAACAGCCCGCGCAGGAAGCGGCTCCCGCGGCTCAGCCTGCTGCCGAACCCGCTCCGGCTCCTGCCGCAGAACCGGCCCCGGCTGCCGAAGAGCCTGCTCCGGCCGAGGAACCTGCTGCCGCTGCTCCGGCTGTTCCTGCTACCGAAGAAGTCCAGGACGACTGGAACTAGGCTGTCCCGCAAGAACTTAAGAAGCCCGCTTCCAGCGGGCTTTTCTGTTTATTCAACGCTTATGCTTGCGTAAGCGTGAGGCAAGTTTGCTTGCCGAAGTTTTTTCTCGTTGTTTGGGAGGGCTTTAGAGAGGGCTTCGCGCTCCCAGGTTTCATTACCGGATAACGAGGGCCGCGAGCGCGAGTTCCTGCGCAATGCGGGTGCTGCAGAGTCCGCTTTTGAATTCGTAATCGAGATCGGCGAGTCGGCGGATGACGCGGCAGAGGAGCGGCTTGCTCCAGCGTCGCGCACATTCGGGGGCGCGGCCTTTCACGTTGAAGATGTAGTCGTTCTTGCCGAGTTCGGCGGCTGCATCCTTCGGCGTCATCCCCTTGTCTAGGAGGGAGGAGAAGTTCAGCAGGTCGACGGAGTAACGGTAGAGCGAACCCGCGATCTGGATGGCGTTCACTCCGTTGTTCAAGAGCTCGTTGAGCATGCGGGCGTATTGTTTTGCGTCGCGCAGCCCGAACGAATCGTTGATTTCGTACGATACCATCTCGCGTTGCGGCACGATCATGGTGCGGACGAGGTCGAGCGTAATCTTCTTGCAGTCCGGAGCGAAAAGCAGCACCTTCTCGACTTCTTCGCAGACGAGCTTGGTGTCGGTGCCGAGAGCCTCGGCGAGGTAGCGGCTTGCGTCGCGGTCAATCGCCTTGTTGAAGTGCGAGGGGATGGCGGCGTCGATCCATTCGGCCATCTTGTACTGCTTGGGTTCCTCGAATTTCTCGATTTCGCCTGCGCCCTTGAGCGCCTTGAACAGTTCGCCGCGGGCATCGAGCTTCTCGAATTCGAAGAGGAGCTTGCACTGGGGATTGTGGCTCAGCCACTTGGCTAGGGCCTTGCTGTCGTCTGCCTTGAGCGCTTCGCCCTTGCGGACGACGACAACCTGTTCGGGGGCGAACATGGAGACGGAATCGCAGGCAGTGATGACGGCATCGGCGATGGAAGGGATGTTGGTATCCGTGGCAAAGAGGATTTGCCTGGACATCGGGTCGTCCTTGCGGTCGCCGAGGGCTTCCTCGAGGAATTTCCCGATTCGAGCTTCCTTGCTGAATTCGTCCTTGCCGATGAGCGTGACAATCATGCGGGTTGGGGGTACCTTAGCTGAAGTCGACGATTTCGAACTTGTTGACGCCTCTCGGGGTTGTCACCTCGACGGTTTCTCCCTTCTTCTTGCCCATGAGGGCGGCGCCGATGGGGCTCTTGAAGCTGATTTTGCCGTTGAGGGCGTCGGCTTCTTCGGGGCTCACCAGCTGGTAGACGACGTTTTTCTTGGTCTTGGCGTTGATGAGCGTGACCTTCGCGCCGAAGCGGATGGTGTCGGAGTTCGGGTCGAACGCGACGACTTCGGCCCTGGCCAGCTGGTCCTGGAGCTTGGGCATTTCGATATTGTCGATGGAGGCGAGACGTTCCTTCGCGGCATGGTATTCGGCGTTCTCGCTCAAATCGCCCTGTGCACGGGCATCAACTAATTCTTGCAGGACGCGCGGGCGTTCTACATTTTTTAAATTTTCGAGTGCTTTGACGAGCTGGTCGTAAGCTTCTTGTGTAAACGGGATCTTTTCCATGCTCTACAAGGTAAAAATTTTAACGGGCGTTGCGAGCCCCGAATCGCAAAGAAAGCTTCTTTTTAGGAGATACTATGTACACTGTGCTGGAAAAAGGCGGCGTTTGCTCCCCCAAGGGCTTTACCGCATCTGGAATTTGCGCTGGCATCAAGGCCAGCGGTAACGCCGACATGGCGCTTTTGAAAAGCGAGAAGGCGGCCCGTTGCTTCGCCGTCTTTACCACCAACAAGGTGAAGGCCGCTCCGGTACTGTACGACAAGGCTGCGCTTGAACATGCCCATTTCGCGACTGCGGTCGTAGTGAACAGCGGCAATGCGAACGCCTGCACCGGCGAACAGGGCTACAAGGATGCCGAACGCATGGCCGTGATGACCGAGGAGGCCCTTGGCCTTACCCCGAAGAGCGTGCTCGTTTGCAGCACGGGCGTGATTGGCCACCTGATGCCGATGGACAAGATCGAGGCGGGAATCCCGAAGCTCGTGGAAAAACTGCACGCCGACGCTTCCGAAGAATTCGGCCGCGCCATCCTCACGACCGACCTTGCCCTCAAGAGCCACGCCGTGGAAATCCAGACGGAAAAGGGCGTGATTACGATTGGCGGCGCCTGCAAGGGCTCGGGCATGATTCACCCGAACATGGCGACGATGCTTGCCTTCATCACGACCGATATCTCGCTCCCCATAGACTTCTTCGCCGAATTCCGTGCCGACATCGCCGATTCCTTCAATGCGATTACCGTGGACGGCGACACGAGCACGAACGACACGTGCATCTTGCTTGCGAACGGCATGAGCGGACTCCGTTACGAAGACCTGAGCTTGAGCGAACAGGGCGAGTTCCGTGCCGCCCTCATGCTTATCATGCAGAGCCTCGCAAAAGACATCGTGCGTGATGGCGAAGGTGCAACGAAGCTTATCGAACTGCGTATCGAGAAGGCCGAAAGCCACGAAGAAGCGCTCCGCATGGCCCGCTTCATCGGGACATCCAACCTCGCGAAGTGCGCGATGTTCGGCGAAGACCCGAACTGGGGTCGCATCCTCAGCAGCGCGGGTTCCAGCGGTTGCAACATGGTGGCCGAACATACCGACCTGTACTTTGGCGACGTGAAGGTGCTTGAAGGCGGGCGCCCGCTCCAACTCGACGAAGCTCAGACGGCGGCACTCCATGCGGTGGTTCGCCAGCGTGAATACAAAGTAACGCTCGTGCTCAATATCGGGCAGGCATCCGCAAGCGCGTTCACCTGCGACCTGAGCTACGGCTACGTGAAGATCAACGCGGAATACACAACGTAGTTGTTTGTCATTAGTTATTGGTCATTAGGATTGTAATGGCAAAGCCCTCGGCAGCGACCGAGGGCTTTACTTATAAAGTGAAAAGACTGAAGTGAGAACGCTCGCTAGTCCTTCAGGCAGCGGAGGCTCGCTCCGAATTCGGGATTGAACTTCTCGAACTTCGCGATGTCTTTGTCGTGGTAGAACACGAGCACTTCGCCTTCGGCAGTCCAGAGGTAGGCCTTCTTGCCGGCGTCTTCGAACTTGCGTTCCTTCAGCGGGACGTCGCTCTTTGCGAAGTGGGCGCCGCCGGCCTTCACGCCGAACCCGAGTTCATCCTTGCCGTTGCCGTAGTCGTTGCCGCCTTCCTTGATGGGATCCCAGCCGAAGCCGGCCTTGAGCACGGTGCCAACCTTGCCGCTTGTCTCGGCGAAGGTGAGGAGCGTCTTCCATTCTTCCTTGGTGGGCATGTGGAAGCCGTCGAGGCAGGCCTTCTTCGCATTCTCGAAGTTGTAGAGGCGGCCCCAGTGGTTGCACTGGTTGCACACGGAACCTTCGAAGGTGCCGAAGTTCATGTTCTCGGCGGTCCACACCTGAGTGCCGATGCGAATCCACTGGTAGGCGTATCCGTCGCGCGGGTCCTTGTAACTGCCGTCTGTCGCGGGAGAACCATCCGGATCGTACATTTCGCCGAATTCAATCTGCTTGTTCTTCTGGTATTTGGCCTTGGAAGCGAGCTTGCCGTTCTTGTGGTACTTGACGACTTCGCCTTCGATGTAGCCGTCGGCGTAGGGCGTTTCGGCCTGGAGGGTGCCGTCTTCGTAGTATTCCTTCTGCACGCCTTCCTTGCGGTCTGCGTTGAAGTTCGTTTCGCGCCTGAGGGTTCCGCTATTGTAGTATTCCTTTTCGATACCCTGCTTCTTGTCGTTGACATAGGTGGATTCCATGCGCACCTTGCCATCGGGAAATTCCTGCGTGCGGATGTCGTCGCAGGCGGTGAAAGCGAGAGCTGCCGTAAGTGACAGGCCGATGAGCAATGTTCTCTGTTTCATTTGGATCTCCTTGTTTTAGAATTCAATTTTTCCGGCAGTTGCCAAGAGCCCGATGATGTAGAGCATGCCGTCGTAGTAGCGCCAGAAGCGGAACGGGACGGAAAGTGCCGCGAGGTCTTTGACGAAAGGCTTTACCAGCGGGTCTTCGGAATCGAGGACCTGTGTGGCAGCCGCGTTCATCGCGATGATGCCCGGCGTAGCGTTGCGGCCCTGGCGCGGATAGGGCCCGCCGTCGGTCGCGTAGTCAGAGAGGTAGGGCCTCCTGTTCTCGAAGAAGTTCAGCAGGCGCGTGCAGATTTCCTTTTCGCTCTCGTCGCCGCCGAACAGGGCGTAGTCGAGGCTCAGGTTGAGCGCAACGCGCCAGGCGTCGCCGCTGAAGCAGTTGCTCTCGGGAAACCAGGGCATGGCTTTGGGCGTGCCGTCGTATTCGGAGTAGTCGCCGCAGAGACCGGTTTCGGGGTGGGCGGCCTTCTTCAGGTATTCGATGCTGTTTTTTGCAATCTCGAGCCACTCGCTATCGCCGGTCGCATCGGCGTAGGCACGGTAGAACGCGATGGTGTGGTAGCTCGGGTCGGTAAAGTCGTTGCCCAGCACGGGCGAGAACTTGATGAGCTTCCTTTCGGGGTCGATCATCGGGCCCACGAGTTCGTTGAAAGGCTTGTTCTTGATGCAGTTGATGAGCTCGATGGCCTCCTGCCTGTAGTCGTCGCAGCCAAACTTCTTTGCGGCGATGAGGAGGGCGGCCGCGATGTATTCCTCGCCATCGGGGGCGGCTCCCGGGTCCATCATCGAGAAGTCGGTGGTGGAGACCTGCCAGGAGTAGTAGCCCTTGTGCGGGCCGTCGTCATTTCGCAGGTATTTCTTCGCGAAGTTCCAGAGCTTCTGGAAAAGCTTGTCGTGGCCGGTGAGGGCGGCGATGAACATGCCGTAGCTCATGCCTTCGGAGCGGATGTCGTCGTGGCCGATGTCGATGATGTATGCCATGTCGTCGGCGGCGTCAAAGCACACGCGCTCGTCGATGGGGTCGCCCTCGAAGAGTTTGCTGAATGCGTTCTGGATTAGCTGGTCGGCGAAGTTCGGGCCGTAGCCTGCTTCGACGAACATGTCGCGGGGCTTTTTGCGTTCCATATAAAATCCTCTATTCTATTATCTAAAATAACTTAATTTGCCCCGTATGCAAAACCGCTTTTTGAAAACAAGTGTAAAAAAATGTGTGGAAATTTCGTATTTTTACAACGAGAGGTATTTATGGCAGATATGTTGATTATTGGTCAGGGCCCGGCGGGCGTTTCGGCATCGCTTTATGCGTTGCGTGCCGGCTTGGACGTTATCTTGGTCGGGAAGGGCGCCGGTGCGCTCGAAAAGGCGCACATGATAGAGAATTACTATGGCCTGGAGAAACCGCTGACGGGCGCAGAACTCTATGAGGTGGGCAAGAACCAGGCCGAGCGGCTCGGGGCGAACCTTGTAGAGGACGAGGTGACCGACCTGTTTTTCGACGGGAAGGAATTCGTGGCGACGGGGCTCAAGGGCGAGTACCGTGGTCGCGCGTGCATCATGGCGACGGGTTCTGCCCGCAAGAAGACTCCTCTCCCGGGTATGGCCGAGATGGAAGGCCACGGCGTGAGCTACTGCGCGGTGTGCGATGCGTTCTTTTACCGCGGGAAGGATGTCGCGGTTCTTGGGTCGGGCGAGTATGCCCTGCATGAATGCAATGAACTCCTGAATGTGGTCGGAAGTGTGACGCTCCTTACGAATGGTGCGGAACCGACGGCTGAATTCACAGACAAAGTAAGAATTGACAAGCGAAAGCTCGCGGGCCTTGTGGGCGAGGGAACGTTTGGCGGCGTAAAGTTCGATGATGGCGAGGAACTGAAACTCGACGGGCTGTTTGTCGCCCTCGGCAGCGCAAGTGCCATGGATCTTGCGCGGAAGGCGGGAGCCGCCTTCGACGGCGGCAGCGTCGTGCTGGACAAGGATTACATGACGACGGTTCCCGGCCTGTTTGCCGCGGGGGACTGCACCGGCGGTACGTTGCAGGTTGCTGTCGCCGTGGGCGAGGGCGCCATTGCTAGCCTTGCCGCCATCAAGTATTTGCGCGAGACTCGATAAGCGCTATATTTTTGGACGCATTTTTTAAGGAGGACGAATGCGTGTCTTGAAAGTTTTGTTTGTATTGCTTTTGCCCGTGATGTTTGTCGCCTGTAGCGATGACGATAGCGGCTTTATCTCGCGTCCGGACGGGAAGGATTCTTCGCCCAGCGTCACACCGAAGTCGAGCGATAGCAAGACAAGTGTGCCCACTGGAACTATGACCGACTCCCGCGACGGCCAGACGTATAGGACCGTGAAAATCGGCACCCAAACTTGGATGGCCGAAAACCTTAACTACGCATACACCGGTGTCCCTTATAACCATAGTGGCAACACCCTCGATTCTACTAGTTGGTACTACGACAACGACGCATCCTACAGCACCAAGTACGGTCGCCTATACACCTGGGCTGCAGCCATGGATAGCGTTGGTACGTGGAGCACAAACGGCAAGGGCTGCGGTTACAGTGTAATCGGTATGACCTGCTCGCCGGACTATCTGGTACGTGGTGTTTGTCCCGAGGGTTGGCACCTGCCGGACTCCACGGAATGGAATACGTTGATTACGACAGTTGGTGGTTCCAGTACAGCGGGTAAGGTACTCAAGTCCACTAGCGGCTGGAACAGCAGTGGCAACGGCACCGATGCTTTCGGCTTTTCCGCGTTGCCCGCCGGCTTCAGGGGCATCTTTGATTACTACAGAGAGGGTGACGTAGTGAGGTTCTGGAGTTCTACTGAATACGATGGCTACAGCGCGTTCTTCATGGACTTGTACTACGACCTCGACAATGCGGGACTGACTCACAACGGCAAGTATGAAGGGCTTTCAGTTCGTTGCCTTAAGGACTAGGGGTAAACCCTGCCTCCCCAAAAATAGACCGGCAATGACAGCTTTTAACCGATTTGGTCTGCTAAAATGTCAAAATGAAGGCTTTTAGCCCTCCCTTGTCTCACTTATCAAGCCCTTGGTATTTTCTTTTGGGCTTGTTGTCCTTTCCCTTATTCTTTTTCATGCTCTTTAGCGCCTTGTCGAAATCGTCTTCGACCACGTATTCGTATGGCTTGGCTCCAGGAGGGAGCGCTCCGGCATTGCACATGATGAAAATGGCAAGGCCGAACCAGATGGTAGAGGGCAGGGCTAGCATGCCGAAGAGCGTGGTTTCGTCAAAATAGATGTTGTGCCCTACGACTAGGGTAGGGTACAGTAGGACAATCGCGATAATCTTGATCTTCAGTTTGGTGAGCTTGAACTTTTTCATAGCGTAGTCAAAATTTAGTTTGATAAATCCAACTTGGCCCGATAGGGTCTTTTTTTTGTTAATGCTCATCTGAACACCAAAACGAAATCGGACCTCGGTACGAGGTATGCTTTCTGTAAGTTTTCCGGTTTCTGGGGGCGATATTCCAAAATTTTATTGCCGTAGTGGTAGAAAATGTTTAATTTTACCATGTGTTATAAGTGTTGTGGCAAAGTGTGTCAAGGAATTAAATGAATTTACCGTATTTCATAGGTAACGCCAAGACGGCGATAGACGGAAAGGGAAGGTCTTCCTTCCCCAGGGAACTCCGTCGCCAGCTGTGGCCTACCGAAGGGACTGAGTTCGTGATCGCTCGCGACCCGAACCACACCCTCCGGTTGTACATGTTGCCCGAGTACGTGAAGTTCATGGCCGAACTCGACGCGTTCAAAGATCGCCGTCGAGCCGATGTATTCCGGAAACAGCTCGATGCCAGCCCAGTTGAAATGGATGGCCAGAACCGCATTCTCATTCCCAAGAAGTTCTTGGATTATGCGGGTCTTACGACCGAAGTGGTTTACACTCCCGGTCGCGGACGGTCTCTGGAATTGTGGAACCCCGAACGATTCGAGAAGGAGCGCAACATGGATTCTGTTGAAGCTCAGAACGCGTTCGATGAGATGTTCTACTTGATCGGTTCGTCGGAGGGTCTTGATGACAAACGCTGACCTCAGACAAACTAATTTACAGACAAACGAATATTCTGCGGCTCTTGCCGGCGCTACCGATGGCGTGTTCTATCACGACCCCGTGATGCTTGCCGAATGCCTTGATGGGCTGAACATCAGGCCTGATGGTACCTATGGCGACTGCACGCTCGGCGGTGGCGGACATTCCTACGCGATTGCGAACAAATTAAACGAAGGCGGAACGCTCCACGCGTTTGACCGTGACGAGGAAGCCGTTGCGTTTGCGACCAAGCGCCTTGCGGGTGTAAAGTGCAAGTTCGTTGTGCATCCGGTGCGCTTCGGTGAACTGAAGAACGAGATTGCACCGAATACTCTCGACGGCATTCTTTACGATTTGGGAATCAGCAGCCACCAGGTTGACGATTCCAAGCGCGGGTTCACCTTTGTGGGCGATAATCCGCTCGATCTCCGCATGGACCGCCGTGAAGGAACCTCTGCGCAGGAATGGCTCAAGAATGTCGATGCAGAAACGCTTGCCGCGGCCCTCCGCAAGAATGCGGATATGGACCGTGCGTTCAAGCTTGCAACCCGCCTTGTAGAAATGGCGGGCACGGTGAAGGCCGGGAACCGCGATATTCTCCCTTCCGACGTGAAGGCCGTGGTGGAATCGGTATTCCCCGACAAGAAGCGCGAAGTGAACGGCCTTTTGGCACGCGTTTTCCAGGCTATACGCATGGAAGTGAATGGCGAACTCAAGGAGATTGAAGATAGCCTGAGCGCCGCGGTGGACTGCCTCAAGGTGGGTGGTCGCCTGGTGGTGATGAGCTACCATTCGGTGGAGGACCGCTGCGTGAAGGAAACCGCCGCGAAGTTCGAGAGGGCCTGCATTTGCCCCGAACGCCAGCCGGTGTGCACGTGCGGCGGCAATCACCAGCGCCTGCGCAAGGTGAACCGCAAGCCGATTTTGCCGACAAGTGAAGAGATTGCAAGGAACAGCAGGGCTCGCTCTGCGAAACTGAGGGTGTACGAACGGGTATGAGCGCTACGGATAAATTGCCGGTACCGAAGACGAACAGGGCGACCTTCCTGATCGTTGCGGTTGTGTTCGTGCTGATTGTCATCGGCCTCGTGACTCCCTTGTACCTTCAGAACAGGGTGAATGCGCTCTATTCGAAGTCCTATGCGCTTTCGAACGAGATCGTTTTTTTGAAGCGCGACATTTTGATGCTGGACCTAAAAATAAATCAGTATTCGTCGCTCGAATACCTGTGCAGTTTTGCCGACTCGGTGGGGCTTGGGCTCAATGGAGTCCCCGTGAAGGTGATGGATGCGGGAGGTCCCGGTGTACAATAGGGTAAAATTGGAACCGCTGGCCTTCCTCAAGTGGGTCGTGATGAGCCTCGTCGGCGTGCTGATGTGGCAGACTTTCAACATCCAGGTGCTCAACAGCGAAGTCTACCAGACCAAGACGAAGGATCGCGTGACGAGTACGCGCAACGTGTATGCGGGTCGCGGACGCATCATGGACAGGAACGGTATTGTGTTTGCCGACAACTATCGCGATACCACGAAGGGTGTCGATGACTATAGCCGCATATTCTTGCAAGGGCATCTGGCGAGCCAGATTGTCGGGAAACTCGATTTCAACGGCCGCGGCAACATGGGCATGGAGAAGGTGTTCGACACCACTTTGAGCGGAATCGAAGGGATACGCGTGGGCGTGCGCGATGTCCAGAAGCGCGAAATTTACAGCCGCTCCGAGGAAGTGGCGAAGGCGGAACCGGGACTGAACCTGGTCCTCACCATCGACCGCAACATGCAGGAAATTGTCGAGAAGGCGCTGAAGGATGGCGTCGAGGAGTTCCAGGCGGCAAGTGCAAGCGCGGTGGTCATCGAGCCCGTTACGGGAGAAATCCTCGCGATGGCGAGTTATCCGACGTTTGACCCGAATTCCAGAACGCAGGGCGTGGGGCGCATGGCCAAGAATGACATCGTTTCGCTTCCCTACGAGCCGGGCTCTACCTTCAAGGTGATTACGGCTGCCGCCGCCCTCGAAGACGGCATTGTTTCGCCGGACAAGGTTTACCCGAGCAATGGCGGGCGCTGCTGGGAATGGTGGGAAGGCAATCCGAAGTTCAAGAACGAGAAGCCGATTTGCGATTCCCATGTCATCGGGGAGGTGGATATGCCCGAGGCCATGGCACAGTCCTCGAACGTGTACTTTGCGAGGGTCGCGGATGCGGTTGGCGCCGACAGGTTCTATCGCATGGCGCGCAGCTTCGGTATTGGCATCCAGACTTCGGAATATTTCCAGGGCGAGGAAAGCGGACGCCTGTTGAAGCCCTTCGAACTGGAACGCGATGCGCGTACGCTCATGACGATGGGCTACGGGCATGCCGTGATGGTGACCCCGATACAGATGGCGATGGCGTATGCGGCAATCGCGAACGGCGGTGTTCTCATGGAACCGATGATTGTGAAGGAATGGCGCGATTGGCAGGGCAACGTGGTCGACAAGAAAAAGCCGACGGCCGTTCGCCGCGTGATTTCGGAGAAGACTGCGGCCTCTATCCGCAAGATGCTCCAGCGCGTGGTGTATGACAAGAAGGGAACGGCAAAGCAGGCGATGAGCAAGAAGATTCCGAATGTGATTTTTGGTGGCAAGACGGGTACGGCCGAAAAGTATAACCACGTGACGCGCAAGTACGACAAGAATCGCCAGGTTGCTTCGCTTATTGGCCTTGCTCCGATCGAGGATGTTCGCTACGTGTGCATGGTCTTGGTCGATGACCCGAATATGGACAAGGACCGCGGACATACGGGTGGCGTCACGGCGGGCCCTATTTTCCGTCGGATTATGGAAGGGATCTACTTCCATCCGCAACTTTCGCCGATTTCGTATAACCTGGCGCAGGTGAAACGCGATACTCCCTGCGATGTCGATTTTATGGGAATGCCGCTCGATGGCGCGAAAAAGGTTGCAAGCGACAGGAACTGCAAGGTGGCTTTTGACGGCGTGGGTTCCCGCGTTATTTCCCAGCGCCAGAACACATCCGATACGGCGGGCGTGACGCTTGTCCTTGGCGAGATGGCCGCATCGAAGATGCCTGACTTGAAGGGGCTTTCGCTGCGCGACGCCATGGAAATTATGGGCAACATCCGCGTGAACGTGGAATACGAGGGCAAGGGCCATGTCGTGGCGCAGTCCCCGATGCCGGAGGAAGAACTACGCAAGGGTACAATTTGCAAGCTGAAGCTTAAGGAGAGAGGTTGATGATTTCGGAAGCTTTGATGCAGAATTTGTCTGTCAAGGGACTTTGCGACGATTCCCGCCGCGTGAAGGCGCAGGACCTGTTCTTCTCCATGCCCGCGGATGGCTATGAAGAATTTGCGCGCAGCGCCCTTGCTTCGGGTGCCGTTGCCGTGGTGAGCGAACAGGCTGCCCCTGCAGGGCTTGCCTCCAAGTGGATCCAGGTCTCGGACGTGAAGGAAGCTCGCCTGGAAGCGGCCCGTGTATTTTACAAGGATCCGTTCGCGAAGCTCCGCTGCCATGCGGTGACAGGTACGAACGGCAAGACGACCAGCGCCTTCCTCATGAATGCGATGCTTGAATCGGCAGGCCGGAAAACGGCTCTCCTCGGCACCATCAAGAACAAGATTGGCGAATCGTCCGTTCCCGCGACGCTCACGACTCCGGGCCTTTTGGATTTGTTCGCGTTCGCCTCGAAGGCTGTTGCTGCCGGATGCACCGACCTCGTCATGGAAACGTCGAGCCATTCGCTGCACCAGGGGCGCGTGGCCGGAATTCGCTTCAGGAGCGGGCTCTTCAGCAACCTCACGCAAGACCATCTCGATTACCACAAGACGATGGATGCCTATTTCGAGGCCAAGAAACTCCTCTTTACGAAATACCTTGCCGATGATGGCGTTGCCGTGGTGAACATCGACGATGCGCACGGCGAGAGACTTTTTGATGAACTGAAGACGCTCGGGAAAAATGCCGTCGCGGTTTCGAGGCTCGGGAATGCGAAGGCCTCCATGAAGCCGGAAGGCGACGTGCAGAATACCGAGAACGGCCTCGTGTTCAGCCTGCCTGCCGTTGCGAAGGAAAAATTCGAGACGCCCCTCTGTGGCGACTTTAACGTGGATAACGTGTTGCTTGTGCTCGCCTGGGCGAATGCGGTCGGAATCCCGGAACTCTCGATGCGTGCTGCGCTTGCGAGCGTCCGCGTGCCGGGCCGTTTCGAGAAGGTATGGAACAAGGACGGAAAGCATGTCGTGGTCGACTATGCGCATACGCCCGACGCCCTGGAACGCGTGCTTACGACGGCGCGCAAACTCTGCCGCGGGACGCTCTCTACGGTATTCGGCTGCGGAGGTGACCGTGACCGCACCAAGCGCCCCATCATGGGTCACATCGCGGAAACGATTGCCGACAAGGCTTGGCTCACTTCCGACAACCCGCGCACGGAAGACCCGCTCGCGATTATCGAGGATGTGCGCGCGGGAATGAGTACGGACAAGTTTGAGGTCGTGGCGGACCGTGCGGAAGCCATCCGCAAGGCATGTGCCGCGCTGAAGGATGGCGATTGGCTCGTAATTGCGGGCAAGGGCCACGAAGATTACCAGATCGTCGGCAAGACGAAGCATCATTTTGACGACCGCGAAGAAGCGGTGAAGGCGATGGAAGAATGTTAAAGCTTGATTTGACAGTCCGCGAAATGCTGGAAATCCTGGAAACATCCGCCGTGGGTGTTCCGGCCAGCGTCTTGAAGCGGAAAGTGAATCTCTGCATGGATTCACGCGAGAAGGCCAAGGGCGTGGTGTTCTGGCCTATAAAGGGAGCGCGTTTCGATGCGCACAAGTTTGTCTCTCAAATGGAAAAGGATGGTGCGCTGATGAGCGTTGTGAACCAGGAATCCGTAGAAAGCAATTCCATCAAGATGTATGCCCCGGTGGAAGATACCACCAAGGCGCTGCTCAAGCTCGCCAAGGGCTACCAGAGGCTCTTCAAGGTGAAGAAGGTCGCCATTACCGGAAGCAACGGCAAGACGACCACCAAGGAGATGACGAAGGCCGTGCTCTCCATGAAATACAAGACCCATGCGACGCAGGGCAACTTCAACAACCATATTGGCGTGCCGATGACGCTGTTCCAGCTGAAGCACAGCCATGAGGCTGCT
Source organism: Fibrobacter sp. UBA3629 (assembly GCF_002374005.1). Lineage (NCBI taxonomy): Bacteria > Pseudomonadati > Fibrobacterota > Fibrobacteria > Fibrobacterales > Fibrobacteraceae > Fibrobacter > Fibrobacter sp. UBA3629. Next base: position 206,400 of record NZ_DFLC01000012.1, on the reverse strand, counting down.
GTCGTCGAGATGGGCACGAGCGGTCCCGATGAAATCCGCCCGCTTTCGCTGGCCGCAGAACCCGATGTCGCCGTGATTACGAACATTGGCGCTTCGCATCTGGAACGCCTTGGCGATTTGGACGGCGTGTTCCGCGAAAAAATTACCATCAAGGATGGCCTCAAGACGAACGGCACCTTGATCGTGAATGCCGATGACCCGCGCCTCTGCAAGGTGCGTTCGACAAAGAACATGAAGGTCGTCACGTTCGGCGTGCATCGCGGAATCGTGAAGCCCGAAAGGCTCACCTGGAACGAGAACGCCTGTGCCGATTTCTATGTCGGCCGCACGCATTTCGAACTGAGCGTGCCGGGGACGCACAACCTCTACAATGCGCTTGCGGCGATTGCCGTGGGCGAGGCTTTCCGCGTGCCGAAGGCCGATATCGCGAAGGCGCTCAAGGCTTTCCATGCGACAAACATGCGCATGGAATTCCGCAAGGGCAACGGATTTAAGATTGTTTCGGACTGCTACAACGCGAACCCCTCTTCTACCCGCATGGCGCTTCAGACCATCGGCAACATGAACGTGCGCGGCTGCCGTATCGCAGTCCTCGGCGACATGCTGGAACTCGGAAAGGCGAGTCGCGAAATGCACCGCGAAATCGGAAAGCTCGTTCCCGAGATGAATTTCGACCTGCTGCTCGCTGTGGGCGAGGATGCGAAGGAATATGTGAAAGGCGCCAAGGAAGGCGGCCTGGAGCAGGCTTTCCATTTCGATTCTGTGCAGGACGTGATTGAGTTTTTGGGCGAAGTGGTCTGCGAAGGCGACGTGCTCCTCGTGAAGGGCAGCCGCGGAATGCATATGGAACAGGTGGTGGATGCCCTGCTCAAGCAGGCTCCGGTTTCTAAGGCGTAAGGTATCGAGAAGTTAAGATGAGCAACCAGACTACAGGCGTAAACAAGCTGCTTCTGCTGTCAACACTCTTGTTGATGAGCTTTGGCATCGTTGTCGTTTATACGGCCTGTACCCAGCATGCGCTCAGGATGGGACTTGCCCCGGAATACTACCTGAAGAAGCATTGCATGATGGTGCTGGTAACGCTGCTTGTCATGCTCTTTGCTGCAAAAATCGATTATTCGGTCTGGAAAAAATTCTCGCGCGTCATCTTTGCGGGGGGCTGCGCCCTGACGGTATACTGCCTCATTTTCGGGAAGGCGCATCTTGGTGCCAAACGCTGGGTGGATTTTGGATTCTTCCAGCTGCAGCCTTCCGAGGTGCTGAAGTTCGGGCTAATCGTGATGGTGGCGGTCAAGCTTTCGGAGGCGGGCTCCGAAATAAAGAGCTTGAAGTGCAGCTTAATCCAGCCCGGAATTCCTTTTGCGATTGCGGCAATCCTCCTGATTTTGCAGCCCAATTTCTCGATGCTGATCATGTTCGCAAGCATTGTCGTGGCCATGCTTCTTGTTGCCGGCGTGAACTTCAAGCACTTGCTGCCGGCGCTGGGGGGCGGGCTTCTTATGGGTGTAATCATGCTTCTGGTGAAAAGCCATTCTTCGAAGCGCATTGCCGCGTTCCTGGATCCGTCGATGCACCAGGACAGTGCCTACCAGGCGGAACGTTCCCTGGAAGCCCTCGGCAATGGCGGTTTTTTTGGAACAGGAGTTGGCATGGGCATCCAGAAACTCGGATACCTTCCGGAGGCACACAAGGACGTGGTGTATTCGGTCATAGGCGAGGAATTTGGATTTATCGGGACGTTCTGCGTGCTGTTCGTTTTTGGAGTGCTCTTCTACCAGGGATTCGAGATTGCGAGGAATTCTTCGACCCGCTTCGGAAAGTATATGGCGGTGGCGCTGACGACATCCCTGTTCCTGAACTTTATCGTCCACGTGTGCGTGAGTACGGGGCTCATCCCGACAACGGGCCAGCCGCTTCCGTTCCTCAGCTTTGGCGGGACGAACCTGATTGTTTCCGGCCTGTTCATAGGAGTCCTGTTGAATATTTCCAAGTCCGGGACGGGAAAGAGAATAGACGAGCCCTATGTGGGCGGCGAGAAAACGAACGTCTATACGTTCGGCGGTTTTGATATAACGAGGGCTGAATCATGAAAAAGTTCCTGTTTGTGTGCGGTGGCACCGGTGGCCACATTTTCCCGGCAGTTGCGATTGCCGAAAGCCTCAAGAAGAAGGGGTATACGGACATCACGTTCGCAGGTCGCAAGGACTCCATGGAAGAGCGCCTTGTGGCTGCTAACTGGCCTTATGAATATATCACGGCGGAACCGCTCCACCGCGGTCCGTTCCTCAAGAATTTGGCTCTTCCGTTCAAGCTTTCGAAGTCGCTGGTGCGTGCGAAGAGCGTCGTGAAGAAAGTGAATCCCGATGTGGTCGTGGCGACGGGCGGCTACGTGTCGCTCCCGATTGTGATGGCGGCAGGCCGTCTCGGAATCCCCGTCTACCTGCAGGAACAGAATGCCGTTGCCGGTGTCGCGAACAAGGTCGGGTCTCGCTATGCGAAGACTGTGTTTGTGACCTCCGATGATGCGGCGAAGTTCTTCCCCGCAGAAAAGTGCATGGTCTTTGGAAACCCCGTGCGCAAGCTGCCCGATGGCGATTCGCTTGCTCGTCCGGCCGAGTTTGCCCCAGGCAAGAAGGCCGTGTTTATTGTGGGCGGTTCGCAGGGCGCAGCCGGTATCAACAACAAGATTGAAGAAAGCATCAAGACGATTGCCGCCCGCGACGACGTGTCTGTCGTGTGGCAGGTGGGCGTGAAGAATGTCGAAGCCATCTCGGAACGTGTCGGCAATGTGCCGAATGTCGCCATCCGCGGGTTCCTCGACGGAATCTACGCCTACATGAAGCATGCCGACCTGATAATCAGCCGTGCCGGGGCTTCCGCCCTGGCCGAGATCCTCGCGTTCGGAAAGCCGTCGATTCTGCTCCCGTTCCCGCATGCGACTGCGAACCACCAGGAACACAACGCCCGCGTGGTCGAAAAGGCGGGGGCATGCCTCGTCGAGCTCGATGCCGAAGAGAACCACCTGTGGGAAAAGGTGGAGCAGCTTCTGGCGAATGAAACCCGTTTGAATGCTATGGCCGCTGCCGCGAAGGGGCTGGGAATGCCCGATGCCGCCGACCAGATCGCGAAGGCCATCTTGGAAAAGGAAGAAGCGTAATGCAGATCAATGATTGTAAACGTGTTCGTCGTCTCCACTTTGTGGGCATCGGTGGCGCCGGGATGTCCGGCATTGCCGAGGTGCTGCATGCGAATGGATTTGAAGTGTCGGGTTCCGATACGGGTGAAAGCCCCGTCATCGACTACCTCAAGGGTCTTGGCATCAAGATTGCGCCGAAGCACGAAGCGAAGAACGTGGAAAATGCCGACCTGGTCGTGTATTCGTCCGCCGTTCCGCACGATAATCCCGAACTCGTGGAAGCGCACAACCGCCGCATCCCCGTCATTCGCCGCGCCGAAATGCTCGGCGAACTCATGCGCATGAAGTATACGCTCTCGATTTGCGGGACGCACGGGAAGACGACGACAACCTCCATCGTCGGTGAAATCTGGGAAGAAGCCGGTCTCGACCCGACGATTATCGTGGGTGGCGTGGTGAAGGGCAAGGGCTCGGGTGCCAAGGTGGGCAAGGGCGACTACCTGATTGCCGAAAGCGACGAGTTCGACCGCAGTTTCCTTTCGATGATGCCGTCTTCGGCCATCGTGACAAATATCGATGCCGACCACCTGGATACTTACGAGAATATTGAGGATATCAAGGATGCGTTCGTGCAGTTCGTGAACAAGATTCCGTTCTACGGCCAGGCAATCCTCTGCCTCGACGACCCGAACGTGCAGGCGATTCTCTCGCGCGTCAGGAAGCCGGTGATAACATATGGCTTTACTCGACAGGCCAAGTATCGCGTGGACAACCTTCGCTTCGAGAAGGGGTATCCCGTATTTGAAATATTGAACGACGGCGAAAACCTGGGCGAATTCCGCCTCCAGATTCCGGGCCGCCACAACGTGCTCAATGCGACCGCCGCCGTGGCGCTTGCTATCGAGGAAGGCATTTCTGCCGATGTGGCCCGCAAGGCGTGTGCCGCGTTCCAGGGCGTGACGCGCCGCTTCGAATTCATGGGCGAGAAGAACGGCGTGATGGTGTTTAACGACTACGCGCACCACCCGACTGAAGCGACCGCGACGCTGCTTGGCTTCCGCGAGGCTTTCCCGGACAAGAGGATTGTCGTTGCGTTCCAGCCGCACCTTTTCAGTCGCACCCGCGACCAGCACGAAGCTTTCGGTATGGCTTTCGCGAACTGCGATGTGCTTTTGGTGACGGATATCTATCCGGCGCGTGAACGCCCCATCGAAGGCGTGACAGGCGCGCTTGTCGCAAACAGCGCGAGCGACCGCGGCCACCGCAATGCCCGTTTCGTGGGCGACCAGATGAACCTGCTTCCGATCCTGAAGGAGGAACTCAAGGCAGGCGACGTGGTGGTGCTGATGGGCGCCGGAAGCATCTACAAGTTGGGTGACCGTATTTTGGAGGAATGCATTTGACCGAATCCAGGACGACATTCCTCGGCCGTCGCATCGGCTACAACGAGAGCAAGCGCAAGGAGGCCCGCGTTCAAAAGCTGAAGCGCGGCTTCAAGGGCGCCGCTCGTTGGTTCGTGCGCCGTGGCTGGATTGTTGCAATCCTGCTGGTTGTCGCCGGTGTCGCTCTCTGGACGAACCGATTCTACGTGCAGCGATTCAACCCGCTCGAACTGCGCCATTTGCAGTATATCGATATCGAGGGGAATCGCATGCTCTCGTGGGAAGACGTTATCCAGAATGCGCAGGTGGAACCGGGAATGCTCATGTCGGAACTCGAACCTGATTCGGTAGAAAAAATGCTGATGCAGATGCCGCTCATCCGTTCGGCGGAAGTGGAGAAGAAGTTCCCCTCCTCCGTGACAATCCGTTTGCAGGAGGCGGATCCCGTGGCTTCGTTCTTCGAAGGGGGCAAGGCGACTGTCTATTCCGAACGCGGAGTGCCCATGCCGCTATCGATGTCGACTGCGCTCAGGCTTCCGATAGTGGAACCCGGTTCCATGGACGAAATCAAGCGCATATGCAAGTTTCTCTCCGAAATGCGCAAGATCGATTCCAAGCTTTTCGGCCAGATTTCCCAGGTGGGCTGGGATTCGGAAGACAAGGCCTTCGAGGTGTTCTTCCGCGATGTCGAGTTTCATGTGCTGTTTCCGCAGTCGGGTTGGAACAGCGATCTCTTCGCCCTGTACGAGATGGTCAAGGCGGGATTTCCGAAGGATTTGCGTTGTGCCGGTGAATTGGACATGCGTTATGCCGGTTTTGCTTATGTAAGGAATTTTGACAAGAGGTGTGTCAATGGATGAAGCAAGGAATGAAATGAGGAAAGAGGACCTGATATTCGGTCTGGATATCGGAGCCTCGAAAATTAACCTGTTCGTCGGCATGGTGGACGGAGCTTCCGTGCGCGTGTTGGAATGCGGGGACTTCCCGCTTACCAATGCGGACGAGTTCGATCACGTGGTCGAGACGCTCAAGAATGCGGCCCAGTCCATCGAGTCGACGGTCGGCGTGGATGTCCACGACGTGTACGTGGGTATCGCCGGAAAGCATGTCTCCTCGTTCAACTACAGGGGACTCATTACGCTTCCGACCGGAGAAGTCCGCAGCCAGGATATCGAAACGGTCAAGGACCAGGCGAGCACAATTCCCGAATCGGCCGGGCAGATTATCCACGTGTTCCCGGGCGAATACACGCTCGACGACCAGCCGGGCATCCGCAACCCGAAGGGCCTCAACGGCCGCCGCCTCGGCGTCGAAGTCCAGGTGGTTACCTCGCGCCCGAACGCCATCCAGAACCTGGACAAGTGCGTAAAGAGCGCCGGTCTCCACACGGTGGAATTTGTGCTGGAACCCCTTGCTGCCGCCTATGCCGTGCTCACCGAGGATGAAAAGGAACTGGGAGTCGCCCTGATTGACATTGGCGCCGGTTCTGCCGACGTGGCCGTGTTCGTGGGCGAGTCCGTTCGCTATACGGTTTCCCTTGACCTTGCTGGGAACAGTATCACGAGCGATATCAGCAAGTGCCTCCAGGTTCCCATTTCGCTTTCGAAGGCCGAAGAAATCAAGAAAAAATACGGCACCTGCAAAATCAACAACCTCATCGAGGACGAAACTTTCCCGGTCCCGGGCGTGGGCGACCGCGGTGACGTGCAGTGCTCCCGCAAGCTCCTTGCGCGCGTGATCACGGCCCGTGTCGCCGAGATTTTCAAGATGCTGAGCGATGACCTCCAGAAGCACAAAATCGACGGCCTCATCAACGGCGGAATCGTGCTGACGGGCGGCTGCTGCGCTCTCGAAGGAATCGACGAGATTGCAGAGAAGGTGTTCCACAAGCCGGTGCGCATCGGGCTTCCCAAGTTCTTCAGCGGAATCCAGGAAGCGTTCCGCAAGCCATCCTACGCGACAGGCATCGGGCTCCTGCATTACGCCGCCCGCAAGCAGCGCGAGAACAGAAGGAACGAGACGGGTAAGCAGATTACGGTATCCGTCAAGAAAGGTCTTCAGTGGATCAAGGATTTGGTCCAGACATACTTTTAAACAACAAAAAACAACCACTCAATCCCAGGGAGAAAAACTATGAGTGAATACATGAACGGGACATCCCATATCGAAATGGATGAATCCACCCTCAACAACGCGAAGGTGAAGGTGTTCGGCGTCGGCGGTGCCGGCGGCAACACCGTGAACCGCATGGTCGGCATGAACATTCAGGGCGTGGAATACTACGCCGTGAATACCGATGCCATGGCCTTGGAACTGAGCCTTGCCGATCACAAGATCGCCATTGGCCAGAAGACCACCAAGACTCTCGGCGCCGGCGCAAAGCCGGACGTGGGCCGCAAGGCTGCCGAAGAAAGCGTCGAGGAACTGAAGGAGGCCATGAAGGGGGCCGACCTCATCTTCGTCACTGCCGGCATGGGCGGTGGAACCGGAACGGGTGCAGCCCCGGTGATTGGCGCTGCTGCTCGTGAACTCGGTATCCTTACCATAGCCGTAGTCACCAAGCCTTTCAGGCACGAAGGCCCCGTCCGCTCCAGGAATGCGGAAAAGGGCATCAAGAACCTGAGGGACACGGTTGACACCATGATTGTGGTTGACAACAAGAAGCTCATGAACGTGGTCGAGAATACCGACAAGAACATGACCCTCGAAGGCGCGTTCAAGCTGACTGACGACATTCTCGGTAACGCCGTCCGCAGCATTTGCGACATCATGTTCCGCCATGGCCTTATCCACGTTGACTTTGCCGACGTGAAGACCGTGATGACCAACGGCGGCTCCGCCCTCATGGGCACGGGCATTGCCGAAGGCGAAAACCGCGGCATCAAGGCTGTTGACATGGCCCTCTCTTCTCCGCTTCTCGAAGACGTGAACGTGGAAGGCGCTACCGGCGTGCTGGTGAATGTTTCCCACGGCGAAAGTTTCTCCATGATCGAATACAGCGAGGCCATGGAACATATCTACGAGGCCGTAGGCGACATGGGTGACCCGAATATCATCATCGGCGATATCCTCCTCCCGGAACTCGGCGACAAGGTTTGCATCACGATTATCGCGACAGGCTGCGGCAACACCGGCATTCAGCAGTCCGCTTCTGCCCAGGTGGCTCAGCAGCCCTACGTGGCTCCGACACCCCGCCCGAGCGACCTGGTGAACACCATCGGTAGCCCTGCAGGCTTCTCGCAGGCCCCGGTCCAGCAGGCTCCCGTCGCGCCGCAGCCGGTGCAGCCGACTCCGCGTCCGACCAGCCTGAATTTCGTTGCCCTTGCGCACAACACGGTTGCCATGCCGGCCGTCGCTCCTGCCGCTCCGCAGGCGACGTTCACACAGCAGGGTGCCGTGCAGCAGCCCGCTCAGGGCTATGCTGCTCCTGAATTCTCGGCTACGGCTCCCGCTGCCGAAGAATCCATTCTCGGGACTCCCAACGCCTCCCTTCCCGAAACGCAGGAATTCTCTGCCGTCGCGGATGTGGACGATATGAACGGAGTCCATGAGACTGCTTCTGTGAGCGCCATGCGCGAAGAACCGGCCAACCTCGGCACTCCGACTTTTATCCGCCAGCAGGCCCTCGCGGCTGCCCCCGCGGCAAAGTCCACGCAGTACGAAGCCGGTTCCCTCAAGAGCAACGGTGTTGACTACGACGTGCCCGCCTTCCTCCGCGGAAACGCCCTGAGCGACATCTTCTAATGATGTCTCTGAAGAACTTCTAGAAAGAAGAATAACACACACACAGGGTGTGCGTATTCCACGCACATCCCCACAACACACAAGGGACTACCTGGGTCTCCCTGCCTGGGTAGTCCTTTTTCGTGTTTTGAATGTCCCTGTTCGGGAATCTTTGCTATTTTAGCGTTCATGAGGTCCGGTGCCCACATCTTCGCTCTCTGTGCGCTCGCGTTTGCCGTTTCGGGCCATGCATACCCGGCGCCCCCGCAGTCGGGCGAACGCGGCTATTTCCAGATAGGCACCGATTTCGACTTCGGGTTCAACGGCGGCCCCACCGACCCCACCTTCGCGGTAGATACCGCCGACTGGTTCGGGGGCAACTGGCGCGGCCTGCAGATTCCGCTCGAAACCGCCCGCAGTTACGAGGAACACCTCGACCCGTTCTTCACCCTCAGTTTCCGCGCGGGCTACAAGAGTTTCCACGTGCTTCTGGAAGCCCCGCTCCGGCGCGATCTCGAGGCCTGGTATCAGGACGAACTTCACAAGAATTTCACTTATGACCCGAGCGAACTCGACATAAATGTTCCGAACAACGCCTACGCCGTGTGGGAGAACTCCGCGGGCTATGTGCAGTTCGGCCGGTTCGCTCTTGACGACCTAATGGTCTCGAAGAACGACATCTTGGTGGGCGGCGCACCCTACCACGACGGCCTGCGCTGGAAATTCGCTGCCGGCATGTTCCGCTATGACTTCCTGTTCAGCTCGCTTAACGCTTGGCTCTACGGCGACGTGATTGACCATTCGACCGGCTGCCCGCCCGTGGGTACCGAGGCCTACGCGCAAAAATGCACCGAGCGCGACAACCAGGTGGCAAACCAGCGCAACCGCACGTACGACGACAACATCAAGACCTTCATGTTCCACAAGTTCGGCATCGAGACCGAAAAGTTCTGGATTTACATCGCCGAACAGAGCATGATTGGCGGCAAGGCTCCCGAGTTCCGCTCCATGAGCCCGTTCATCTACTGGCACGACAACTACGCGACCGGCTACACGTCGGCAGCGACCTCCGTGGAACTCGGCTACAAGACGAGCAACGGCGCGAAGTTCTACAGCCAGATAAACATGGAAGACATCAACAGCCCGGTGGGTGAGGACGATGACAAGGGCACGAGCCGCTCCGTAATCAACTACCTTGTGGGCTACTATCACGAACTTTCGACCGCGCTCTACGGCAAGTTCAGCTGGAGGCTCGACGTGGTACGCACCGACCCCGTGGCTGGCAACAGCAGGCTCCCGCTCCTCAAGTACACGAGCCGCCGCAACTACCGCAGCAACTACCGCGAACAGGACGACCCCGATTACGCCGACGCCTACTTTGTGGATTACCCGATAGGCTACCGCCGTGGCGCCGACGCTCTCGACCTGTGGTTCGATTTCGGCTGGCAGTACGGCAAGCACTCGCTCGTGCTTACGCTCGCATGGCTGCGCCAGGGCGACAAGGAAATGTACACCGACTACAACGTGGCCCTCGCCGGCGGCGAGAATTCTCCCTCCGGCGTGGAAGAAGCCCAGTACCTGGTAGATGCGCTCTACAGGATGAAGGTGAACGGCTGGTTCGGCTTTTATGTGGGAGGCGGTTTCCGCAAGTACGAAAATCTCGCGCACGTGAAGGGCGACGACGGTTACGACGGCTGGCTGCGTTCCGGCGTGAAGTTCACCTTCAACCCGGTCGATACGAAGTTCTAAAAGAAGCTAACCCCTTCAAAGGAGCACCCATGTCCCTGAAACACTCTTTAACCCGAATTGTGGCGTTAACAGCCACGCTCCTTGTAGCCTGCGGCGATGAAGTCACCGAAGTGACCGAAGTCCACGAGACCGGCATGAAGATTGTCGAAGAGGGCGAGAAGTTGCCCGAGTGCACCACGGAAAACGAAGGCACGATGGTTTATGCGCTGGATTCTGCTGCGTCGTACGCCTGCATCAACCGCGAATGGACTTCGTTCAACGGTAAGGACGGCGCCGACGGTAAGGATGGCCGTGACGGTAAAGACGGCGAAGATGGTGCGAAAGGCGATAAGGGCGACCAAGGAGTCAAAGGCGACACTGGTGAAGCTGGTACTTCTTGCACAATGGAGTCCTTGCCCGATAGCAGCGGTTTCAAGGTCATCTGTGGCGGAGATTCCGTCGGCGTTGTGCTGAACGGCGAAAAAGGAGAACAAGGCGACAAGGGCGAAGACGGCAACGATGGTAAAGATGGTCAAGACGGCAAGAGCATCGAAGGGGCCGAGAACTTTTTCATAGATGCTCGTGACAAGCAGATATACAAGAAGGTGACCATCGGGACCCAGACATGGATGGCGGAAAACCTCAACTTTGAAACAGATGGCAGCCGTTGCTACAATGACTCCGCTAAATACTGCGCCAAGTACGGCCGTTATTATACCTGGGCCGATGCCATGGACAGTGCAGCTGTATTTTCGGATAATGCCAAGGGCTGTGGCTATGATGTAGAATGTACCATAAAGACTCCTGCGCGTGGTATTTGCCCGGAAGGTTGGCATATCCCGGATTCTACGGAATGGAGAACGCTGTATAGCGTGATGGGCAAATCGTCGAATGCCATGCAGGCGAAGGGCTTTGACAATTGGCCTGATGCAACCGATGCGTACGGGTTCACCGCGCTTCCTGCCGGCGGCTACATGCGTAGCGCTTTCTACGATGTCGGCGGGTACGCCCGCTTCTGGAGTGCCGCTGAGTTTACTGAGTATGATAACCATTCCGCTGACTACTGGTACTTGAATGCGATCGGTGCGACCCTCAGCTTCGCTGACGAGAACTTCAGTTTATCAGTCCGTTGCATCAAGGACTAACTATATTTATATTATTCCTAAACCAAGGAGTTTTTTATGGCAGAAATCGGTACACCTCTAAGTTCTAGCGCCACGAAGGTGCTGTTTTGCGGAGCCGGCGAACTCGGCAAAGAAGTTATCATCGAGATGATGCGTCTCGGCGTCGAGGTTATCGCCGTGGACCGTTATGCCAATGCGCCCGGCATGCAGGTGGCCCACCGTAGCCACGTCATCAACATGCTCGACGGTGCCGAACTCCGCCGCGTGATTGAACTGGAGAAGCCCGACTACATCGTCCCGGAAGTCGAGGCGATTGCGACCGACACGCTCGTGGAACTTGAGAAGGAAGGCTTCAACGTCATCCCGACCGCGAAGGCTACCAAGCTCACGATGAACCGCGAGGGCATCCGCCGCCTTGCCGCTGAGGAACTGGGCCTCAAGACGAGCCCGTACCGCTTTGCCGACAGTTTCGAGGAATTCCAGAAGGCTGTCAAGGAAATCGGTATCCCCTGCGTGGTGAAGCCGGTGATGAGTTCTTCGGGCCACGGTCAGAGCGTCATCAAGACGGAGGCCGACATCCAGAAGTCGTGGGACATTTCCCAGCACGAGGGCCGCACCGGACATGCCAGCCGCGTGATTGTGGAAGGTTTCGTGCCGTTCGATTACGAGATTACATTGCTTACGGTTCGCCATGTGGGCGGAACCAGCTTCCTTGAACCGGTGGGTCACCATCAGGTGGGCGGCGACTACCAGGAATCCTGGCAGCCCCAGCCGATGAAACCCGAACTCCTGGAACAGGCGAAGGACATCGCAAAAAAGATTACCGATGCCCTCGGTGGCCGCGGCATCTTTGGTGTGGAACTGTTCGTGTGCAAGGACCAGGTGCTCTTCAGCGAAGTTTCTCCGCGCCCGCACGATACGGGCATGGTGACTTTGATTTCGCAGGATTTGTCTGAATTTGCGCTGCACGCCCGCGCTATCTTGGGCCTGCCTATCCCGAACATCGCTTTCCACGGCCCGAGTGCTTCGAAGGCTATCGTGGTGGACGGCAATTCCGACCACGTGAAGTTCGGCGGCCTCGAAGAAGTGCTTGCAGAACCTGACACTGCGCTCCGCCTGTTCGGCAAGCCCGAACTCAAGGGCCACCGCCGCCTGGGCGTGTTGCTTGCCCGCCGCGACACGGTGGAAGAGGCCAAGGCGCAGGTCATGGCCATGCGCGAGAAGGTGAAGGTCTCGCTGTAAATTTTTGGGGGTGGGGAAAGAGTTTTGATGAAAAAGTTATTTGGATTACTCCTGCCCGTACTGCTTGTCGCGTGCTACTCGCCGGAACCTTTCGAGGCCGAATCGGTCGAGTCCGCGTCCAGTGGCAAGTCCGATATCGGGACGGTCTTCCCGGTGAACACGCAGAAGCAGATTTGTAACCCCTCCGTATCCCAGGATACGGTAAACTATCCGGCTGCGATGCTCTGGCTGAACTTTGGCGGTACGCTCAAGGTGACTCCGCCGGATTCTGGCTTTACGACAAGCGGGGTAATCCAGCATGACCGCCTGACTATTTCCGATACCTCGGGCAAGGTGCTCTGGTACATGATGCGCGATACGGCCGCGGGCGAATGCCAGTTCCAGGACCCGGAATGGAGTACGCACGCCGACTACGCCGTTGCGCTCCGCGCCTACGATCTGGACGGGAAGAAGGCCTGCGAGAATCTTGACTACGGAATTTTCGCCGTGCGCATGTCGGATAGCAAGAGGTTCTGGTTCTACGACAAGGATATTATCGAGACGGCGTCCCCGCACCTGTGGGTTTCGCCGGATGCCTCCGTTGACGAGGATGCCGCGGATTCCACGGTGGAAGGCTTCTTTGGCACCGACAAGGTGCGCCTGACTTACGTGAACGACGAAGACAAGATTGTGTTTGTTGATTTTGCGAATGGCGGGCTCGATAAGGCAAAGACGCTTGCAAGGCCTTCCGGCAAGTCCGGCTGGAGCATTGATGCCCCGATGATTTCGCCCGACGGTAACTTCATCGTCTATAACGTGCTCGAGAATCCGACGACGTGGGAAGCCTACATCCAGGAACTTTCCGCAAACTCTTCGCCGGTGAAAATCGAACGCGGGCAGAACTCGCTTTCGGAACCCGCACAACCGCACTGGTTTGCCTATAACGGCAGACTTTTTGTGATGTGGACGGAATTCCCGCAGGGCTCGCAGATGCTCAACAAGAACGACCTCACGCAGGAATCCGTGCAGGACGGTTCCGTGGGTCGCACGGTGATGCGCGAAGTTCGCCTGAATGCGGGTGCCCCGAGCGACCTTGCGGTAGAGTGGGTCGGAGATGTTCGTGAAATCGCCTCCATTCCCATGATTGGCGGGCGCTCTCCCGATGGCAGGTTCCTTGCCACCGGTACAAACTACGGCTATTTGCTGGAACTTCCGTGAGGTAGATGATGAATAAATCCTTATTGAAGTCTGGCAAGAAGTTCGGTGCGGTCGCATCTCTCGCGGCTGTCGCTATCTGCGCGTTCCTTGCGGCATACAACGCTCCGGTCGAACCCGCTACCCCCTGGGAATCCATTGGCGGGTGCGGTGCCGGCGGTTCCGGTGGAGGTGCGAGCGATGGCATCAAGTGGATCGGTCAGGGCGTTTCGGGCGGCTACCTCGAAACGGAAGTGTTTACCAAGTACAGCGTCGGCCAGAATTTCTCGGGCCTTACGCTCACCCCGCATTTTTCGATAAAGCCCACGTGGTCTACAAAACTCGGCGTTTCTGTCCCGCTCGTCTCGCACCAGGGCGAAGTCCAGTACCGCAGTAACCAGGCTCCGACCGACCGCAGTACCGGCGGGCTTGGCGATATCTCGTTTGACTTTAGCAAGACGATTGGTAGCGGGGGAGCGGCATCGCTTTCTGCATCGCTCACGATTCCTACCGGCCAGTACGATATCAAGCGCGGTACGGATGCTTCCGAAGAAATCTTGCCTGCAAGTTTCCAGAAGGGCTCGGGCCTGTATTCGCTCACGCTCGGCTGGGACTACAGCCGCGATACCGACAAGGGAATCTGGCTTTACGGGCTTACGTTCACGTACCCGTTCGCGATGCATCTGATTTCGGGCGAGAACGAGTTCAACGACAGCTACTGGAAAAACATCGAGCACGATGGCGACCGCTTCGAGTACCGCTTCAAGCCCTATGGCGAAAACGACCTCGGTGCCTTCACTCCGCCTTCTGTGGGCGCATCGGTGGCTTACGGTTACCGCGGGCGTGCAGGAATCGTGCAGAGCCTGGGTGTTAACTTGTCTGTACCGCTGGGCGTTGCATGGATTAGTTCCGAGAAGGCGGGCACGTATGACCCGCGTCCCGACCCCGATCATCAGGCGTGGTCTGTGGCGCTTGCCTATGGTATCGAGTTCTCGAATGCGGACTTCCCGGTGTTCCTCGCACTCTCCGTGCCCATACACGACAAGGCGAATGCGGCTGACCCGAGCGATGAATACGATGAATCCCCGATGCGCGAATGGAATGCGCCCGACTGGGGCGACATTCTGCAGCAGTGGACCATCGCTGTCGGCATAAAGGGAAGTTTCTTCTAAAAAATAAGCCCGCGGGAATTTGCCTGCGGGATTTTTTTTATGAGCGTTATGCTCGCGGGTACTATGCGCGCGGGTGCGTCTTCTTGAAGGCGGCACGCAGGCGTTCTGCATTTACATGCGTGTAGACCTGCGTTGTCGAGATGTTCGAGTGCCCGAGCATCTCCTTCACGCTCATGATTTCTGCGCCGTTTTCGAGCAGGTGCGTGGCAAAACTATGGCGCAGTACGTGCGGGGATGCCTTGCCCTCCCAGCCGATGTCGCGCAGCAGGTCGTGGATGTCGTTCCGGAGCGTGCGCAGCCCGAACGGCTTGCCGTCTTCGCTGAGGAATACATATCCCGTTGCGGTGGGGAGGTGGCCCGCTTCAGCTTCCATCTGCTTGAAGTTCGCGATGCGGTCGATGAAACTTTCGGTGAGCGGCACGATGCGTTCCTTGTTGCCCTTGCCGAGCACGCGCACGAGTTTCGCGTTAACGTCGATGCGGTCCCACGTGAGGTTCTGGCATTCCGAGATACGCAGGCCCGAGCCGTAGATGAGTTCGAGCAGGATGCGGGCGCGTACCTGCTGTAGCGTCGGAGGGTCCGGCAGCTCCGGGAATCTTTCGGGCGCGAGGTCTTTTTGCCCGAGCACGTTCACGAGCCGCTTGGGCCGCTTTGGCATCGGGACTACTTCGGCGGGATTTGTTTCCAGCACTTTCGAACGCACCAGGTACTTGCCGAAGCTTTTTAATGCGGCGAGGTGCTCGCAGATGCTAGTGGGCGCCAGTTTCTGCTTCATCTTCAGGTCCCACACGAAGCCCTTTACATTCATCTCGGAAAATGCCGAAAGCGCGGGCGCATTCTCGACGCCCGCTTTGCCCGCGGGTATGGGCGTGCAGCCCAGGTGTTCGAGGAACTTCGTGAGCGACTTCTTGTAGGTATCTACTGTGCGGGGTGAAAAACGTCGCCGCTCCGCAATATACTGCAAGAATTGCTCGATGTGTTCCGGAAGGTTCATGCCGCATAATTTAACAAACAAAAGACCATAATAAAGGGGCTCCTTGTTGGTCACGCCCTTGCGAAAAATCTATTTTAGAGGGTAAGGTATGAATTTCGCGTGCAAACTTGACACACCGACGCTTGTGGACTGCCGCCGATGGGCGGTGGTCGCTTTGGCTGCGACCCTGCTGCTTGCGGGTGTGTCCTCTGCTGCCGACCGCGTGGTGGGGGCGAATGCGACGCTTGACATGGAACCGGGAGCCCGTTCTGCAGCCCTTGGTTCTGCGACGATGGCTGTTGACGGGGATTACCTGGGGCTCACGGCCAACCCGTACCAGCTCGCAAACGTGAACTACGCCTGGGCGTCTTTCTCGCATACGGAATACTACGAAGATACCAAGTTCGATTTTGCATCAGCGGCGATTCCGCTGTCCGAGGGCCAGGGCATTGGCGTGTCCTTTTCGCGATTCGCTGCAGATGACATTCCCTATATCCGCGAGGGCGAACCGCTCCCCGAAGGTAGCGACTACAAGACGCTTTCGATTGCCGACTGGGTGTTTTCTGTTTCGTGGGGCCGACGCCTCACCGATCGGCTGGACTTGGGCGTGGGCTTCCACCTACTGTATCGCGATATGGACCAGACGGGCTTTGGCTTCCGGGGCGATGCCGGACTCCGCTTCCGGGCTGTCGACAGCCTTTTCGTGTCGGCGATGTTGAAGGGCTGGACTTCTTCTGCGACAACATGGGAATCGGGGGAGTTCGAGTATTCTGCTCCCGAAGTCTATCTGGCGGTAAGCTACAGCTTGCCGGTGGCCTACCTTTACGGCAAGTTGAATTTCTACTGGCAGGGGGCCGGGCTCTTCCATCACGAAGCCCGAGCGCTAGATTTTGAAACCGACGAGGAAGTGGGGGGCCCCATCTGGGAAAGCCCGCTCGACTGGCTTTCGGGCGGCCGGGGCGGCATCGAGTTCGCCTTCGATTTCGGGCTCAGCGTCCGTGCGGGGCTTTCGAGCTTCACCACCTTCAAAAGCTTTACTGCGGGTGCCGGACTTGTCATTGCGAAGTTCCTGAAGGTTGACTACGCCTTCGAATCGCACCCGGTGTTTTCGCCTGTTCACCGCGTGAGCATCAGCGTGAGCCCTTACCTGTTCGCCCGCGCTCCCCGTCCGGAACCGAAACGCGATCGCGGCCCGTCCAAATACAAGGGCTCCCTGCTAGAAGAGGAACCCCATCCCGAGGAATCGGCCCCGGAGGCTCCTGCTGCAGAACAGGCCCAGTCTGAGGCCGCCCCGGCGGCTCCGGTGGTCGAGGATGCGTCGGAAGAGGTGCTCGAAGAGCGTCCCGCCGGCGGAACCTACTGGGAAGAATAGGGCGAAAATTAACTTTTTTTGCATTTTATTGGCGATATCCGTCACATTACGAAAAAATTAGTCTATATTTCAATCGTATGACGGAATTAAAGAACTATCGCGAAGTCGGCATTTTTGACTTGTTGTCTGCACCCCTGAACCCTATCGGGGCGTTCGATGCGGAGCAGTTCAAGAAGGATGCCCGGAAGCTGATCGATGACAACCCCGACGACAAGTTTGTCGCCGTTGACCTGACGGGTCTCGATTTTGTCTATAGCGATGCCTATAATGCGTTTGTCCAGTTCCAGGGTGAACTTTCGGGAAAGGGGGGCATGCTCGCTCTCCTGAGCAACAGCGCGACGATAGCGGACGGCCTCAAGAAGGCTGGCCTCGACCGCTCGCTCAAGGTGTTCGCGGCCGAAGCGGAGATGATGTCTTTCTCGCTGCATAGCCATGGCCCGGCAGAACCGCTTCCTCCTGCATCGCCGGTTCCGGAACCGGAAGTCGCGCCGGTCGCGTCCCAGAATGTCCATTCGGCCTTGGATGCCGAACAGCCCCGTGCAGAACGCCGCACTGGTCACAACCGTCGCTTTACCAAGAGTTTCAACGCGGTCGTCAAGGACGAGAAGAAACTAGCCGCCAAGGGCATGAACATGCCGTTCGAGGAAGAATCTTCGTCGGGCAAGACGGTCTTCTTCATCATTCTGATACTCCTGGTGCTCGGTGGCGCCGTCGCCTACTTCCTGATGTGATTTGACCGATGTCGGAAGGCTTCTCGGAGCATCACTGCAAGAAAAAGTACAAGTCACGCCGCCGTAACATCCCCGTTGTACGGCTGCTCTTGTTTGGCATCCTCCTGTTCCTCTTCATCAAGCTGGGAATTGCCGAGAAGGTGGTGAACCTCCTCCCGCTACCCGGGAATTCCGAAACGGCAGAGGTGACCTGGGATTCGCGGTGCAAGGAATTGCATGGCAGGGCTTTCGAACTCAAGAACGGTCTTGGCCAGTGCTCCTGGGTGCTCTCCGATTCCATATTCTACCTGCCCAACAGTTTTTTGCGCTACCTTTCGCAGACGACCAGGTCTTCGCGTCCGCGCTTGCACTGGGTGGCTCCCCGTGATAATTTCTCGGAGGCGACTCTTGTCCAGGTGGAAGATTCTGTGGTGTCTACCTACCTCCATGTTCTCGGGGCGGATTCCTCGTTTTATTGGGTGAACATGGATGACGGATGCCGGTTCCCGGGGCTTTGCCCCAAGCAGCCGCTGGATTGGTCTGCGCTTCCGATTACGGAAGACTTTGACTTCGAGGGCCAGGAATCGCTTCTGGCGATGGATGCTCTCCTCGGGATTGGCGAAGCGCCGGTGCATCCAATTTTGCCTGGCATTGTGCTTGCCGCGGGGAAGGATTCCATGGGCAACTTCATCGAACTTGACCATGGGAACAACGTTGTCTCAAAGATGTCCGGGCTGTATCCGTCGAAAGTTTCTGATTCGCTCAAGGTCGGAGATTCCGTCGATGTCGCAACTACGGTCGGGAGGCTTGCGCCTAGGGACAGCTCGACGTTTTTCCTTTCGGTCCGTCGCAACGGCCTTTTCGTGCGCTGGAAGGATTTCTATTCCGAAGCGCATCCCTTGGAGAAGACCGAAATTGCTAGATTCGTAAAAGATATAGATTTTTGATGGGTCCGGGAATGTGCAGGCGTTTTTTCGATCGGCTTTTTAAGATTGCGGCGGCTTCTGTCGCCTTTGCCGCTGCTCCATTTTTTTGGGCTGCCTGCACGCAGGGCGACGATGGACCGATTCCCGTTTCTGCGGAAGACGATAGCTTTGTAGGGACGGGTTTTTTCCGCAAGGCCACCTTGGATTCTGGGGCGTTCATCCACCTCGTCTCTGATACGCTTTTTATCAATCTCGATAGCCTCTGGAGTTATTCCAACTGCGCTCTCAAGCGCATTGAGCTCGATGCTTCGAACGACGGCGGCTCCTTGGTGATTTCTCCGAAGATAATTATCAAATCCGATGGGGAGGATTGCCCGTCCCCGTTCCTTCATCCCGATACGACCGTCAAGCTTCTGCTGGATGCCGACGACGTCTCCG
This sequence comes from Fibrobacter sp. UBA3629, assembly GCF_002374005.1. Classification (NCBI taxonomy): domain Bacteria; kingdom Pseudomonadati; phylum Fibrobacterota; class Fibrobacteria; order Fibrobacterales; family Fibrobacteraceae; genus Fibrobacter; species Fibrobacter sp. UBA3629. Next base: position 187,301 of record NZ_DFLC01000012.1, on the reverse strand, counting down.
GCGCATCCGTACTCCGCATCCGCAACGATGAAGGGCGCGAACTCGATACAATCCTCCTGCGTCGTGGACGCTTCGAACGGGACACCTTCGCCATCTATGTGGATTCCCTTTTTGATTCTGTGTCGGCCTTGCCGCTGCGTACCAAGGGCTCGCCTTCGATTCTGAAGGTTGTCGATAGCCTCACTCCGCGTGTCTTTTACTGGCGGCCGATAAAATCCGAATGTGGCCTGATTGTCGACAAGTGCGGCTCGGTCGTGGCGGATACGATTTTCCCGACGGTGTGGAACATGTCCGATACGGCCCTGGTTCCCATCCGCAAGTCGTGTGCGCTGGGAGATTCGACCTATTGCTCGAATAACCGCTGGGTGGACGATTCCAGTTCGATAGGCGATGTGCAGGAACGGACCGACACCCTATGGCATACGAGCCTCTATTATGTCGAAGAAATTCCCGATTGCGCATCGATGAACTCTTTTGCGTTTGACGCATTCTCCGTGGGGCGAAAAGTGAACTTTGCCCGCGAAATCATGGTTCCCGATGAATCCGAAACGGCGTGCGGCCCGTCTGCGCTTCGCGATGTCTTCATTTATGATATCGGACGCAACCGCGTGTTTCCCGATTCTCTCGATGCCGATTCACTTTATGGCCTGTGGAAATCCGAGGCCCGCAAGATAAAGTAACATGCAAGAAATAGAATATTCGTTCTCTCCTGAAATTGCCGAAGCGGACCGCCCGGTGGTCCTGGAATCCCGCATCTACAGGGAATGGCTGGAAGCGTCACAAAAGAAATTTGTCGTGACCAAGGTCCACTTTTCTTCGGTCGATTTCTTGCGGAAAGGACGCCAGCCGCTCTTTATAAAGCTGACTGCGACTGCGACGCTTCCGGATGGGCGCCCGGTGCACGGGATTGTGCTGGTCCGCGGCAACGCGGTTGGAATCTTGGTGGTGCTCCGCTGCGAAGGCAAGAAATACCTGCTTCTGGTGCGGCAACCGCGTTTTGCCATTAGCGAGCAGGCATCGCTCGAAATTCCGGCGGGGATCCTCGACTGGACAGGGGACTACCGCAAGGTGGCCCTCTCCGAACTCAAGGAAGAAGCGCAGATAGATGCCGAGGAATCGGAACTCATTGACCTCATGGATTTCTGGTACCAGGGAAAAAGCGACGGCTTTGCTGCCAGTTGTGGACTCCTGGACGAACGTATTCGCTTGTATGCGATAGAGCGTGACGTGACACCCGAACAGCTGAGGGCGATGGACGGGAAAGACCAGCAGTATACCGAGGAAATCGAGTGGATCCGGACAGAAGTGCTGCCTTACGAGGAGGCTGCCCGCCAGTTCGTGGACGGGAAGAACCTCATTGCGCTGTTCCTGTACGAACGCTGGCTGCAGAGCCACAAATGAGGTTGTGGGCCTCTACCAGTTCCCTAAATTGTTGACGGTCAACCCGACGAAGAAGACCGTCAAGTAGCCGTACCAGAGCGCCGTGAGGACGTAGTTGAGCCCGCGCTTGTAGGCCTTGGGTTCGTTTTTGTTTTTCTCGTGGATGGCGATAACGTTTTTGCGACAGAAATAGGCGCATACGGCAAGGCCGACAATGGATGCGAGAATCAGAAGAACATAAGCCATGCGTTAAATATAGTAAAAGAAAGGAACCATAGTTCAAGGGCTTTAGGATTAACTATCTTTTGCACAAGAGGTTTTACTATGAAATTTTTTGTGACGGGTGTTGGTGGCCAGCTGGGCCACGACGTGATGAATGAACTTGCGAAGCGCGGGCATACGGGCGTGGGCTCGGACATGGCTCCCGCCTATAGCGGTGTTGCCGATGGCAGTGCAGTGACGACGATGCCCTACGTGCAGCTCGACATTACGGATGCCGCTGCTGTCGAAAAGGCGATTTCGGAAGTGAACCCGGATGCGGTGATTCATTGTGCTGCATGGACTGCAGTCGATATGGCCGAAGACGATGCGAATGTGGCGAAGGTCCGTGCGGTGAACGCGGGCGGTACGCAGAACATCGCGAATGCCTGCAAGAAACTCGGCTGCAAGATGACCTACATCAGCACGGACTACGTGTTTGATGGCCAGGGAACGGAACCCTGGAAGCCCGACTGCAAGGATTACAAGCCTCTCAATGTTTACGGTCAGACCAAGCTCGAGGGCGAACTTGCCGTGAGCGGGACTCTCGAAAAATTCTTTATTGTGCGTATCGCGTGGGTGTTCGGCCTCAACGGCAAGAACTTCATCAAGACGATGCTCAATGTGGGCAAAACTCACGACACCGTGCGCGTGGTGAACGACCAGATTGGAACGCCGACATACACGCTCGACCTTTCTCGTCTGCTCATCGACATGAACGAAACCGAAAAATACGGTTACTACCATGCCACAAACGAGGGCGGGTTCATCAGCTGGTACGACTTTACCTGCGAAATCTACAGGCAGGCTGGGCTTGCGACGAAGGTCGTTCCGGTGACTACGGCCGAATATGGCCTCAGCAAGGCTGCGCGCCCGTTCAACAGCAGGCTCGACAAGAGCAAACTCGTGGAAGCCGGTTTCAAGCCGCTCCCCACATGGCAGGACGCCCTTGCTCGTTACCTGAAGGAAATCGGGGGCTAGCGATGGAAGAGAAGAAAACCTACCGCGAAGTGATGCCGGGAGAACTCCCGTGTGAAGTGCCGGAATGCGACGGCGTGATGGTCGTCGACCCCGACAACAGCTACAAGCTCACCTGCGACAAGTGCGGGCACATCAAGGAGTGAATCTAGGGTCTATCTGGACCTGTTCGCCTTGAAGATAAAGTCGTCGGTGAAGATGGTTTCTTTTTTGCCGTCGACATTGAACGATAGGGTTGCCCCGAAATCGGAAACATCCATCTCTACTTCTGCGCCCATGATGAGCGGCAGGTTTTCGTTTCCGTGACCGGCCGGGAATCCGCTGATGACGGGGATGTTGTATTTCTTGAGGCGCTCGGCAAGCATGGCCTGCGCGCTATCGACATCGAGGTCGGTATCGCAGTCGGTGAAATCGCCCATGATGACGCCCTTCACGTTTCCCATGATGCCACGGAGTTCCAGCGAGCTGAACATGCGGTCGACATTCCGCATGGTTTCTTCTAGCTCTTCGACAAAGAGGATGATGCTGTCCCTGGAGTAGACGTCGATGGGCGTGCCGATGAGGGGGACGAAGGATGCCATGTTGCCGCCGACGAGGATTCCCTTGGCGTGTCCCTTCTGGTTCAGGATGTTGGCGGGAATCTTGTAGGTGGGTATATTCCCGAGGAGGATGTCTTTCACGAGAAGGCTACCCGCATCGCGTCCGGCGGACTTCCCGATGAATGCGCTCATGGTGCCGTGGATGCTCATGTTGCCCATCTTTGCTTCCAGTGCGTGCAGGGTGGAAATTTCACTGAAGCCGACAAGCCATTTGGGATTCTTCGCGATATCGTCGAAGTTGATGAGGTCGATCAGGTGCATGGCGCCGAAACCGCCGCGGTTGCAGATGATGGCCTTGATGCTTGTGTCGCGGATGGCGTTGATGAAGTCGTTTGCGCGTTCTTCGGGCGTCCCGGAATATTTGCCCATGTAGAGTTTGCTGACGTTTTCTCCGATGACAGGGACGAAGCCCCATTCCTTAAGGACTTTGGCGGTGTTGTAGGTGTTGGAATCGGGTGTGTTGTAGGCAGGGGAAACGAGCGCAATTTTGTCGCCCTTCTTGAGGAATGCGGGCGCTTTGGCGGGAGGGACTGCCGTCTTTTCGTTGGTGATTCGGATGACGGCGGGCTTTTGTTCCTTGCAGGCGGTGAGGGCAAGGAACGTCAAGATAAAGAGCAGGGGAAAAACGATTTTTTTCATTTTCAATTCTGTAGCTAGGGGCTTGCCTTAAAGATAAAACTTTTTTGAAAAAGATGGTGCCGATTTTAATATATTTGGGTGGAACGTAGTCGCTTTGCTCTTATGGATTTGTCCACCTTGAAAATCGTGTATCCGGAGCTTCCCGTTGTCGAACATCGTGAAGAGTTTTTCGAGATGCTCGAAAAGCACCAGGTAGTGATTGTCAAGGCAGATACCGGTTCCGGCAAGTCGACGCAGTTGCCAAAGTTTCTTTTAGAGTGGTATGCTACAGTTCGTCATTCTCGCGAAGGCGAGAATCTCGTGGATGGTGTTCGAGAAGGGGATCCCCGCGAAGGCGGGGATGACATGAGTGGTTTCAAAATAGGTGTGACGGAGCCCCGCAGGCTGGCGGCGATTTCCATTGCGGACCGCCTGCGCGAAGAACTCAAGGACGAAACGCTTGTCTCCACGAAGATCCGCTTTTGGGAACAGGGCCAGAGTGACGCCCCCATCAAGGTGATGACGGACGGCATTTTGTTGCAGGAATTCCGCCGCGACAGGCTCTTTAGGCAGTATTCGGCCATCGTGATTGACGAGGCGCACGAGCGCTCGCTGAACATCGACATCTTGCTCGGCATTTTCAAGACGGTTCTGCAGGCTCGCCCGGATTTCAAGCTGATTGTGGCGTCGGCGACGCTCGATGCCAAACTTTTCGAGGAATTTTACGACAACAGTTGCGTGCTCGAAGCCGAGGGAAGAACTTTCCCCGTCGATGTGGAGTATTATTTCGGCGGCGGGAATGGAGATCCCCGCCTTCGCGGGGATGACAATACGGGCCGAGACACCAGCGGCAAGGGCGATTCGGGCTTGCTCGACGAGGCGCGCGATGCGATTCTAGATTTGGAAACGCGCCACCGCGACCACCTGCTTTGCTTTTTGCCGACGGAACGTGACATCCAGGACTTGGCGGGCGAACTTGCGCACGAACTGGACTCCGCGACGTTCGATATCCTCCCGCTTTATGGGCGCATGAGCCCCGATGAACAGCGACGCATTTTCAGGCATACGGAAAAGACCCGCGTGGTGCTTGCGACGAACATCGCTGAAACGTCGCTCACGATTCCGGGAATCGCCTACGTGGTGGATACGGGTACTGCGCGCATCTCGCGCTACAATGCGCAGTCGCGTATCCAAGGATTGCCTGTCGAGGATATCTCGAAAGCGTCTGCGCGGCAGCGCACAGGGCGTGCGGGGCGCGTAAAGCCCGGTGTTTGCATCCGTCTCTATTCTCCCGAGGATTTCGAGAAGCGCGACGAGTTTACGGAGCCGGAAATCCGGCGGAGTAATCTTGCGAACGTTGTCCTGCAGTTGCGCAGCCTCGGGCTGGAACTCGAGAACTTCCCGTTCCTGCAGTCGCCACCGCATTCGGCGTTCCGTGGCGCGTACAAGACGCTTTTTGAACTCGGTGCGCTTACCGCCGACAATGCCAGCGGGCATGTGACCAAGCTTGGCCGCGAGATGACGCGCCTCCCGATGGACGTGGCACTCTCGGCGGTGCTCCTGCGGGCGCGGAATGCCGGCGTATTGCAGCCCGCGCTGATTGTCTGCTCGGCGCTCTCCATCCAGGACCCGCGCGTGGTGCCGAGCGAAGAACCCGAACGCACCCGCATCCGCCAACTGCACCGCAGGTTCGCGGGGCACAAGAGCGATTTCCTCACGTTCATCTGCATGTGGAATGCCTTCTGTGCCGAATGGGATGGCAAGACCTGGAATAAGTTGCGCAAGTTCTGCGACAAGAACAGCCTTCATTTTTTGCGTTGCCGCGAATGGATCGATCTGTACGAACAGTTCGGGCGCATCCTCGACGTGAAATTCGAGAATCGCGTGTGCCCGCTCGACAGTTTCCATCGCGACAACCTGCACATTGCGCTTCTTTCGGGATTCCTAGGCGGTATTGCCCTGCGCGATATCGAGAACGGTTGCTATCGCCTAGTGAGCGGGCGCGAGACGCACGTGTTCCCGGGCAGTGACCTTTACGGCAAGAGCGTGGAATGGCTTTTTAGTGCCGAGGTGCGGGAGACCAGCCGCATATTCCTGAACAAGGCTGCTGAAATCAAGCCCGAATGGATTATGCAGGTGGCGGATCCTTTCTGCACGCGCCGCTGGTATGCGCCCACATGGAACCAGGAACGCGGTTTCGTGGAAGCGGTGGAAGAGGTGAGCTTCCGCGGGCTCGTGATTAGCCGCGGCCACCGCGTGGATTTCGCCCGCGTGAACCCCGATGAATGTGCCGAGATTTTCTGGCGCGAGGCCGTTGTGCTTGGTCAGATGGCGCGCCCCTTCGCATTCATGACGCACAACGAGCGTGTGGTCGATGACTTGCATGCGTTGGAAGCCCGCAAGCGCCAATTCGGGCTTGCCCCGAGCGAAGACGCCCTGGTGGATTACTACACGCGCATTGCGCATGAAGTCAATTCCATCAAGACGCTCAAGGACTACATCCGCGAACACACGGACCAGTTCCTCAAATTCGATGCGAAGTTCTGGTTGGAGCAGAGCGAAACGGGTGTAAGCTATACGGATTCGGGTTTCAGCAACCGCGCTTTCGATGCCCTGGCGAAGGGCGACAAGAAGAAGGCTGCAAAACCGCAGGAGCCCACTCTCGGCGGCTCCCTCGAACAGTTCCGCATCGAAGGGCTCGACGGCTCTAGCCGCATGGTGGTGGGCGAGATGGTGTTTGATGCGATGCGCGACTGCGACGGCATTACACTGGACCTGCCTTACGACATGCTCCCGCAGGTGACGCCTGCGACGCTTGCACTTTCGATTCACCAGTGGCGCGAATGGATGACAGAATCCATTATCCGCGAGATGCCCAAGGCTGCAAAAAAGCAGTTGGAAGGCAAACGCGCGTTTATCGATGACGCCTTCTGCGACAAGCTCAAGGCGAACCCGCACAAGGCCCCGCTTTTTAGCCTCTACGAGGTCTTTGCCGAAATCAAGCAGCTCGATTGCGATATCCCGACGGTCACGCCCGAAATGGAAAACCACCTGCGGATTCATGCGAGAATCTTCAAGCAGGGCTTTGCGGAAAAATTCCCTTGCGAGATTAACCCGGAATGGGGAAGTTTCAGGCTCTTTGCGGCGGTGCGCCCCGTCCTCGTAACGTTCGGTATCGACTTTGCGCTTGGCGACATGCGCTTTGGCTGGCGCTTGGGCGAATCGGCGCTCATGACCCCGGCAGAATCTGCCTTCTGGCAATCGTTCCGCAAGCGCGTGGAAGGAAGATCGCCGACCGGGTCGGGGATGACAGAGGGGGACTCCTCGCTTATCGTTGATCGCCTGAATATGCTCGAGACGGGCGGCCTCTATTCCGACGGTTTCAAGACGGCTCTCAAGTCGTGGGTTTTGAAGTCGCTCGCTGCCGACAATCTGGACGCAAACCGTTGCGTGCGTTTTTCGGGCCTCGAGTATTCCCGTGGCAAGAAAATTCGCGACTTCAAGAATCTTGCCGCAAACACCCGCAGCGAAGACGAAGAGATGCGCCTCGCGCTCGTGCGTGCAACTTATGAATCGGCGCTTCTCGGGGCCGACGCTTTCGTGAAAATTTGGGAGATCCTCCGCGAATTCTCGGTGGCGATGCGCCAGGGCGGAGACCATGCCCGCGATGCCATCGCCGCGCTCATGGCAAAGAACAAGTCCATCTCGAAAATCGTGGCGCTCTACCTGCCTGACCACAAGGAAAATACTTTGTTCGAAAGATTGGCCGCGCTCGGTAGCTCACTTGATGCCGGCGACAAGTTGCTTGCATCTTCAATCGGCGATAAAGTCGACCTCTCCGTCAAGGACCTTCGTGAAAAGTTCCGCCCCTTCCTCAAGGCCCGCTTCATGAAGGACCACGAACTCAAAAATGCCCGCGAAATCCTCTCGAAAATGGAACGCATGCAGCAGGACGATGCGGAATACCCCGAGCTCTACCTGCAGGCATCAGCCATGATTGAGGATTTTGAAATCCTCAAGTTCAAGCGCAAGGGCGACGATAGCGAAGAAATCATCGAAGACGATGCCCTTGCCAAACTCAAGGGGCGTTTCGGTCGCCTGAAATAGTTGAAGATTGGCCTTGGACGGGTCAAATTTGCTAAATTTGGGGCGATGAAACTATTTGAGAAAATACTGGCGTGTCTTGTTTTCCTTTGCCTTTCGGCGTGTAACCTGCCGTTCGGCAAGGATGATCCGGTCGTGGTATCGGTTGGAAACAGGAAACTTACGCAGTCTGAAGTCTATCGCATGGTGCCGCAGTGGGATTCCATTTCCGACCGTGAAAAACTGGGCTTTCTGGAACGCTGGATTGACGAAGAGGTTATCTACCAAGAGGCGATGGATGCGAATGTCATGAACGACACCATCCTTTCGACGCAGATCGAAAGCACGATTCGCAAGATGGTGGTCGATTTCTACCTGCAGACGTTTGCCGATACCATGATGATAGGGGACAGCGAAAAACTGAACTACTACCAGACGCACCGGAATGACTATCTCCGTGGAAAGACGACCGTGTCGGGTGCTATCCTCCATTTCAAAGATTGGGCGAGTGCCGATGCCTACTATAAGGAAATGAAAACCCGCGTGTTCAATGTGGTCCCGACGCAGACTCCCCAGGTTAGTTCGATTGTGGAGTTCGAGAACGTGGCTGCCACGCCGGATTCTTGCATGATTCCCGATATCGTGAGCTATCCTCTCGGGAAACTCTCCGTAATGCGCTATTGCAATGGGGCGCTCAAGATGGCGGTGGTCACGGAACGTCTGGATTCTGCCGATGTCCGTCCTTACAAGGAAGTGTCCGAAGACGTGTCCAACATGGTGTGGATTGAGCATCGCAGGGCTGTCATGGATCGCCTCAAGAAAGAATGGAAAATGAAGCGTCCTATCTTTTCGAAGATGAACGTGTTTAATGAAAAGGAAAGCCAATGAAAAAGTTTGGTCTGTTAGTTTTTGCTCTGGGAACCCTTTTGTCGGCGTCTTTTGCCGCCCCGGTGCTTATGGAAGGCATTGCGGCGATTGTCGACGGCAAGCCCATTATGCGTTCGGAGTTCTTGAACAATCTTTACCATTTCCAGGAGACTCCTACGGCTGCCTCGATGAGCGAGCAGGAGCAGAAAGATTACGTTCTCGACAAGTTGATCGAAGAAAAAGTTCTTTTGAGCCGTATCGACCGTGATTCCATCGTGGTGAGCGATGCCGAAATCGACCAGCGCGTAACGGCGCACCTGACCCAGCTTGCGGCAAGCCAGAACATCAACATGGCGACGCTTGAAAAGGCTATCCGTTCGCAGCTCGGTGTGAGCATGGCGCAGTACCGCGACCAGCTTGCAAAGCAGATCCGTAGCCATGTCGAGACCCAGCGTGTGCGCCAGCGCCATGTGGGTGCGGTGAGCCCCACGAAAAAAGAAGTGGACGCTTTTTACAAGGCCTACAAGGATTCCCTGCCGCGCCAGTTCAACTGCGTGCAGCTGAGCCATATCCAGTTGAAGATTGAACCGGATCCCGCTATCGTGGATTCCGTGAAGCGGATTGCGGAAGCGCTTATCGACAGCCTGAATTATGGAATCAAGTTCGAACTTCTGGCCAAGAATCATTCGCAGGATTCATCTGCCGAAAAGGGCGGCGATCTCGGTTACTTTAGGCGCGGACTTCTGGATCCGGCATTTGAACGCGCTCTCGATCAGCTGAAGAACGGCCAGTACTATTCGACCCCTGTCAAGACGGACCGCGGCTGGCATATCGTTCGTGTAATCGGCCGTAAGGAAGATGGCGTCCGTTCGGCGCACATCCTTCTCCGTACGATTCCGACGGCTGCTGATTCTGCCCGCGTATTGCGTCTTGCCGATTCACTCCGGACCACGATTAAAACGAAGGCCGATTTCTCGTTGGCCGCCAAAAAGTTCAGTACGGACAAGTCGAGCAACTTTGCTGGCGGGCTTCTGGGCTGGTTCCAGAAAAACGAGATGGAACCTGCGTATGTCGAACCGGTTGCGAACTTGAATGTGGGCGAAGTGTCGGCTCCGGTAGAAATCGACGGTTCTTACCATTTGTTCCGCCTGGACGATTCCCGCCAGATTCGTGAACTCACGCTCGAAGAGGATTACGGTAAGATCGAGGCGATGGCGGCAAACCACCTGGAAAACGAGAAACTGAACGCGCTCATCAAGAAGTGGCGCGAGGAAGTCCATATCGAAATCCGCATGACGGAATAGCTTCGGGAAAGTCGCGAGACGCGAGGTTCACCATGATTCACTTCACCCACGTGACAAAGTCCTACGAGGACAACTGGAAGGCGCTGAACAATATCACCTTCCGTATCAACAAGGGTGAATTCGTGTTCCTGACTGGCCATTCGGGTGCGGGAAAGTCAACCGTGCTCAAGTTAATTTATATGGACGAACGTCCGGATGCGGAACGCGGTGGCCAGGTGATGGTGAAATTCACCGGCGATTGCGTTTACGACAGCAAGAGTTCCCCGGACAACAGGATACAGGCGTTCCGCCGCAAGATGGGAATCATCTTCCAGGATTTCAAGCTTTTGCCCGACAGGAACGTTTTCGAGAACGTGGCGCTCGCGCTCCGCATTGTGGGAACCCCGAGCAGCAAGATAAATGCGGCCGTTTTTGATGCGCTTGCCCTGGTGGGGATAAGCCAGAAACGATTTGCGATGCCCTATACGCTTTCGGGCGGTGAACAGCAGCGTGTGGCGATTGCCCGCGCGATGGTGCACAACCCGTACTTGCTCCTTGCGGACGAACCGACCGGAAACCTCGACCCGAAAAACGCCGACGAGGTGTTCAAGATTTTCAAGGAAATCAATGCCCGCGGGACGACCGTGGTGATGGCGACGCATAATCCGGACTTTTACCTGAATAGCCCCTTCCGCCGCCTGGTGCTTGACCACGGCGAACTCCTGACCCGTGACCTGATTTAATCGCGCTGGTTATTTTTGTAAACGGAAAAGAGGTCAAGGCCCTTTCTTTTGGGTTGTGAAAAATTTATTCTTAGGGCATGAATTTCAGCGTCCGCTACAACCATGTCGGCTACGCCCCCAGGGGGCCGAAGGTGTTTTTGCTGTCGTGCGACGTGGTGGACAATCCCCTGAAGGGGATTCAGCCCTGGTTCGAAATCCTTTCCGAAAACGGGGAACGCGTGTTCGGTGCCTCGATGGCTGAGAAGGGGCCATGCACCTATACGGACGAATTTGTATGGGAAGGGGATTTTTCGACAATCAAAAAGTCGGGAAAGTATCGTGTTTCGGTAATCAACGCGAAGGGGAACGTGCTTGCCGAATCCAAATTCTTCGAAATTTCGGACAGGCTTGTGCTGGAACAGCTTTCGTCGGCGCTCCGCTCGTTCTATTTCCAGCGTTGCGGCGTGGAACTGACTCCGGACCGTGCAGGGAAATGGGCGAGGCCTGCGGCCCATCTGGATGACAATATCGAATTCCACCCGAGCATGGAACGGAAGGGAACCTGGAATGCGCATGGCGGCTGGTACGATGCGGGCGACTACGGCAAGTATATCGTGAATGGCGGCGTTTCGGTGGCGACGCTCCTTCTGGCTGCCGAATTCGCGGATGACCGGCGTGTGACTTTCGCCAATGCTGACTTTTTCGACGCGGGCTCGTTCCGTGCGAACTTGCTCGAGGAAATCCGGTTCGAACTTGAATTTTTCCTCCGCATGCAGGACGATGACGGTGGCGTGTTCTTCAAGGTGTCGCCGGTGCGCTGGGACGGTTTTGTTTCGCCGTCGCAGTCCGATGCCCTGCAGAAACGCCAGATTCTGGGGAAATCGACCACATCGACACTGAATTTTGCAGGTGCTCTTGCGCAGGCGCATCACGTGTTTGCCCGTGCGTATCCTGGATTTGCGAAGCAGTGCCTGGATGCATCCCTCCGTGCTTACCGCTGGGCCGTCGAGAATCCCGATGTCACTTACCCGCACAATACCGAGGGTAGCGGCGGGTATGGTGACGAGCGCTACGATGACGAGTTCTTCTGGGCGCGCGCGATGCTGTTCCGCGAGGTCTGCGGAAGTATCAAGATTTGCGCGGATTGCGAACGGGATGATTGCGACCACTTCAGGAATCATCTGCTGTCGGACATGGAAAAATGCCCGCCCGATTTGGGCATGAGCTGGCGCGATACGCAGAACCTGGGCTGGATTGCGCTTGCGTTGCAGTCGCAGGACCTTGACTTGCAGGTGCGCGCACGCAACACGCTGAAGGGCGTTGCGGACAAGATCGTGAAGCTTGCTGCCGAAGATGCCTACGGGCTTTCTATCCGCAAGTTCGTATGGGGTTCCAACGGCGAAATTGCGAACCACGCGCTAACGTTGTTCCTCGCAAACGAATGGTTCCCGTCGGCCGCTTATGCGGACTGTGCAAAGCGCATGCTCGACTTTATTTTCGGCAAGAATCCGGTGGACCGTTGCTTCGTGACGGGTTCCGCGTGGAGCTCCCCGAAGTTCATCCATCATCGCATAAGCCATTCCGACGGCATCGCGGAACCTATCCCCGGGCTTCTCGCGGGCGGCATCAATGCCGACAGGCAGGACATGCACAGGTTCCCGCATTATCCGGGCCCGCAGCCGGGATTCTCGTACACGGACGAACGTTGCTCCTTTGCGAGCAACGAGACCGCCATCAACTGGAATGCCCCGCTGGTTGCGGCACTCAGCTTCTGCTGCTGATTTTTAACCGGCGCCTGTTGCACAACATTTAATTTGTTTATATATTAGAACTTGATGAAGTCTATCAGGTTCAGATTTGCAGTGTTTTACGCGCTCGTTTTGGCGTGGCTTGCATTCTGTTGCATGGCCTGTGACCCAGTGGATGAATGGGGCGATCCCGAATACTGGACAGACATTGCTGCATATAAGCCCGACAAGGTAGATTCCCTAGAATTACGCGTTACGTACCAGGCCGGGGACACGGTCTGGGCGGATACATCCGTAGTACAGGATTCGGTGAATAGGATTGTTTGCAGGGACACTTGCGACAGCCTGTTTTCGCTAGGTCGCGAGAACAAGGTTTCTGTAGATATCTCCTTCTATTGCGGCGACAAGGTCGTTGCACTGCCCACGTACGAGATTGACAGCCACTCGGAATACTGGAAACCGGATGACCTCAATTTCCGCTTTGTGGAATATGACGAACGCTCCGTCCGTGGAGATTTTGAGTTCGAGAAATTCCTGCCGCCCGAGGATACGTCCTGTGGCAAGTTCGTGAATTATGCCGCCCTGAGGTTGAAATGTTCCCACGGATGGTGCTATTAGTTGCTTGCCTGGCCTGTGCGGCGCTCGCCTTGGATGATTCGGGGTTCGCGTATTTCGAGGTGTCCCTGGGTGGTCATTATGCGTCGTACAGCATCAAGACGGAATCCTTCACGCATTGGTATCACGATACGGAACGCGACGAGATGGTCTATGACGAGGACCTCACGTACGATATCTTCTCTTTTGAAGGTGGCGGCCCGATGCTCGGTGTGCAGGCGGGATTTTCTCCTGGCGAAAGGTTCGTCTTCTTGTTGGATTTCGGTCTTTTCGTATCGATAGGCGATTCACGCTACAAACTTTATTCCCGCGACAAGGATGAATACGCCGAAACCGAGATTATGGTCCGCCCGCTCTTCGGCTTCGGGCTCAAGGTTTTCCCCTTCACGTCCAAAAACTCTGCCTTGTACGGGTTGTTTGCGGGTACTACGCTCTCTTTCATGTGGAGCGACAACCAGTGGGAAAATTATGGGATGGAGTATTGTGATTTTGATGTCGGCTTCAAGGTCGAGGCGGGCAAACTCTGGAGCATATCGGAATATTACCTTGTCGGGTTCACCTTGACTGCGGGATTTCACGTCACTGCCGCTGGCCCCAATAACGAAGAATATGGCGACGATAGATTCCGGATAGGGGAGAACCCGAAACGCGACCCCGTCGATGAATGGAATAATTTCCACTTGGGTTTGTCGTTGACCGCCGCCAGTAAGTTGTTTTAAAGTGGCTTGATTTCCCTGATTTCGCCTGGCTTTAAATTGCCCAGTGTGTATTTGTCGAACTGGATGCGCATGAGCCGCATGACTTCGTAGCCGAGGTGGGCGAGCATGCGGCGGATTTCACGGTTCTTGCCCTCGGACAATTCAATTTCGAGCCAGCAGTTCTTTTCGCCAACGCTCGCGATGGCTGCGCGCTCGGCATGCATGAATTCTTCCTTTTCGCCGAAGACGCGGGGCGGTACGTTGAAGCCGGCTTCCATTTTCGCAAGGTCGTCAGCGGAAGGTTTGCCCGCGACCTGCACGCGGTAGATTTTCAAGTGGGATTGCTTGTGGATTCTATCGCCTGCGGCTCCAGAATGACAGCGGGTTTGACTCAGCAGTGTGTCGGCCCGTTGCGTGTCGTTCGTAAAAAGCAACAATCCTTCGCTGGCGGCGTCGAGGCGGCCCACCGGCGATATGTGCGGTACGGGCCTGCAGGGGAACATCTTGGCGTATTCTTCGCGGAACAAGTCCATCACGGTCTTGCGGCCTTTTTCGTCGCTTGCGGTAGTGACGATTCCGCGGGGCTTGTTCATTGCGAAATAGAACTTCTGGGCGGCCTCGACTGGCGTGCCGTCCACAAGGATTTCGTCGTTCTCGTAGGCGGGCGTTTCGGGGGTGCGCACGATTTTACCACGCAAAGAAACCCGGCCCTCGCGGACCAGGTTTTCTGCTGCGCTGCGGCTACAGAAGCCACGCTTCGAGATGACTCGCGCGACTCCGTGAGCCTTTACTTGCCGAGATATGCCTTGATGTTTTTGAGGCATTTTTCGTTCTGCGCTTCGGTGCCCACGGTAATGCGGAGCACGTCGCCCATGGCAGGCTGCGGACGGATGATGGTGCCCTTCATCTGCAGGAACTTGAACGCGTCCATCGGATCCTTGAAACCGCTTACGGCGATGAAGTTCGCGTGGCTATCCACATAGGGGAGGCCCATTTCGCGGAAGCCGGCCTTGAGCTGTTCGAGGCCCTTCTTGTTGATTTCGCGGACCTTGTTCACGAATTCCTGGTCGTCAAGGGCGCCGATGGCGGCCGCCTGGGCGATGCTGTTCACGTTGAACGGTTCGCGCACGCGGTTGATGAGGCCGACGATTTCGGGGCGGGTGATGCAGTAGCCCACGCGCAGCCCCGCGAGGCCGTAAATCTTGCTGAACGTGCGGCAGCAGATGATGTTCCTGCCGGCATCGATGCGGCTCTTGAAATCCGGGACGAGCTCCGGCGTGTCTTCGATGAATTCGGTGTAGGCTTCGTCCATCACGAGCACGCAGGTTTCGGGCAGGCTGTCGGCGAAGTCGAGAATTTCCTTGGCGGTGAGGTCGGAGCCCGTCGGGTTGTTCGGGTTCGCGAGGAACACGATGCGGGTCTTCTCGTTCACGGCGGCGCGCATGGCCTTGAGGTCGTAGTTGTAGGCGGGGGCCGGCATGTCGACTTCAACAATCTTCGCGTTCATCGCCATAGTGGCGAGTTTGTAGACGGCGAAGGAGTGCTTGCCCATCACGGCTTCGCAGCCCTCGCCGAGGAACACCTGGGCGATCATGTCCAGGAGCTCGTTGCTGCCGTTACCCACGGCAATCTGTTCGCGCTTCACGCCGCGGAACTCTGCAATCTTTCCGATGAGGTCGTAGCTGCCGCCGTCCGGGTAAAGGTTCACTTCTTCCAGGGCCTTGCGGGCCTCTTCCATGCCCTTCGGGCTCGGGCCTACGGGGTTTTCGTTACTCGCGAGCTTGTCCACGTCTTTCGGGTCGAGGCCGAATTCGCGGGCGGTGTAGGCGATGGGTTTGCCGGTCACGTAGACGGGCTGCTTCAAGATGTGCTGTTGTGCGAGTTCGTTAATATCCATTTTTTGTTGCCAGTTGATAGTTAATAGTTTTTAGTAATCGCCCACAATATAGTTCTTTTATCGTCTGTTGCCTTGCTGTTTTGTGTGCTTGGGCCTTTTTAATGTATATTTATCGTATGAAGAATGTTTCCATAAAGATTCTACTTGCCGGTCTTGCCGCATTTTTTTTTGCTGCATGCACCGCGACGGGAGAGCCTGTCGGCAGTGATGATTCCTCGCCTAGCTTCAAAAAGGTTTCTTCGAGCAGTGTCGCAGAATCGTCCGATGCAGATGCCAAACGCATCTACGAGGTTGTAGAGGAAACCGGCCTGTACACGACCAGGGATTCCGTGGCTGCATACCTGTGCAAGTTCGACAAGTTGCCCGCGAACTATGTCGGCAAGAACGAAGGCAAAAAGCTTTACGAATCCAAGACGGGAAATACATTCGAAAAGTGGAATTTCAACCCGTTGACCACAATCGGTGTAATGATCGGTGGCGACAACTTTGACAATTTGGCCTCGAATCCGGAGAACTTTCACGAGACGTTGCCCGAAGGTTCTTACCACGAAGCCGACGTGGATTATTCCGGAGCAAATCGCGGAACCAAAAGACTCGTGTACCAGCCGGACTGCGTAATCTACTACACGTCAGACCACTACGAATCTTTCACTCAGCTGAAAATCCGTTAATTAGTTCTCTTTCGTCAAAATCATGCAGATGACGGGGAGTTTCTTGTCCACCTCGTTCTCGCTCGGGATAATTTCGCTTTCGAGAATCTTGCAGTTGAATTCCTTCATGAAGAACTCGAGCTGGCCGCGGTCAAAGCCCAGCCAGATGTGCCCGTGCGTAGTGCGGAACGATTCTTCCTTGTGCTGTGCGAGGTCAAGGAAAGCAAGCGTTCCGCCCGGCTTGAGGATGCGCACAGCCTCCTTGAGGGCGAGTCGCGGGTCTGTCGCGTGGTGCAGCACCTGGCTCATGAGCACGAGGTCGGCGTAGTCGTCGGGGAGGCCTGTCTTTGTCATGTCGGCGACTTTCGGCGTGATGTTCTTGATGCCCTTCTGCTTCAGGATTTTCGTAAGCCCGCTGATGACCTTCGGGTCGTAGTCGAGCGAGGTGACGTTCTTGCAGCGGCTTGCGAGCATGAGCGAGAGGTCGCCGCCTTCGCCGCACCCGATATCGACCGCGTTTTCAAAGGGAATCATAAGCTTGCTGAACAGGCTGATTTGCGCCTTGAGGCTTCCGCCCGCCTGGTTCAGCTTGTGGATTTGCCCCTTGGTCTGGTCGGTGCGTTCTTCGAGCACCTGTTCGGCCCGGCAACGCAGGATATCCTTGTCAGCAAGTTCGCCGTATGCGTCGCGGATTACGGAAAGCACGCGGTTGCTGAGCAGGAGTTCTTCGCTCAGGCGGTAGTAGGCCTTGATGCCATCGCGCCTGTCCTTGAGGAGGCCGCAGGCGGAAAGCTTCGAGAGGTGGCGGCTCGCGTTGCTCTGGTGGATGTCGAGAATATCCTTGATTTCGTTGACGGTAAATTCCGCAATGTCGAGGAGCATCAGAATCTTGAGGCGCATCTCGTCGGAAATGGCGCCGAACAAATCCATCGTCGGGGTAATCGGTTCGCGTTGCATACGCTATGCAATATAATTATTTAACTTTACGGAGTGTCGCGCTTTTCGTTGAAAATCTGCATTTTCGCTATCCTTGCCTGTTGTGTTGCGGGGGCGCCTGCATCGCAAACCGTGGAGCGCCATTACGAAGTCTCGCTTCCGCTGGACATGCCGCTGACCTTTTTTTCTGCTTTTGCGAGTGTCTACGGGAATTATCTTCTGGGCAACATGCCGGTGTCCGCACCGGAGGACATGCCTGCGCGCGAGGACCTTTTGCCGTGGGACCGCGCCATTGCGGGGCGCTACAGCGAGGCGGCGGGAGATGTGAGTACGTGGTTTGCCGTGCTTGGGGCGGCTCCTGTGGCCCTTGCGGGAATCTCCTGGTTCCGGGGGGATGCCGCCGGGGGAGATTTTGCTGCCTATACCCTGATGTTCGCGCAGGCGCTCGCTCTGCAGAACGGGTTCAATCTTGCCGTGCGTTCCATGAAGTTCTGGCCGCGTCCCTACATGTATGCGACCGGGGGGGCGGGCGCGGATGCTGCTGCTGAAGCCACGGGGGAGGCCTACGGGAGCTTCTTTAGCGGGCACGCCTCGGCAGCCTTTACGGTCGCCGTGTTTACGGGCGAGTGGTTCTCGGAAATGTACCCGAATTCCCGGTATAGGTCTCTCGTCTGGGCGGGCTCGCTCTCGCTGGCGGGCTTTGTGGGGGTGCTCCGCATCGCGGCGGGCAAGCACTACCTGACCGATGTCGTGATAGGTTCGCTCGCGGGGGCCGGAATAAGCCTCGCCGTGATTGAACTCCATAAAAAATCGGTACGAATTGGCCCACTTTCGCTTGCCGGAGTCTGGGGCGAACCCGGAGCGCTCGGATTGAGCCTCGCTTTCTAGTTTTTTAACATTTTTTTTTGACGAAGCTCCTTTTTCCCGAGCTTGTATATATATTAAGGAAAAGTTTTTACCTCTAGAGGTGTATTGAATGTTTCGACTTGTTGGCCGTTTGGCTGTGGCCTTTATTTTTGTAGCAGAATTTGCTTATGCGGACCCCGTTGTGAGGGATAGCCGCGACGGGAGAACCTACAGGGCAATCGCATCTGGAAAACTGAACTGGTTTACCGATAATCTTTCTTACCAGAAGACGGTCGCCTTCAGGGATAAAGACAAAAACGCTTTCTACAAGCAGTCGGGGTGGATGGCATCGTGCCCTGCGGGGACGCACCTTCCCGACATCCAGGAATGGACTCTCTTTGCCAAGGACCGTTTTACGGGCCCCCGCAAGCTTTCGAACGTGAAGTCCTTTGCCGGGAAGACGAGAGGCTTTTATGACATGGCGGACCCTGCGAGAAACATCCAGGGCAAGGACGCCGCCTATTTCGCGGTTGCCGACCCCGACGGGGCGCGGGCCATGATGCTCGACGTGAAGCGTGGCAACGCGAAGATGGTCACGCTCCCTCCCGAGGCGGTGGTGACGGTGCGCTGTGTCTCCGAACGCGACTTCTATGCCGAAAAGTTCGTGGACAGCAAGACGATGAAACTCACCGACCCGCGCGACAACCAGGTCTACAAGGTCGAACAGCGCGACGATAGGCTGTGGATGGTCTCGAACTTGAAATATAGCCTCACGAGCGCGAAGCAGTGCCTGCTCGAAGACACGACTTTCTGCAAGAAGTTCGGCCGCTATTACACGCATACCGAGGCGAAAAAGGCATGCCCGAGCGGCTGGCACCTGCCCGACGACGGCGAATGGCGCGATTTCCAGAAGGACCGAGCGAGGCTCAACTGGGATAACCTGGGCCGTGGCGGCTGCAAGGACTGGGACGGCTACTGCAATAGCGACATGACCGGCCATTACTGGTCCTCGACCTCCATCATGAAAAACACGGGACGTTCATGGGAATTCAGGCGGCAGGCCAAGAGTATCGACCGCACCGACCAGAATGTGCAGAAAGGACTTTATGTTCGTTGTGTAACGGAGTTGAACTGATGAAGAAGAAAGCTAGTTTCCTGAAAATCTGTGCGGCGTTGGCCGTGGCATCTTTCTTTGCCGTTGGTTGTTCCGACGATTCTTCGGCGACCAGTGGCGACGACTTTATCGATCGCGGCGAGGTGAACCTCCCGATTCCAAGTTCTAGCGCCAAGGCCCCGGCAAGTTCTTCTGCCAAGGAAGAGGCTGCGGCTTCGAGCGAAAGCAAGCCTGCGGCGTCAAGTTCTAGCGAGAAGGCTCCCACAAGCTCTGAGGCGGCATCGGCAGACTGGCGCGACTACTGCCTCGAGAAGGTAAATGCGAAGCGCGCGACGGAAGACCTTCCGCCCCTTAAACGAGCGACTGCGGAACGTGAATCCTGCGTGGAGGAACAGGCCGCCGCCGACATGAAAGCGGGCAAGGGGCATGCGAATTTCGGCAGTTGCAATGAATCGGCGCAGAATACCGGCCCTAACGTCAACACCACGTGGTATGGTACCCCCGAGAAGATTGTCGATACCTACGTGAACATGATGTGGGACGACGAGAAGAAGCTCGTGACGAGCGGCGAACGCGACCCCAACAAGTCCGAGGACTATTCCTACATCGGACATTACCTGAACATGAAGAATACGCGCTACACCTCGCTGGCGTGTGGCATCGCCTATAGCGGTGACGGCACCAAGGCCTGGTTCAACATGAACTTCTATTAATTACTTGAACGTGGAGGTCAGGCGGAAGGCGAAAGCCACGTCGCTGATTTCCTTTTCGCTGTAGATGCTGAACTGGAGCCTCGAAGAACCAATCTTCTTGTTCCAGGCGACGGTCCAGGCCCAGTCGTCGTAGGTATGCTTCGAGACGGCGTACAGGTTGTCGCGCTTGTCGATGAATTCCCATTCCACCATGAGGTCGCTCATGAGGATGTTCCAGAAACCGCTTTTGGGGGCGAAGTCGAGGCCCAGGTAGAACGGCTGGAAGTAGATTCCCGGCTGGTAGTACTTCGTTTCGGGGGCAATGTAGTTCTTCGCGTCCTTGTTGAGGTCGTCGTCCTGGGTGTAGACGCAGGAGTATTCGCCGTACAAGCGGAGAATCGGAAGGACGTTGTAGCTTGCGTAGGCGGCGATACGGTGCGTAATGTAGGCGGTGTTCTGCAGGACGTCGATGAGGTTTCCGCGGTAGGCGACCTTCATTTCGAGCGGGAAGGTGAACTTCATGTCTTCTTCCACGCGGACGTACCCGCGGTTCGCGAACTCATCCTTTGTGGCGAGCATGGCGGTCAGGTAGCTGAGACCGTGCTTCCAGCCGAGTTCGAGGGCGTTGTGGCTGTAGTCGCGCATCCAGAGGCCGCGGGCCGTGAGTTCCTTGTCCACGTAGGTACCGAAATGGGTGGACTGCGACCAGTCCGTCTTCCAGTGACCGATCTTCAGGTTCAGCACGTCGTTTTCGCTGAGCTTCCACTTGTAGTTCGCCCAGTAGAGGTCGGCGAGAATCTTGTCGTACATCTTGCCTTCGATCTTGTTGCCGAATTCCGGCGCGAAGATGCGCAGCATGATGAGGCCTTCGAGGTTGTCGCTCTTGTACTGGCCACCCACGTTGGCACGGAACCAGCCCTTGTTGAAATTGGTGGAGTCGTTGGCGATGGACTTGGTGACCTGGGTCTGGATGTTGCCCTTGAGGCTGAATTCGCCATCGAGGGCGAAGGCGGAGGTCGCCATGCCGGCGACTAGAAGGGCAGCTGCAATCTTCAAATGTTTCATTTATTTCTCCTACAGGAAACCGCCTGGGAAGACGGTGTACACACTCCTTGAAAATCCGTTGACAAAGATAGAATTGTGCACCCTTTTTTCAAATACATGATTGCACGATTGTGCGATAAAATTCTATTTTTGGCGCGTAAATTGAGAGGTTCTTTATGAAGGTATCCGCTTTGGCCGTGTCTGTGGCCGCTTTTTTGCTTCCGGGAACTGCGCTTGTTCATGCGGGCTCGCTTGCGCCCAACAAGACGCACGCCGTGCTGAACGTCACCTACACGAACTACGATGACGTGCCGCAGGTTAAGAAAAAACTCGTATTCGTGGGGCAGAAAAAGCCGAAGAACAAGATTACGGTGACGACCGATACTTACGGCGAGGCCGCCTTCATGATTCCGCGCGAGGATTCCTATACGATCCTTTGCGAGAGCCTGACTGGCCCGTTCGAATGTGGCGAGACTCCTTATGTATCCAGGACGGCAAGCACGGGCGGCATTACGGTGCTCTTTGACGACACCCGTGCCGAACTTACCGGCGTGAACTTCAAGGCGGGCAGCGCGGAACTGATTCCCTCTTCTCTCAAGACGCTGGACAATGCGATTGCCGGCCTCAAGCGGAACGCGAAGGCCAAAATCGAAATCGAAGGCCACACCAGCAGCGAAGGTAGCGAAAGCTTTAACCAGAAACTTTCCGAAGACCGTGCGAATAGCGTCATGGAATACATGATTAGCAAGGGAATCGCGAAGGACCGCGTGAGCGCCGTGGGCTACGGTTCCAGCCATCCCAAGCAAGACAACGCTACAGAAGCGGGCCGCAAGGCGAACCGCCGCATCGAAATCCGCGTCGTGAACAAGGACGAAGTCGGGGCTTCCGAGGAATAAAGCTATATTTTACCCACCCAAAGGTTTAACTCTCAAAGGTTCAACTCTCAAATCAAGGCAAAAATATGTCAGATCGTTTTATCGTGACCGGAAACTTTACCGATGATCCGTTCGCCATCGACATGGCGCAGTACATAGGAATCCGTGAAGACATCTCCGACGTGGTCTCCCTGAAGACCTTCGCCAACTCCGAATTCTGCCCTCGCTACATGCTGGACGTGGACGACATGGAACATATCGGCCGCCGTCTGGAAGGTAAGATCGTGTTGATTTGCTCGGTTTCGAACCATGAACGCAGCCGTAACGACTACGCCATGCGCAACTGCATCCTGGCCCGCGCCGCGAAGGACAATGGTGCCGAGCAGGTGGTGCTTGTTGAACCCGACCTGTTCTACAGCGCTCAGGACAGAGGCCCCCACCGCATCGGCGAACTCGAAAAGGACCGTCCGGATGTCGACCTCAAGAAGTTCGATGGCCAGGCCTTCACGAGCCTCCTCTATGCCGAACTCCTGAAGAAGTCCGGTGTCGACGCCGTGGTGACCGTGCACAACCACAGCATCAAGGTGCAGAACCTGTTTGCCGACATCTTCGGCAAGGACAATTTCCACAACCTGATTCCGACCGACGTCTATGCCCACTACATCAAGAACAGCAACTTCGTGCAGACCGGCAAGGACGGCAACAACCTGGTAATCGTCTCTCCGGACAAGGGCGCTCGCCCGTTCATGAACGCCGTCTACGAGGCACTCGACCTGCCGGAATGCAAGCGCGTGGTGATGGACAAGGTGCGTACCGGCGAACGTGAAATCAGCATGACCTTCAACCCGGAACTCTCCGACATCAGCATCGAGGAAATCCAGGGCAAGGACGTGATTGTGTTCGATGACATGGTGCGTACGGGTACGACCATCGTGCAGTGCTGCGAGCATATCAAGAAGGGTAATCCGAACCGCGTGTGCTTCGGCGTGACGCACTTCCACACGAGCCCCGAGGCCCGCGAAAAGCTCAACAGCCCGGCCATCGACGAAATCCTCACGACGTCCACCCTCCCGGACATCATGAACCGCGACTGCCAGGGTCGCCTGCGCAAGAAGCTCACCGTGATGAAACTCGGCAAGTGGATTGCCCGCCACGTGATGCAGATGTACGGACTTGACGACGGACGCTTCGAAAGGGACTTCTACAAGATAGACATGTCCTCGAAGAACCCGCGTTGGCCGCCCCAGTTCTTCTAGTCGAATCCGGCTTGAACCGATATTCGAAAGGCTCCCCGCAGGGGAGCCTTCTCTTTGTTGTTGTAAGGTGCTAGATGCTCCGGAACCCGTCGTCGTCGAGCATGATTTTCCCTTCGCGGAAGAGCGTCCCCAGGATTTTCTTGAAGGTCTTCTTCGACATGCCGAATTCGCGGCGGATGTCCTCGGGATCGCTGTGGTCGCCGTAGGGCAGGAATCCGCCCGCTTCTTCGAGTTTCTGGAGGATGGCCGCGGGGCTTTCGCTTTTCATGATGCCCTTGTAGCCCACGGGAGTGAGGTTGAGGGTTATCTTTCCATCTTCGGTAAAACGTTGTATGTAGCCTGCCATCGTGTCGCCGATGTAGATGCGCGGCGTCGCGGGATTGACCATGAGGCGTCCCGTGTAGCGGTAATCGACGAGGAAGTCGATATGGTCGCGGGTCACCTCGTAGGCGGCGAGCTGGACTTTCTGGCCGATGTGGAGTTCCGAGGTGTCGGTGTCGATGAAGCTCTTGATTTTTTCGGTCGCGACGATGCGTCCGCTCTTTTCGTCTTCGAGCACGAATACGACGCAGCGGTCGCCGCGTTCAAGTTCTCCCAGCTGCTGCTTGAAGGGGAGGAAGAGGTCCTTGTTTAAACCCCAGTCCAGGAATGCGCCGAAGCGGTTCACGTCTTTTACTTCGAGAACGGCAAATTCGCCGACGGTGGCGAGCGGCTTGTCGAGGGTCGCGATGGGGCGGTCTTCGGAATCCATGTAGACGAACACGTCGAGAATTTCGCCTTCTTGGAGCGTGAACTCGTCTCGCTTGCCGGGGAGGAGCACGCGGCCTCCCGTTTCGAGTTCCAGGTAGTAGCCCTGGGGCATGATTGCTTCGACGCGTGCGCGGTTATATTTTCCTATTTCCATGGGGGACCTTCCGTTCAAGTGTTTGTGGAGAAAGATAGCAACTGAAAAAGCATGGCGCATGCATGGGCGGAGCCATTAGTTGTTATATTGGAGGTATGACGGATTCCCTTGACTTTATTGGCGATGTTCACGGCCATTGCGATGAACTTCGAGCCCTGCTGCAGAAGCTTGGCTACGAGGAATCCATGGGCGCATTCCGCTACCCGGGTGGCGAGCGTTCCGTCGTATTTTTGGGGGACTACATCGATCGCGGGAGCCAGTCGCGCGAGGTTATAAACCTGGTGCGTGCCATGCGCGACGCAGGTTCGGCGGTCGCCCTAATGGGGAACCACGAGTTCAACGCGCTCTGTTTCTGGCAAATGAACGGCGCCGGCGGCTCTCATGTGATTCACTGCATTCCTGGGGGCTACCTGCGCGAGCACAGCTTCAACAAGGTGGCGATTCATGCGAAGACCGTGGACAGCTACCGTGGGCGCCGTGCAGAATTCGAGGACATGCTCTTGTTTTTGAGGACGCTCCCGTTCTTTATTGAAGAGGATTCGTTCCGGGCGCAGCATGCCTGCTTTGACTTGGGGGCCGCACGTGCGCTGGATGCCGTGGGCATCCGCAGTTTTGCCGACGGGAACTTTGACGAACTTATTGCCCGCGCGAACGACCAGTTCAACGAATACGCCGATTCACTCTTTGACCCGATAAACTTTTTCCTGAAGGGCCCCGAGATGGACCTGCCTGCGGGAATCACGTTCCGCGATGGCGAAAACGTTCTTCGCAAGCGTGCGCGGCTAAAATGGTGGATTGACCCGAAGGGCAGTAGCCTGCGGGAACTCGCTTTCCAGCCGGGAGTGGAACTGCCGGCCTGCGATGCGCCCGCGGAAGTCCTTGGGCATGGCTATTACGGTGAGAACGAACGGCCCGTGTTCTTCGGACACTACTGGCTTACCGGACTCCCGAAACTCATACGCGACAACGTGTGTTGCCTGGACTACAGTGTGGCGGGTTACCGCGGTGATGGACGGCTTGTCGCCTACCGTTTTGATGGCGAACAGAAACTCGACGAACGCAAGTTCGTTTGGGTGGAGGCTGTTTAGACGAAAGTGGAAAGACGAAGGACGAAAGATTTTTTGAAAAAGTTGGCTTCGCTGAAGGTGACTGTCGCAATTCTCGTCGCTTTCCTTGTGCTTACGTTCTGGGGAACCCTGGCGCAGGCGAATGCGGAATCGGCCGGTTTTTCGGCATCGGTTGCCATCGACCGTTTTTTTGACAGCTATTTCATATGGACGCTGGGTGTGGTGCCGCTGCCTGCGTTCAAGAGTATCGCAATTCTTGCGTGCGTGAATCTTGTCGCGAGCATGGTCTTCCGGATGCCCCGCGGCTGGAAGAATGCGGGGCTCTGGCTTATGCACGTGGCGCTCCTCGTGCTTCTTGCGGGTGGCGTTGCCGGAAGCGGAATCAAGCGGGAATATAACGGGTTCGGTGTCGTAACGGCGGATTCGACGGCTTTGGATGTATCCTTGGGGAAGAACCTGAAGTTCTTTGCTGCAGACGATAGCCTTGGCATGCGTCCTGTAGAGATTGCGGATGCGTGGCCCTACTATGTGCATTTCCGTGGCGATGTCCCGATGGCGGGAAACAAGAATGTCGCGATGTATAAGGCCTATTACGACCCGTTCCATTTTGTGCCGTATGCGTTCATGGCGCTGTTCCTGCTGGGGGCGGTGTTCCATTACGTGGTGAAGGTGCGCGGTGCGCGAAAGAGCGCTGCTCAAGCATCGGCTACTCGCGTGGCTTCAAAAATCGTGCCAGTGCTGGCGTATGTTGCGTGCCTTGTCGCGATGGTGCCCGCCAATTCGCAGGCGTCGGCGCGACCGGTTCCTATTTGGGTAGGCTTGAAGGCTGATTCTCCTGTTCTTGTGGATTCTGCGGTGCGTCCCTTCGAATCTTTTGCCCGCGGGTTCCTGGACGATGTGAACGGGCGCGTGACTTACAAGTGCGGGGCTGGAGTCCCGTATTGCGAAAAGCAGGATGTTCGAAAGATTTCGGCAGGGAATGTTGTCCGCTTGATACTGAACAACCCGGAAGAGGCGAAAGACCTTGCAATATTCAAGGTGCTCCGTAGCGATGTGGCCCAGGCGCTGCACTTGCCCGAAGACCGCCGTTATGTGAGCTATGCGGACTTGCTCCCGGCGCGGAACTTGCTGGAACTCTATGCGAGCCGGGATGACAGCCATCCGGCGACTCTTGAAATGCGCCGGTTGCTTGCGAATGTCCAACAATACGAATCGATTGCGAAGCGGGTGGCGTTTTCGGTCGTGGTTGACTCCAAAACTAGCGTGGATAATTCACGCCTAGCGGCGGAAGTGCTTTACCACAAGGCGAATTTTGCATTGATAGCTTTTATCCTGGCGTTTATCGCCTGCATGCTTGCATCGCTGAATATGGTTTTCAAGTCGCGGAAAATGGATGTTGCCGCGAACGTGGCCTGTATCGCGACGGCAGGAATTCTTGCGGTGGCGTTTGCCTTGCGCACGTATGTTGCCGCGCGAGCTCCGCTCTCGAGCCTGTATGAAATCGTATTGCTTGTGGCGATGCTGCTGATGGCGTT
Source organism: Fibrobacter sp. UBA3629 (assembly GCF_002374005.1). NCBI lineage: Bacteria > Pseudomonadati > Fibrobacterota > Fibrobacteria > Fibrobacterales > Fibrobacteraceae > Fibrobacter > Fibrobacter sp. UBA3629. The sequence continues at coordinate 160,636 of NZ_DFLC01000012.1, read as the reverse complement.
CGAATCGGGAGCGTTTATATTCTGCAAGCGCCGCACCTTCTCGCTCATGGTTCCCGTGACATTCATGGCGGCGCTGCTATTGTTCTTTGCGAAGTTCGTGCTGGAGCCGGGCGATACGTTCCGGCCGATTCCTGCCGTATTGAATTCCTCCGTGTTCCTCACGATACACGTGTTTACGATTGCGCTCGGGTTTGCGGGCATGATTCTTTCGGGAGTTGTCGCACATGTGGCGCTGTTCCGCGCATCTTCAGAACGCACCCCGCTCGATTCGCTCCTGTATGGAACGCTCGTCTTTGGCGCGGTCTTTACCATCATTGGCACGCTTCTGGGCGGCGTGTGGGCTGATTTTGCCTGGGGGCGCTTCTGGGGGTTCGACCCGAAGGAATGTGGTGCGCTGTTTGTCATCCTGTGGGCGATGCTCCTGCTGCATTTGCGTGCGGGTCGCCTGGTGAATATGCGCAACTTCGCCTTGCTCAACTGCTTCAACGTGATCGTTACGTTCCTCTGCTGGTTCGGCGTGAACCTGCTCGGTGTCGGGCTGCACAGCTACGGATTCCAGGGCGGCACGGCCGCATGGCTATTGGGATTTTGTGTTGCAGATACGGTCGCGGTTCTCTGGCTTGTGTCCCGGGGGCCGGCTCAGGGAAAGCCTCTGCATTAGCGGGATTTTTTTGCACGCACGGCGAGGCGAATTCCGTCTGCCGCACTCGTGACGATTCCGCCGGAATATCCGGCGCCTTCGCCAAGTACGAAGAGTCCTTGCGTGTTGATGCTTTCGAGCGTGTCGTTGTTGCGCGTGATGCGCAGGGGAGAGCTCGTGCGCGTCTCGGGGGCTACAATCAGGCCTTCTTCGATGAATCCCGGAATCTTGCGGTCGAAATTCAGGAACCCTTCGGCGAGCGACTTGCAGATTTTCTTGTCGAGCCAGTCCCACAAGTTGCATGCGGCAAGCCCGCACGGATAGGTGGACTTGGGCAGGCTCTTGTCGGCGTGGTGGGCGAGGAATGCCTTGATGGTCTGTGCGGGGGCGGCGTAGCCTTTGCCTCCGACGTCGAATGCGTCGCGTTCAATTTTCCGCTGGAATTCGAGGCCGCCGAAAAGCGTCTCGCTTGCTTCCACGGGAACGACGATGGCTCCGTTTGCTGCCCAGCCGTTGCGCTTGCTGTAGCTCATGCCGTTGGTGGCGAGCGTTCCCGGTTCCGAGGCGCAGGGCACGAGCACTCCGCCGGGACACATGCAGAAACTGTAGGCGCTGCTCGTTTTGGAGAGCGTCGGGGTCGCGAGGAAGTATTCGGCGGAACCCGTGAGGCGCGTGTCGACACTCCTGCCAAGCTGTCTCATGTTGATGAGCGTTTGCGGATGTTCCACGCGGACGCCCATCGCAAAAGCCTTGCTTTCGAGTGCAACTCCGCGTGCGTGCAGCATAGTGTAGATGTCGCGGGCGGAATGTCCCGTGGCAAGCACGAGCGCTTCGCAACTTTTCCAGCTAGCGGCACTGTTTGCTGTCGAGACATCGCGTATCTTGATGGCGTTTACCTTTCCGTCGCTGATTTCAATATCTTCGAGCGCGGTGTTGAAATGAAATTTTCCGCCGAGCTGCACAATCTCTGCACGGATTTTCCTCAGCATCAGCACGAGCCTGTCGGTACCGATATGCGGCTTTGCGAACGTGACGACGCTTTCGTCGATTCCGAATTCCACCATGTCGCGCAGAACCGTTTCGCTGAAGATGTTGCGGGTGCGCGTGTTGAGCTTTCCGTCGCTGAAAGCACCGGCCCCGCCTTCGCCGAACAGCACATTGGAATGTGCGTTGAACTTGCGGTCAACGAAGAACCTGCGGATGTCGCGGAATCTCTCCTCTACGGGCTTGCCCTGCTCGTATAAATCTACGGTGAATCCGCGACGCAGCAGGTGGAGGGCTGCCCACAGCCCTGCGGGTCCCGCGCCTACGATGTCCACGTGCGAAGCCATCGGGATGCTGTGTGCGAATTCATCGCCGTCGAGCGCCTCGCGCTCCCGCGTAGCCTCCACGAGGCCACGCGCCGCGTTTCCCGAAACGCGCAACGGCTTTTCCACGTCGAAGATGACGTTGTAGTTCCATTTCGGATCGCCCTTCCTGCGGCAATCCAGCGAGAACCTCTCCACCTCGAGATTGAAAATGCATTCGGGATGCACGCGCAGTTCTCGTGCCAGGGCCTCGCGGACTTGGCCTTTGCGGTCGAGTGCGACCTGCAGTTCTCTGAAGCGGTAGGTGAACATTGCTGTCAAAAATAAAAAACTCTGCGTTCAAAAAAAGGCGAACCGTTCGGCCCGCCTTTTGAAATCTGAATCTAGGTTTAGAACACGTAGTGTGCGTTCACGCCCACGTAGAAGTCGTTGTATTCGTTGCTCGGATTGTCCGGACGGTAGTACAGCGCATTGCCCAGGAACCATTCCGTGTAGAACTTCTTGTTATGGTTCACGCGGAGGTTCGCGTTGCTGAGAACATCGATTTCGGTTTCGTCGAAGCTTTCGCCTTCTTCTTCCCAGTCGGTGTTCATGTAGCGGAACGAGGCGTTCACGGTCAGCACGAAGAAGCGGTTCTTGAACGGCATCTCGAATTCATCCTCGACGGTGATTTCGAATTCGCCCATGTTGTCGCGGTTGTAGCTCTTGAAGCGCGGAGTGACGGCAAAGCGGTTCTGCAGAATGTTGAGAGTCGTCGTGACGGACATGGGGTAGCTCTGTTCGAAGTAGTCGGAACCGCCGAAGAAGTAACCGAGCTTGTCCCAGGTCGTGTTCGAAAGTTCCATGCCGTCGATGAGGCTGTCGCGTTCGAATACAGAGCCGTCGGTGCGGTAGGTCCAGCGACCGTTGACCTTGAATACGGAATTGAGGGCACGGAGGGAGGCTCCGAGATTCCAGGTATGCTTGAAGAGGCGTTCCTTGAAGCGGCTCGCAATCCAGGGCTTGGTGGCGAGGCTCATGTATTCGCCCCAGCGTTCTGCATCCACGTAGGTGGTGTCGCCGTTGTCGTCAATCGCGGTGGAATCCCTGCCCTTGCGAGCATCGAACCAGTCGTCACGATAGATGCCGTCTTCGAGGATGTAGTCTCCGTGCAGCTGGAACGGACGGTACTGGTTCTTGTATTCGAAGTTGTATGCCGCGGTCACGTCGATGTCCTTGTTAATCTTGAACGTGTTGTCGAGGCCGATATTGTGGATGTACTTGGTACGGTCGTTGTCGAGCTCGTGCTTGTCGAACCACGAACCTTCGTCATCGGCGAAGAGCCCCCATTCCGAACCTTCGCCCAGGCCGAAGATGTTTGTCTTGTCTCCCTTGGCTGCATTCTCGACGTTAATCTGGTATTCGAATCCGAGATCCCAGAACGTGAGGATTTCCTGCTCGATGCGGCCACCGAATTCACGGGTGTCGGAGAGCTGGTCGGGAGAGCCTGCGCTGTAGAATTCTTCGCCCACGTATTTGATGTGGCCGTTGATGCTTGTCTTGTAGATGTTCCAGTTGAGCGATGCGCCGATGGCGAAATTCTGGCTGCCCCAGTTGAGACCCAGCACGCGTCCGTCGTCGCGGTCGTTTTCTTCTTCCGTCTGGACGAGCTTTGCCTTCTCGATAAGGGTCTTCAGCTTTTCGATCATCTGGCCCTTGCGGAGCGTCGTGTTGTCTCCGAAGATGGAAAGAAGTTCCGCTTCGGTAAGCTGGTCAATCCTGTTGGGGTTCCTCATCAGCTTGCGCAGGAGGTTGTAGGAGGCCGAACTGATTCCTTCTTCGGCGAAAACCTTGTTGATGGCGCGCTGGCGGATGACGTCGGCAGTGTCGGCGCGGCCGACGGCAATCTGGCCGTTGAGCTCGATGTCGCCCGGGAAGAACAGCCAGTTCCCGTCGGCATAGAGCGTGAGGGATTTCTGGATCGGGTCGCTCGTGGTCCAGTTGCCGCTAGCACCGTCGCGCAGGAGCGGGTCTTCGAGTTCGTCGGTCGCGTAGACGAGGCCGAACTTCGCATCGAAGCGGCGCACCGGGGCCCACTTGATGAAACCGCCAGAAGCGAGACGCTGGGCCTGGAGTTCACCGTCGTCGATGTAGTCGTTGTAGATGTAGGGATGGCGAGCGCCTTCCACGAGGCTCCTCTTGGCTTCTCCGAAGAATCCGTTCAGCTGGAAGAGCGGCTGGTTCGCGTTGTTCTTCAGGAGCGATACCGTGTAGTCGGCACCGAACACCGGTAGGTTCGCCATGTAGGTTTCCCCGCCGACGAGCTGGAAGTCGCCGAGGGCTACGTTATTGTAGCTGTCCGCATAGCGCAGGCTGACAGGATTGGGAGAGAAATGGTTCCAGGAATCCACCGTAAGGTCGGTGTTGAACTCGATAGTCTTGCCGTCGGGAGACTGCATGTAGAGGTAAGCGCTGGCCCTGCCTGCAAGTCCGGGAACCTGGAAGATGTTCTTGTAGTCCTTGCCCGGAGCGATCGTGTCCCCGTTGGAAATGTAATCTTTGCCGGTTTCGTTCTTGCTTGTGGTGACGAGGTGGAACGTTCCGCCGAGCATGGCGTTTCCGATGACTGTCCAGCGCTTGGCGGTAGTGTCGGCTGCTGCGGCCCTCTCGCTTACGATGTCGGCAATCTTGTCGGTTTCGCGGACAGGACGCTGCTCGACGCCCGGAATTTCGGGGTTGGGCGGGAGCGCCGAGGAGGCTGCCACGGCCTCGTTGTTCATGTCGAGTTCATTGCCCTTGACGTTCTCGATGATTTCGGGAGCGAGAACTTCTGCCGAAGCAACGCCCAGCCTGTTTTTTTCGATCTTGGTGTTGCTCAGCGAGACGATGCTGTTGTCCATGCTCAGAAGGCCGAGCTCGTTGTCCGAAATTTCGGTCGAGGAGATGGATACGCTTGCGAGTTTCGAATTCAGGATGCCGATTTCGTTCTTGGTGAACGTGCTGCGTTCGATGGAACCGTCGGCATAGTTGGATATGTGGACCGCCACGCGGTTTCCCTTGAATTCGCAGTCGCTGACCTTGATTTCGGAATTGCGCGCAAAGACGCCGCGAACGGAGGTGTTCTCGACGCTCGAATTCTGGAAGTCCATCGAGCCGTTTTCGACGGCGATGGCTGCTTCGGCATCGCTGATCTGCAGGTGGCGGATTTCGGCGCGCTCGTCACCCGTAATGGATATGCCTTTCCAGTCCCCGCTTTTCGGACGGTCGAAGGCGGAACGCATAATGACGGGCGAGGTCTTGGAACCGGCGATGACCAGCTGGCCCTTGTTGACGACGAGGCCGGTCCCGGGCTTGAAGTAGAGGACGACGCCCGGCTCGACAATGAGGCTCGTATTGGGGGCGACGGTCAGGTTTTCGGTGACGAGGTAGGGCGACTTGTCCAGTTTCAAGAAGCCATGGACGTTGCCCGAGATTTCTGTTCCCGAAAGCAGTGACGGCGGGGGTGTTGTCGTGTCGGCGACAAATCCTGCGGCTGCGGAATCGGCATTGACAGTTGCCGAAGAATCGGCTTTGGCCACGGCGGGTTCTGCTGCGGGCGCTGCAGCTTGCTCCTCGGGAGCTGCCATTGTGCTGTCACTTGCAGTGGAGTCGGTTACAGCCTGCGGGGAATCGGCAGGTGTTGCCGCGGCTGTGGAGCTTTCTGCAGGCGCAGGGCTTGCTTCGGGTGCGGTTGTAGCTTCGGGAGCAGGGGTGGCTGCGGGTGTTGCCGCTGCCTGCGAGGAGTCGGCGGACGCCGCTGCAGGAGCTTCCTTGACTGCCGGGGCTGGTTCTTCTGCTACGTGGGCCGGCGCTGCCGGTTGGGTAGCCTGGGCAAAAGCCAGGGTGGAACCGAGTGCAATGGTCGAAATAAGGGTCTTGTAGGAATACTTCATTAGCGGACCTCGTAAGTCTTGGATTTAACGACCTTCATGCCATTCTTCATGTCTATGGTGACGGTCACTTTTGTCGTTTCTCCGCGGGTCAGGTTGACTTGAACGTCGTAGTCAAGGTCGGTAATCTGGCCATTGCTAATGTTTAATAGCGACTTGTTCCCCTGCGTTACCTGGAGGCGCCTGATGTGGGCCGGGTTAAGCGAGTGGACATTGGTGATTCTGAAATGCATGTTCCTGACGAAGGTGCTTGACATTCCTCGCGGCGGAGGCGGAACGCGGAGGCGCTCGAAATCGCCGCCGGTGAATTCCACAGACGTGTTGCTTTGGGGATGGCAGCTGAGTTTCTTTTGCAGGGTGCTTCTGTTGTCGGCCTGGTCCTTGGCCGTGAAGGTGTAGGTGTGGATGCCGCTCTTGAGCTTGATCTTTATGGGGTCGTCCTGCATGAAGGTGGTTTCCTTGATGAGGTCTCCGTCAATTTCGCTTTCGACAAGGACGATGTCGCTCTTTGCACCGGAAACCATGAAGGTCGCCTTGCAGCGGAGTGAGTCGCTCGACGTGAACGATACGATCGGGCGTCCCTGGTTCACCTGCTTGCAGGTCTTGTCGATGTCGAGTTCGATGTGGGCGCTGCGATTTCCGCTCTTGCCCTTGTATTCGACGGTCGCCTTCTTCACGTTCCAGTTCCCGACGATGTCGTTGATGGTAACGGTGTGAGAGAATTCGCCGTTCGCGCTTAGCGGGACAAGGTTCCGGGATGTGTAGTTCCCGAGCTTCACATAGAGGGAGGCTTCGGGGTCGCTCGGGTCAAACGTACCCTCGATGGTCACGGAACCGGGGTCGCAAACCTTTACCGGGGAGGCCGTCTTTATCGAGAAAGACTTGGTGCTGGAGGTGTCTTGAACCGAGGTGTCTGCCACGGCAGTGTCCGCAACGACGGTGTCCGGGGAAACGGGAGCCTTGTAGTAGGTATGCAGTTCGCCGCAGTTGAAGGTGAGTGGCTTCGAGCATGTTTCGGGTTTCTTCTGCTTGCCTTTCTTGGAATTCTTGTCGGTGCTGTTCTTGTCGCAAGGGGTGACTGCTACAATGGAGCATGTAGCCGGGAATTTCTTATCGCCGTCCGCACTCGGGGCCCATTCGGCCGGAATGTCGAACGCGTTGCCGGTACCTTTCTGGGAGGCGCCTGCGATCTGCAGGGTCGTACCGGAGGGGCAGGATCCCTTGATGGAAACCTTGTTGACCGTTACGGTGTCTTCTAGGCTTTCGAACGTGCAGGCGCTCTCCGTGCTGATTTTGGAGAGTAGCTGTAGCAGGTTCGCGTCCGCATCTTTCAGAGATTTCGTGATTTCTTCGATGGACAGGCTGTCGTTGTCGAGGATTCTTTCGAGCTCATTGACGAAACTCGGGTCGCCGGAAGTCTGCGTTTCCACGACGTTGCAGTTGTCGTTGTTCTTGGTGAAGAAGAGCGTCTGCCCCGCGCTCACGTCACATTCCCTGCCGGTCTTGTTGTGCGTGGTGCGTATTTTACCTTCGCTGGCCGAGACGAACGCCTTTCCGCCGGGGGTTATACCGATGAAGGCGACCGTTCCACGGATGGCTGCCGTTGCCACACCGGTCTTGAACTTGAGGTATCCACCGTTTTTCTGCTTCTGGGCTTCGAACTTGATTTTACCCGTCTTCACGTCGGTGAAGGCCATCTGGACGCCGTTCTCGGAATCCAGGGTGTCCAGTTGGACCAGGGATTGTTCTTGCACGGTGATGGAGGTTCCGTCGGGGAGGCGCACCGTCACATAGGATTCGGCGCCGGTACTGATCTGGTCCCTTTCGCGGATGCGCGCGCCTACTTGGATGTTTTCTTCCCATTTCCCGGTCTTGGCGCTCTGGACCTTGACGTCACCGACGCGGTCGGTCACTCTGCCTGTGGTGCTCTTTGCCATGGCCATGGTGCCGAGTGCCACCAGAAGGATAACGGATGTTTTTAAATTTTGCGAAAAAGACATGTAGCCTCACTTGCAAGATGAATACCATAAACAAATATATGTATTATTTTGCCCGAGGTGGAAGAAAAATGTATCTTTGGTGTGAGTGTTTTGTGATTTTTTTTTAGCGAGGTCCAAAATGAGCATGGAAGTTGAAGAACCGACCGTCGAAATGGTCGATGCCGAAACTGGCGAACAAGTGATCAAGGAACTGGACAAGGCCGTCCTCACCAAGGGCGCCTGGCAGACGATGATGTTCCTTTGTCAGGAAAAAAACGCGAAAACGGGCGAATTCGGGGAACCGAAGGTGTACCTCCGCCGCTACCAGAAGGCTGGTGGTGCTTTCAAGGCCCGCAGCAAGTTCAATATCAGTGGCAAGGCCCAGGCCGAAGCCATTATTGAAAATCTCAAGAAGTGGTATAACATTTAATGGCAGACCCTGCTAGTAGTAAAAAGAAATTTTACAGTATAGAGTTCCTTTGCGAAGGCGATATCGAAAGCTTTCCGTATAAGGACAAGTTCGAAAAAATGGCGCGCAAGCTCCTTGCCGAAGAAGGCAAGGAAAGGAGCGTCAATATCGTACTTTGTACGGACGAGTTTGTCCGTAACATGAACCGAGATTACCGTGGGCTCGACAAGGTGACCGATGTCCTTTCGTTCGAGTGGCACGATGACGGATTCCCGGGTGCCGAAGAAATGCTCGGTGAAATCTACATCGCGCGTGACCAGGTGAAACGTCAGGCTCCCGAATATGGCAATACGTTCTATGCCGAAATGAAGCGCGTGATTGTCCACGGGCTTCTGCACCTTTCGGGTTACGACCACATCAAGGCTGCCGATAGAAAGGTGATGCGCAAGCGAGAATGCGAATTCCTGGGGCTCGACCCTTACAAGGAAGGTGCATGATGGAAACGTCCGAAATCCTCGCTATCGTATTCCTCTGCATCTTTGTCCTGACTTCGGCGACGTTCTCCGCGACCAAGTGCGCGTTCAGCCTCATCTTCGCAAAGCGCGATCCGCATGACCGCAGCGAGCGCGAAGAAAAAATAGCGAAGCTCGTCCGCTGGCACGGATTCAACGAGTGCGTCTCTATCGGGCGTATCTTCGGCAACGTGAGCGCGGGCGTTCTCGGGTTCTTTGTACTCGCCAATTCGCAGTGGGATTTCGTGCGCACCTATCCCTACTTGAGTGTCGCTGCGTATCTGGTATTTGCGAGTGCGGTTCTCTATACGCTTACGGTGTTCATCCCGTACCTGCTCGCCAGTCTCAAGCCCGATACGTTGTCTGTCGTCCTCGTGCCGCTGTTCAGGCTCATTCGCCTCCCGTTTGTGCCGGTGGCCAAGTTCTGCCATGTGGTGTTTGTCAAGATGCTGAACCTTCTCGGCTACGATTCCAAGCTGAACTTCTTGCCCGAAGAGATGCGCGATGCCGTGCAGGCCGACCTTTCCGATGTCAAGTCCGGCGATGCCGAGGGCCTGGAAAAAGAGGAACAGCAGATGATCCTCAATATTTTCGACTTCGTGGAAACTCCCGTGCGCGAAATCATGACCCCGCGTGTGGAAATGTGCGCCATCGACGTGGATACGCCGCTCGAGGATTTGGTGAAGGTGCTGAACAACGAACGCCATTCGCGCTTGCCGGTCTACAAGGATACGATGGACAACATCGTGGGAATCCTCTCGAACCGGGACTTCCTGGAATGGTATACCGAACATGGCGATGAACCTTTCGACATCATGAAGATAGTGATGCCGCCGGTATTCGTGCCCTACCACAAGAAAATTGACGATCTTTTGACCGAACTGCGCAAGACGGGCAACCAGCTTGCCATCGTGATCGACGAATACGGCGGAACCGCGGGCCTCGTGACGCTTGAGGATATCCTCGAAGAAATCGTCGGCGAAATCAAGGACGAGGACGATGCCGACGAGGAAGACGACGTGCAGAAACTGAAGGACGGCCGCTACATCCTCGACCCGCTCATGACGCTTTCGGATTTGGAAGAGGAACTGGGCGTCGAACTTGAGGCTCCCGAGAATTCCCATGTGGAAACCCTCTCCGGACTCATCCAGGCGACTCTCGGCGTGATTCCCTCCCCGGGTGCCGAAATCAAGGTCAAGGGCTACACCTTCCGCGTCCTCAAGATGGACGGCACTCGCATGGAAAAGGTCATGATGATTTTGCCGCCGGGCGAAACGACACCGACGGGAAGCTTCAAGGCTATCGCCAAGTAGTTTATTTGTACATCGCTTCGATCTTGTCGGCGTACATGGCTTCCGCGACCTTGCGCCGGATTTTCAGCGTAGGCGTGAGAAGTCCCGATTCGGTGGTGAGTTCGTCGCCGACGAGCGTCCACTTGCGGATTTGTTCCCAGTGGTTCAGCTTCTTGTTGACGCGCGTGATGTGGCGGTTGATTGCCTCGCGCACGCGCCCGGACTGAAGCGCCTTCTCGATGCTGAATTCTTCTTTCTGGAACTTGAGGAGCCTGCGTGCGCCTTCGGGGTTCAGCCAGATGACCGCGGAGGTGAACTTCCGATCGTTCGCGATGACGAGCGCCTGCTCGATGACGGGGTGGCGGCAGATTTCGAGTTCGATGGGACTCGGGCACACGTACTTGCCGGTACTCGTCTTGAGGAGTTCCTTGATACGCCCGGTGAAGTTCAAGAAATCGTCGGAGTCGAAGAATCCCTGGTCGCCCGTCTTGAAGAAACCGTCTTCGGTAAAAGCCCTGCTGTTGGCCTCGGGATCGTTGTGGTAGCCGCGGAACACGCTTTCTCCCTTCACGAGGATTTCGCTGTTGTCGCCGATCTTTACCTGGAGGTGGGCGAGCGGCTTGCCTATGGTCCCGGGCTTCGAGGAATTGGGGCTGTTCGCGGTGACGACCGGACTGCATTCCGTCATGCCGTAACCTTCGAATACGGGAAGCCCGATGTTCAGGAGGAACCGGAGGATAGACTTGTTCAAGGCGCAGCTGCCGCTCACGATGAGCTTGAACCTTCCGCCGAGAGCTTCCCGCATCTTGCGGTAGACGAGGCGGTCGTAGATGCGCTGCATGGGCGAACGCCTCTTTCCGGGCTCGCTTATCTTTGCAAGCTTGATGGCGTTCTGGATGAGCAGCCGCTTGGGGCCTCTCGCCTTGTCGCCGATGATGGTTATGCTTTCGTAGAGGCGCTCGAGGATGCGCGGGACGACGATCATCACGGTGGGGCGGACCTCGGTCAGCATGGTCGCCACGTTTTTCGGGGTGTCGCCGAAGTAGATGCGCACTCCGTTCAGCGTGTAGAAGTAGACCGCCATGCGCTCGAACACGTGCGCGACCGGCAATATCGTGAGGCAGCAGTCCTCTTTCCGGTTCATGTGGTAGAGCTCGAGGAGGTTCTGGATTTGCACTAGCATGTTCCTGTGCGTGAGCTCCACGCCCTTCGGGGCTCCCATGGAACCGCTCGTGTAGATGATGCTGAAAAGGTCGTCGGGGCGTATCGATTGGATCTGGTCGTCTACCCAGCTGAAGTACCGGTTCGTTTCTGCGAGCTCCTTGCCCTCGTCGATGAGGGTGTTCCAGTAGATGGCGTTTTCGGGGAGCTCGGAATTGGAATCGATGCAGATGACCAGCTTGAACTGTGGAAGGAATTCCTTGAGCGGAGCTTCCAGCTCGGAGACGGAATTCACGAACAGAATCTGGACGTTGGAATCCTCGCACTGGAACTTGAAATTTTCTGAAGAGATGTTCGGGAACAGGGGGGCCACCTGCGCATGGTTGATTTGCGTCGCGATATCCGCGATGAACCATTCGGGGGAACTCGGTGCGATGATGCCGACACTTTCGCGGGGCTTGAGTCCGCGGCTGTTCAGGGCGATGGATAGGTAGATGGAACTGTCGCGAAGGAATTCGCGCGAGTAGTGCAGCCATTGGCCTTCGACCCGCTTGTACCACCCGCCAAAGTCATTGCGGGAGCAGTTGGCAAAGAACATAGACACAAGCGAGGTAAACTGTAACGGTTCCATGCCCTTAAAATACTATTCTTATTACGAAATTTCATGTTTTTTTTGAAATATTTTGATTATTTTGCACAAAAAAGGATTCGCCATGCTCAAGAAACTCTCCGACTACGAAAAATCGCTCCAGGACCTTGTCACAGAAGGTACCCCGCTGACGGAAGCGCAGCTGCTGTCGGTACGTACGCATATCGGATTCTTCCAGCACGAGAGGCTTGCGCACGAAATTGTCCTGGTGCTGTTTGCGCTGTTGACGGTCGGCGGTTTCTTTTTCTTCGTCTCTAACCCCGCACTTGCCGTGTTTTGCCTCGACGTGATGTTCCTTGTGCTTCTCGTGCCCTACATAAGGCATTACTTCGGACTCGAGAACGGGGTGCAGAGGCTTTACGACCTGTACGCCCAGCTTGAAAAACTATAAAAAACGCGCCCTTTCGGGCGCGTGGCAAACTGTGCTTGCCGTAGGGTTATAATAAATTAATCCTTCTCGCAGCCGAGATCATCGCACTTGTACGTGGTTCCGTCGTCACACTTGATGGTGGTGTACGAGGCGGTGACCGTAATGGCGGTGGGGTTGGGACAGATGTCGTTCGCAATTTTACCCATGCGCGGGGAGGTTATCGTGCTGTCGTCTGCGGCGGAGCATGCAGAAAGGACGACTGCTGCTAAGGACGCAAGAAGAATGGCAAATGTTTTTTTCATGATGATGCCTCCCTGTTAGAAGTAGATGAACCCGCCGAAGTTGGCAATGAAGTTGAAGTTTTCATCCGCGAACCCGCCGAACGGATTCGAGTAGAACGTATTGGCGATGGAGGCTTCCACGGCGAAGTTGCTGTATTGGAAGCGGGCTCCGATATCCACGTTCGTCGTTCCCGTGCGCATGCTGATGTTTGTCGTGTTGTTCTTCACGATGTCGAGTTCGTCGTTGTAGTCGGTGATGAACTCTTCGTCTTCCATGGCGAATACGGTCCAGTTGAAGTTCGCGCCTGCAAATACCTTCCAGCAGTTGCCGAGCCTAAGTTCGGCAAAGATGTTGGGTACGGCGTAGATTCCCATGGTGAAGTAGGAATCCTTGTTCTTGTTCGTTTCGTCTTCGAATTCATCGTAGAAGACGAAGGGTGCGCGGGCGTAGATGCCGAGAAGCACCCTGGCGAACTTGTTCTGGAGGATGCTTGCGCCGATGTTGATGGACGGCTGGATGTAGATGTTCGCGTCTTCCCCGGTCGTTTCGGTGGTGGACGTGGAGTTGCCGTTCTTTGCTTCCCTTTCGTAGGCGCTTTCGTGGCGGGTGAAGTTCACGCCCGCGTTCCAGAAGATGCCCTTGGCGGAGGGGTCGTTGCTCACGAACACGTTTCCGCCGATATCCCAGTAGTCGCGGTCGATGTCGGTAGATCTCTTGGTGTCGGCGTCCTTGTATTCTTCGCTAGTGGACGTTTCGTTCTGGTAGGTGAGCCAGAAGACGGATGCGTTCAGGTCGATGGCGCCGAGGAGCATGGCGAAGCGGAGGCGGAGGATGTCACCCGCGTTGACCGTGTAGGTGTCCTCGGTTTCCATTTCGTAGGCGTCCTTGCTCTTGGTAAAGGTAATCTGCTTGCTCAGGGCGTAGCTCAAGGAGATACCCATCATGCCGTTGGCGATACCCGCGGTGGCAAGGCCCAGCCCCTGTTCCATATCGAACGAGAGGAACTTGGTGTTGCCGTTGCCAAAGGCGACTGCGCTGAAGTTGCTCGTGGGTTCCATATAGACAAGCTTGGCGCCGGCCATCTTGTAGGGCTTGTTCAGGTTGTCACGGATTGTTGCGTCTGCGGCCTGGTTGCCGACCCTGTTGTAGGCGATGCCGTGGATACGGTTTGCCTTCGGAGTTTCCGTGGTGGAATCGGTCGCCTGTGCGGTGGTAGGCGCAGTGGCTGCCGGAGCCGGGGCGGCGGGAGCGGGGGCGGGAGCGGGGGCTGGTGCGGGCGCCGGAGCTTCCACGGCAGGTTCTGCCTGCGGGGCTGCGCTTGTGTCTTCGCTGGAATCCTGAGCCATGGCGGTTGCGAAGGCGACTGCCGCAGTCAAGGTAATCAGTTTGATATTCATTGCTTGTCCTTTGTTATTGTTTCTTAAACTTTTTCGCTGCTAGAAGAGTTTCCCACGTCGTCCGACGAACTGGAGGTCTCCTCGTTTGATGTCGAGGATGACGGCTCCGCCGAACTGCTGGAACCCGGATCCTCTTCGCTTGATGAGCTTTCTTCTCCGGCTTCGCTGGAGCTCGATTCTTCATCGGCGCTGGAAGAACTTTCCTCGTTATCTTCGCTGGAACTCGATTCCTCTTCGGCGCTGGAAGAGCTTTCTTCGTCGTCTTCGCTGGAGCTCGATTCTTCTTCGGCGCTGGAGGAACTTTCCTCGTCGTCTTCGCTGGAACTCGATGCTACGGAAGAACTCGACCTTGCGGAGCTGCTGGAAATTTCGTCGTCTTCACTGGACGAGGACTTTGCGCTGGAAGAACTCTCGATGGCCTTGCTGCTGCTGGAGGCCTTCTTCGAGCTGCTGGAATAGACGTATGCGCTGTCATGCGGGGTGGAACTGTTGTGCGGCCCTGTGATGGCGGAGTCCGAGGTGCACGCGACAATAAGGGCTAGAATCAAGAGCAGAGAAAGGAATAGCGTCTTTTTCATGTTTTCTCCCGATTAAAATTCGACAATCCCGGTAAAGTTGTACTGGACGTTGTTGCCGCTGAAGCCCCTGAAGGGGTTGCTGAATAAATTGGAGGCGACTCCCGCTTCAAGAGTCAGCTTCTTGTACTTGAAAAGGAGTCCCGTGCTCACGTCGACTGCACCGGTATTGGTGGAGAATCGCGTAAATTTGTTCTTCGTTTCGTTTTCGTCTTTCCAGTATTCGATGTAGTCTTCGTGGTTGCCGGAGGTGGTCCAGGTGTAGCTTGCCGCACCCCAGAACATCCAGTTCTCGTTGAATGCGTATTCGGCGAGTATGTTGGGAGTGAGAATGAGCGATCCGGTTACGTAGAAGTCCTTGCGATGGCTATCCTTGTCTTCGACCTGGTCGTAGAGGGTGGCGTAGAGGCGGGCGTTGTTGCCGACATGGAGACGCGCGTTCTTCGATTTCAGGACGATGCTGCTGAAGTTGTAGAAGAGGTTCGCATAGATGTAGCTGTCCTGTGCGTTGGTCTGGTTGTGGTAGTTGTCGTCGGGGTCGATTGTGCTTTTGTAGGTCGTCTCCCTTGTCCTGTTGTTGCGGGTTGCGCCTATGCCGGAGCTCCAGAAAAAGTTTTTGGCGGAAGGCCGGTTTGTGAGGCTCAGCGAACCGGAAATTTCGTAGTTGTTTCTGTGGTAATCCAGGTTGTTCTTGCCTTCGCTGTCGGCGTACTCATTTATGGCAACGGAATCGACGCCTTGCGTGAATCTCAAGAACGCCAAGAAGTCGACTGATTGCAGGGGCATGGAGAAACGGAGGGAGAGCGCGTTCTTGCTGACGATTTCTGTGGATTCGTCCTTGTGGTAGGCGTCCTTTTCGCTGGAAAGGTCCACTTTTTCGTCGATGATGAGCCCAAAGCCCAGGCCGAAGGTCTTGGTAGCGATGCCGAACATGGCCTCTCTGCCCTGGAGGGCGATATAGGAGGTGTGGCTGCCGGAGGCGTAGCTTGCGATGCCGCCGGTGTTCACGTTGAGGTTGATGGAGGCGAGGTTGTGCCCGAACATGAGGTGCGGGGTGTAGAGGTTTCTTAGTGTGGAAGGGGCTTCACTCGGCGCATTTACGGAATAGTAGTAGGCGCTTCCGTGAAGAATATCGAAATTGGCTGTGTCCGGTGCGTTTTCTGCAAATGTTGTTGCAAAAAGTAGGGACAACATTGTCAAAAGTAATCTAGACTTCATCTTTTTTCCAAATTGATTTTCTACAAGAATAAAAAATAGGCGTGAAAAAGGGGGCGACTTCCGGAATAAGCGTTGTTTTTTGTTGGCTTTTGTATCATGACTTTCCGTGTTTTTTACAATATTCTACGCAAAATCTGCGTTGAAAATGATATTTTTATAAAATTTTGAGAACGTATTTTTGTAAAATTACTTAAAAATAGAGAAAATAATTGCAAGTTATGCTGAAAATGAATTATATTTTTGAGAGACAATTTGAGAACAAATAGCGGAATGTCTTCGCGGTGTTCCCGAAAAAGGGATGGATGTATGAAATGTTTGGTTATGGCTATTTCTTGCCTCGGTTTGGTGGCCGTGGCGGGTGCTCAGGTGACCCTCGGCGATGCCGGTGGCTGGCTCGAATCTGCCTATGCCCAGTGGGCGTCGGACGGCTCCGACAGTTACAACGTGTATTACTCGGGTAATGGCAAGAGCAATGTTAAGGTCGATGCGGAACTTGTCCGCAAGTACGGCTCCACCTGGCGCGTAGACGTTCCGGGACTCAAGGCGGGCGACTACACGCTCAAGATTGTGGGCGTGAAGAGCGGCAAGGAAGGCGCTTCTGCCACTACAAAGACGCTTTCGGTAAAGGCGCACGACCGCAGCGGTTTTGCTTTTGCTAACGGGCGCGTTCCCGGTGCGTACAAGGCCGATGGCACGCTCAAGGATGGCGCCGTGGTGCTCTACATTACCGAAAGCACCAAGAATACCGTGACGATGGACGTGGCTACAAGTTCAAAGGGTACAAAGACAACTTGCAAGAGCTTCCAGGGCATATTGAACTGCTACAAGAAGGGCTACGAGACGACTCCGCTCGACCTGCGCCTTGTCGGCAACGTGACGGATTCGGATTCGCTTGTGCAGGGCGACATGGTGATTGACCTCGGCAAGTCCGAAAACTCCTACGTAACGGTGGAAGGTGTCGGGCCCGACGCGACGGTGAACGGCTGGGGAATTCGCGTCAAGAACGCGCAGAACGTGGAAATCCGTAATCTCGGAATCATGAACGTGAACAGCGATGAAGGCGACAACGTTGGCCTGCAGCAGAACAACCAGTACGTGTGGGTGCACAACTGCGACTTCTTCTACGGCGATGCGGGCAGCGACAAGGACCAGGTGAAGGGCGATGGCGCGCTTGACTGCAAACTTTCCACGTACATTACGTTCAGCTATAACCATTTCTGGGACAACGGCAAGTCGAACTTGCTTGGCCTTAAGGAAGGTACGAACGATGGCTACTACATCACGTATCACCATAACTGGTACGACCATTCCGACAGCCGCCATCCGCGCGTGCGCTACTACAGCGCCCACGTGTACAACAACTACTACGACGGCAATGCGAAGTATGGCGCGGGCTCTACGCTGGGTTCCTCGGTATTCATGGAAAACAACTACTTCCGTAACTGCAAGTACCCGATGCTCACCTCGATGCAGGGGACGGACGTGTATGCGAGCGGCACCAAGCGCGACCCGACGAACAACGGCACGTTCAGCAAGGAAGCGGGCGGTACCATCAAGGCTTACGGCAACCATTTTGAAGGTTCCTACACGTTCATTCCGTATGGCGCGACCTCGTACAAGGTAAAGGGGGTAGAAACGACGGCGGCAAGCCAGGGAATCAATACCTCCGAGGATTTCGATGCGTACGTTGTGGATAGCCGCAGCGCGAAGGTGCCTTCTACGGTCAAGTCGTATGACGGCGCAAACACCTACAACAACTTCGATACCGACAACTCCGTGATGTACAGCTACAAGGCGGACGATGCCGTAACGGCTAGGGACAACGTTGTCCGGTATGCGGGCCGTGTGCAGGGTGGCGATTTCAAGTGGATTTTCGACAATTCTGTTGATGATGCTTCTTCTGATGTGAACCAGCCGCTCAAGGATGCGCTCGTGGCGTACAAGGGCTGGAACGGGAATGTTGTGCCGGTTTCTTCGTCATCCTCGACTCCCGCTTCTTCGTCATCCTCGGCACCGGTCGAGGATCTGTCCAGCAGTTCCGAGAAGTCGAGTTCCTCGTCCGAGGAATCTTCTTCGTCCGAAAAAGCGGAAAGCTCGTCGAGTGCGGAATCCTCGGATGGTACGGACGCTCTCGTGGTCTCGAAATCCCTGCATGGTGAGCCCATGCGCTATATTGCCCGCGAATCCCGCCTGGAAGTCTATGCGGCGGGCCCGTCCCGTGTAGATGTCTTGCAGATGGACGGCACGAAGGTGCTCTCCAGCGCCTCCCGCGTGGTCGACCTTTCGGGCCTGCGTGCGGGAGTGTATGTGGTACGGCTTACGATGGCGGGCTCTGTGCGTCAAATGAAGATTTTCAAGTCTGCCCCGTAGTGGATTTTTATTAAATTTTATGCATGAATATTCGTGTATCTGCTGTCATGTTGGCGCTCGCGTTTGGCGCCGCCTTTGCCGCTGACCCCCGCATAGAACAGGGGGCAATTTTCGAGGCGAAGGGTGAATACGAAATGGCTCTCGGTGAATACAGGGCGATCCTTGCGGAACAGCCCCAGAATTCCGAGGCCTACTTCCTCGCTGCGGAAGTCTACGTCAAGACGAAGAACTATAGCCGTGCGCTTGCCAACTACCGCCTCGCGTACAAGTTTGCGCCCACGATGAGCAAGGCCTACGAGGGTGCCGCGAAAGTCTACGAACTCATGGGGCAGAAGGCGAAGGCCGACGAGGAACGCCTGAAGGACCCGAAGAACAGACCTGTGGAAGAAGCGCCTGTGCAGCATGCGGAAGCTCCTGCAGCGCCTGCCGAACCGGTTGTGGAGGCGAAACCCGCCGAACCGAAACCTGCCCCGGTCGAGACCAAGGCTCCCGAAACGAAGGCCGCCGAGCCGATGAAAACGGCTGAGCCCGTGAAGCCGGCCGAACCTGTAAAGGCCGCCGAACCGGCAAAGGCCACTCCTGAGGCCAAACCGGTGGAACCCGCGAAGGGCGAGGCTGCGACGCCGACCGACCCGTTCGAGAAGGGCAAGGTCCTGCTCGCTGCCGGGAAATACAGCGAGGCGGCTCCGCTCTGGCGCGAAGTGCTTGCCAAGAAGCCCGGCGACAAGGGTGCCTATTTCTATGCCGGTGTCACGCGCTACTACATGGGCGAATACGACAAGGCAGAAATCAACCTGAAGAAGGGTATCGAGTACAAGGAAGAGGGCAACGACGCCAACTACTATCTTGCGCTTGTCTACCAGAAGACCAAGCGTGGCGACCTCGAAAAGAAATCCCTGGCGGCGTACCTGAAGAAGGCCGCTCCCGATGCGAAGTTCCGCCGCCCTGCCGAGGACCGACTTGCCGAGATGAAGGCTGTCGCCGATTCGCTGAAGGTTGTGGAAGCCGAGAAGAAGGATTCCATTGCGAAGGCTGGTGCCGTGGAACCCGTGGCCGCCGCACCTGCCGCGGCCCCCGCGACGGCATCCGCCCCCGAGGCTTCTACGGCGCCCGCGTCCGACGGTAATTCCATCGCGAATGCGAACCTGCTCTTCAAGGCGGGTAGTTTCGAAGCGGCTCTCCAGATGTACAAGGCTCTGCTCAATACGGAAATTTCTCCGGACGAACGCTACTTCGCCATGCTCCAGATGGGCAATATCTACCGCGAACTGCGCGACTTCAACAGCGCGGCGCAGCGCTACCGCGACGTCGTGCAGCAGTTCCCGGATTCCGACTGGGCTACCGAGGCCGAACGCGCTCTCGAAGATGCCGTGTGGCTCCAGAAGCATGCGTCCGAGCTCCCGCGCCGCATGCGATAAACGTTTGTAAAATTTTTCTAGAAAATGCCCCGAAATCGGGGCGTTTTTGCGTTTGTGCGGGGGCTCTCTATTGCGTTTTTGTACAAAAGAGTATAGATTAAGCGAGGTAATAAAAGGTGGGATGTCGGAAATAAACTTTGGATGAGGTTGGTTTAGGATATGAAAAGAAAATTCCTGGTTCTCGCGGGTGCGGTTGCAGTAACGCTTGCCTTTGCTGACCCGCCGGCGAACTTCAGCGGCTGGGAGAAGGTGTTCGAGGACAACTTCGACGGTACTTCTCTTGACAAAAAAAAGTGGAACCCCACGTACAACTGGGGCCCGACGCACAACCATCGCGCCTACTGCGCCGAAGAGAACGTGATTGTCTCCGATGGTACGCTCAAGCTGAAGGGCGAAAAGAAAGTTCACCCTAATGCCAACGGAAAAAAGGCGAAGTTCAACAACAAGGAAATCCCGGTGGACTACACCTCGGGCGCTATCGATACTAAGGGTCACTTCGAAGTCAAGTACGGCTACATCGAGGGCCGCTTCAAGGCCCCGTGGCAGAAGGGAACGTGGCCCGCGTTCTGGACATTGCAGGACGGCTGGCCTCCGGAAATCGACATTCTCGAAATTCCTGCGTCGCGCAAGCAGCACCACTACTACCTGCACTACACTGACCCGAGCTGGTATAGCAGTCACGGCTCTGCATGGGATCACGAGGCGTCCTTCGGCGGACACAAGGACGATGACGTGGACCGTTCTGCGGGGTTTCACAACTACGGCGTGGAATGGGACGAGTCGACCCTCAGTTTTTACTTTGACGACAAGCGGTTTGCAAGTTACACGCGCCCGACCGAAATCAAGCAGCTTGCGGCTCAGTACATCATCGTGAACCTCGCCATCGGTGGCTGGGCGGGCGACGATATCGAGATTACCTCCGACAAGCCGGCGTATTTCGAGGCTGACTGGGTGCGCGTTTGGCAGGCCAAACCCGCGAAACCCGATACGGTGCGCATCATGTCGATGAATTTTGGCACGTGCATGGTGCGTACATCCGAAGACAAGCTTGCGCTGGGCGATTGCAATGGCGAGAATGCTGTTGCGACGGTTACGCCGCTTTCTTCGACGACGTTCCGCATCAACTTCGGCGACATCTCTCTCGATACCCCGAACGAGTCTACGGATGCGGGCATCACGATGGGTCTTTACAAGTGGAATGGGGGCGCCCACCAGAAGGTGGTGATGGAAAAGCAGTCCGGTTACGAGGGCTCCGTGGTGCGCATGAAGATGCAGCACAGCAACATGTACCTGCGCGCGACGACGGACGGCGAGCGCGTGGTGCAGAGCTGGGCCGACGACTGGGAATGGAACCAGATGTGGCGCCTGGTGGGCAAGGACGACAAGATTCCGACGAAGGAAGATACGGCGAAAACCGACACGGGTACGACTGCGCTGGGTGATTTCGCAAGCGTGTACGGAACTTCGGTCCATTACGCCGACAGCCATCTGTTTGTAGAACTCGGAAGCACGTTTATTGATGGTGCGACGGTGCGCATCCTTGACCTGCAGGGGCGCGAGGTCATGCGTAGGCAGGCGGTGCGCTCGGCGGTTTTCGATGTGCAGGGCCTTGCCCCGGGAATCTACCATGTAGTTGCCCGCAATGGAAACCGCACCGATATTGTCCGGTTCAAAAAGTAAAGAACGGCGTTGCGTGAAAAAGCTATATTGAAAAAATATAGCGTATCACCTTGGACGTAGAGTCCATAAACAAACTGGAACCTTTTATGGCCGAACAGAATAAAGCAGAAAAATTCGTTTTCTACATGTACAAGATGACCAAGTCGTACCCGCCTAACAAGGAGGTGCTGAAGGATATTTCACTCAGTTTCTACTACGGCGCAAAGATTGGCATCATCGGCCAGAACGGTGCCGGTAAGTCGACGCTCCTCCGCATTATGGCGGGCATCGACAAGGAATTCCAGGGTGAAGCCTGGATTGAACCGGGCCGTACCGCAGGCTACCTGCCGCAGGAACCGCAGCTGGACCCGAACCTCACCGTCAAGGAAAACGTGATGCAGGCCGTGGCCAAGAAGCAGGCCGTGCTCGATCGCTTCAACGAGATTTCCATGAAGTTCGCCGAACCCATGGAAGACGACGAGATGAACAAGCTCCTCGACGAACAGGCGAAGCTTCAGGACATCATCGACGCGCAGGATTTGTGGAGCCTCGACCGCAATATCGAAATTGCGATGGACGCTCTCCGTTGCCCGCCGGGTGACTGGCCGGTGACGAACCTCTCTGGTGGTGAAAAACGCCGCGTGGCCCTTTGCCGCTTGCTCCTCGAAGAACCGGATTTGCTGCTCCTTGACGAACCGACGAACCACCTGGATGCCGAAACGGTTGCTTGGCTCGAACGCCACCTCCGCGAATACAAGGGCTCCGTGATTCTCGTGACCCATGACCGTTACTTCCTCGACAACGTGACGAACTGGATTCTGGAAATCGACCGCGGCCGCGGCATTCCCTGGGAAGGCAATTACGCCCAGTGGCTTGATCAGAAGCTGGAACGCCTCCGTGGCGAAGAGAAGGGCGAATCCGACAGGCAGAAGCGCCTCGCCCGCGAACAGGAATGGGTCAAGCAGAGCCCGAAGGCGCGCCAGGCCAAGAGCAAGGCCCGTCTCAAGGCTTACGAGGAACTCTTGGCCGAAGATTCCCGCGAACAGATCAAGGTGGCGCAGATTCACATTGCGAACGGCAAGCGCTTGGGCGATATCGTTATCCAGGCGGAACACCTGCAGAAGGCCTTTGGCGACAAGGTGCTGTTTGATGACTTGAACTTCAACTTGCCGCGCTCCGGCATCGTGGGCATTATCGGCCCGAATGGTGCAGGTAAGACAACGTTGTTCAAGATGATTATGGGCCAGGAAAAGCCCGATGGCGGTACGCTCAAGATTGGCGAGACCGTGGAAATCATCAGCATGGAACAGGGCCGCGATAGCCTCGATGACAGCAAGACCGTGTGGGAAGAAATCACCGGCGGCAACGACGAGATTATGGTGGGTGACCGCAAGATGAACGGCCGCGCCTATTGTGGGCTCTTCAACTTCACGGGTGCTGCCCAGCAGAAAAAGCTCACGGCGCTTTCGGGCGGTGAACGCAACCGCGTGCTCATGGCGAAAAACCTGCAGAAGCCGGGCAATCTGTTGTTCCTCGACGAACCGACCAACGACTTGGATATCGAAACGCTGCAGGCTTTGGAACAGGCTATCCTCAAGTTCGCGGGCTGTGCTGTGATTATCTCGCATGACCGCTGGTTCCTGGACCGCATCGCAACCCACATCCTCGCTTACGAAGGCGATTCCAAGGTCGTGTGGTTCGAAGGCAACTGGAGCGAATACGAAGCCGACCGCAAGAAGCGCCTCGGCGAAGATGCCGATAATCCGAAGCCCATCAGGTACAAGACGCTCACGAGACAGTAATAAAAGAGGCGGCCGTTGAGCCGCCATTTTTGCTCATTTCATATAAGTGAAGATAATTAATTTTACTTTGCGTCTTTTTTTTTACATGCAGTGCGTTGAAAAAAAGATTATATTATTTAATAGGGGACGGAAGAAAACAGAAAGAGGTTCTCATGAAGAAATCATTTATCTTTAGTTCGGCTCTTGCCATGGCGCTGGCTGCTTGTGGCGATGATTCGCCTTCATCCTCAAATCCTGCAGATTCAGAACTTGACAGTTCTAGTTCTGTAGAAGAAACGCTTTCTTCGTCATCGATTGAACAGAAAAGTTCCTCGTCAAAGGATGTGTCGTCATCATCAAAAGAAAAGGCGAAATCGTCGTCTTCTGTAGCTGAACAGAAATCTTCTTCATCAGAAAAAGCTCTGTCGTCTTCGGTAGTCGTTGAGAAGTCCTCGAGCTCGGATTCGGGCGATACGACTACTGTGAATTCTAGTTCGTCTGTGGAAGTCGTTTCTTCGTCTTCGGGGCCGCAGGAATTGGATGTCCAGGTGTCAATGAATTGCTTTGCTGATTATCCTATTGGGGAAGTGCCGCCGCTTGCCACCAAAGCGTATATGCAGCCGGATTCGAGCGGAAGATACTCGGGCACGCTGTATTATGTTGTAGATAACTGTAGAAGGCAGGGAGGCACCCTATCCAAGACGATGTCTGGGGACACCTTGGTCATGAAATTTGTTGACGTGCAGGCAAGTACCTATTGTCTCTGCTGGTCTGATTTCGCGATAAGTTATGGATCTGAGCTTGAAAATATCAAGTATATTGATTACACGGCGCCTTACGCCAAGCATAGCACTTACGAAGTTGTGTATGAGCCGGATCCGGGCAAGCCTCCCATGCCCGAATCTTCATGTTCGATGAGTGTTCATGATTTGTTGTCGAGTGCGCGGACACTAGAGTCTTCGTCGAGCTCTTACTGATTGCATTCGCTAAAACGATGGCCATCGGAAATTTTTTTTAGAACCAGAATCCGAGCGAAGCGTTGGCGGTAAGGTAGAAGTCGTTGAAATAGAGGCTGCTGAGGACCGTTGCCCCGAGAGAAACTTTCCAGTGCTCGTCAATCCACTTCGATACGCCTGCGTATTGGCTCAGTATGAATGGGTTGTCGACGCGCGTGCGTAAGGTGTTCCCGTGCATGTCGTTCTCTTGCAGCTCGTATTCCTGTTCTATTGTGGGCACGTAGAGCAGCGGTGAGTAAGAAATCGCTAGGCCGTTCACGTAGAACGACGTGAAGATGCCTGCGCCCAGACGGCCTTGACGGACATTTTCTTCTTCAAGGTGCTTCTCTTCGGTTATGTCCTTGCATCCTTCCTTAGTGGGGGCGCTGCATTCGTAATAATCGAACGAAATGTCGCCCACGTTATAGAACTCGATATCGAAATAGGCACCGACTTCGAAATTCTTCTTGTTGATTCCGCCGATGACCCGAGCGTAGAATCCCGGGTCCAGGCCGATGGAATATCCCCATGCAAGTTCGTCTTTCGCCTTGAAAAGGTGCGTGAATGCTGCCGAGACGGGAAAGCGGTTTCGCTTGTAGCTGAACTTCTTTATTTTTGTTTCGGACATGATTTTTTTGTCATCGTCGCTTCCGCTGATTAGAGGGTCGTAATCGCCTTCTTTGAGTTCCGCGTTCTTGACGTTTTTCATTTTCATTTCTTCTTCCGTCGTGTAGTCGAACGAAAGTGAAACCCCCTTGATAGACGAGCCTGCTGCAAATTCCTTGCCTGCACCGGTGAAGTTTTCGGGAACGCTTGTCTCGAAAATGCCTTGCGTTAGGTTCCCCTGCCTGTACACGGGCGTTCCGCAGCCAGCCAGGAACATGGCGGACAGTGCTGCGGCAATCCACAAAAAACGTAGCGTGAACATGGTATTCCTCCTTCCCGTAATCGCATGGACTTTGCGATCCTAACTACCTTAATGTATATAATTAAAGATGCAAATTTATCGGAATCGGGGAACTTTATCGTGCGTTCGATGCGGATTTTTCGCTATTTGATGCATTTATGAAACAACGTGTTTCATCTGGAACACGTTGAAGCAGTACGCGGCGTTGGCGCTTTGAAGACAATTATTTCAAATCGATCGGCATCCAATTCGAATCGAAAATCATTTCTTTGCAGATTATGAACGAATTGTCCAGGCTCACCTCGGACTTGCCGTATTTCCCGCCGCCCTGGTGTGCCTGGGTTGCGGTGAGGCCATGGCCCAAATAGAGTCCGGGCTTGCCGGGGTATTCCACAATGATGATGCCTTGCTTGCTGCGAGAGATGGGTATGTCAAATGCGTTTCTGTGGATGGACCACGATGCAGTGGCGTCGGATCCGAATGCCACTGCCTTGATTTTGGCGGAGGGGCTGCCAGCCTGAACGCGTTTCTTGATTTGTGTTTCCAATGCGGTGTCGCGGTTTTTCTTGGGCGTCTCAAATGGCAGCTTGTGAGTTTCTGCGTCGGAGATGCGCTTGTTGAAGAGCTCCTCGGCGGTACGCAGTACGGGTAGCGGGTTTTTAGCGAGGAGGTCGGCGGGCAATGCGGCTACGCCATTCTTGATGCGCTCGGTATAGAGAATTTCGTCGTTAGGGATTACCTGCGGATATTCCACGGTGTGTTTCTCGCGGTTGACGATTACACGGTAGAGACAGACGAGCTTGCACTCGTTGCTCTTGCATTGTTCAGACTTGTCGAGCATACCCTTGATGTAGCCCGAAATGTCTTGGAATGGCAGCGGTACGTCTAAGTTTTGGTTGAGCTTGTATATTTCCGACCAGTATTTTGTGCTTCGTCCGGGAAATTTGTTGTAAACCTCAGTTTTCACAAATTCCCATGCTTCGAGTGTCAGCTTGTCGGCAGGATCTTTAATGGACAAACCTTCTTTGCTTTTCTCGAAATCCTCATATTTGACCCCCACCTTCGCGTCGAACAGTAGGTTCCAGCTGGTTACCATACGGTCGGCATATACAAGGCGGAAGTCGACTTCTTTGTTGCGCTGGGCTTCGGCGTCTCTCTGGTATCCGTAGTAGAAAGCGCGGCATCTGTCGAGAATGGAGGTCGTGGAATCCTGCTTCTCAAAGATTTCCTTTGCCTCGGCCATCCATTTGTCCTTGATGTCGTTCTGCGCGTCTGCGCTATAACTTACGCTCGGCATAATGACCGCCAGCGCCACCAATGCTTGAATAATTTTTTTGCGAATTTTCATATTTTTCCTTTGACTCGTAAAGGGTCGCTATAGGGTTTGAAACACGAAAAATCCCCCGTCGTAAGAGGGGGGGCACACGAAGAACTTTCGATGTAAAAGAATGAAATGCTATGAAGCTGACTATACTGTTAAAATCACTGCACAAATGGGCAGTTGATGGGGGGGTAAGCGTGTTGCGCGTTCTTGGCTTCATAATAAAAATATAAGAAACGAGGATAATCTTGTCAACTTGCCGGAGTTCCCTGCGTTACTTAATCATAATAATACTCATTCCCGTCCGAGTCATAATAGCGAGGCTTATTGAGAATGATTATCAGGTCGACCACCCAACCTATTCCGAACAAGCCAAGTGTAAACATCCACAGTAATGCTGTCCAAAATTTATCTTCGTAAAATCTGTGAATCCCTAGAAAACCTAGAAACAAGCATAGAAAGAATGCTTTTGTTCTGGAGTATATGGATACGTGAATTTATCCATAGAATACCCCTAATGAAATGACGTTTCCTTTCTAATATACTCTTTTCTATTGCATTCTGCAGTACAAGACGTCTATATAAGAATCATTTAAAACGCCTCGTTTATTGTGACGCCGCCGTTTAGATAGCGATGTACAAGGCTGTTGATGAGCGTCTGGTAGCTTGTTCCGAGACGGGCCGCCTTTGCCTTCATGCCTTCGATGTCGGCATCCTTCATCCGGATGGTGATGTTGTGGGCCGATCCTCGGATTTCTGCTTTGATTGCTTCAAGTTCTTCTTTGGGTACAGGCCTTGTGTCACCGCGTTCAATTGCCTCCATGAGAATACGTTCTTCTTCGTCCATCGGGTCAAATTCTGAGTTCGCCATTTTCGTACCTCCGCTGATAAAGGTGGCTTTTGAATGCCGTCTTGAGGAAATATGTTCCGTCAGGTTCCTTGACGAATGGAGCACAATGGGCGTAACCGTTTACAAGTACAATAAACATTTTTTGCCCAGGATGTCCGTCTTGGTTTACGACATCGTCCATGTCAAAACGCTCGGCAAGTATTTCTTGCCTGACATCTTCCATGATGACGCCATGCTTTTCGAACACTTTTTTGGCTTTTTCTTCGTCAAACCTTACTTTTATATCTATAATATACATATTTTATAATCAAAAGTCAATATGTTTTGACAGAAAATTTTGTTTTTTTTTGGCAAATTTTCCTGTTGGCTGTTTGCGGGATGTCGCCAATGCTCCCCGTATGACGTAATATAGATTTTTAAGGTGTCAAATTATGACATCTGTAAAAGTTGTTGACTTCGGCGGCACTTCGCACGCTCGCACAATCACTTCGTTCCAGTGTTCGCTTAGCGGAGCGCGCGCCTTCGTCAATCAATGACGATGGCTCCAGCAAACAAGCGTTTGTTGCTTTTTGTTGCAGGTTGTGAGATGAGCGGCGGGAAGAAGCCCTTGTGACTGTTAGTCCCTGCGGTCTTCCTTTGAAATGTTCTTGCCAATTTCGCAAGCGAAAACAAATGTTTTTGGCGCACGTTAGCCCGCTCTTTGCACGAATAATTGTATTTTTAGTCGCGAAATTATGCTCCTTGTCTTTAGACACGAAATCCGCCTGATTTTTAGGGACCCGCGTTTTTGGGTTCCCTTCATCATCCCGCCGGTGATTCTCGCGGCGAGCCAGGCGATTGCGGTTTCGCGTTACGGCGGGCAGATTATGCAGGGCATGGAAGGCTACATGATGCTCCTGCTCGGTTGCCTCATGGCCCCGATGGGTTCGCCCCTTGCGGGTGATTCTTTCGCGGGTGAACGCGAGCGCAATTCGCTCGAACTCCTGCAGCTTTCTCCGATTGCTCCGGCAAAGCTTTTCTGGGGCAAGCTCCTGGCAATCCTCCCGTTCCCGGTGCTGTTTGCTATCTTGGCGCAGGTGGCCTACTGGTTGGCGCATCCCGAGATTCCATCGACTGCGGCGATTGCCTCGATTCTCGGGGCCGTCTCTGCTGTGCTTCTCACGACATCGTTCTCGCTGGTGCTTTCCCTCCGCGTAAAGACGGTCCGCGCGGCAACGCAGTTCTCGCTGTTCGTCGTGGTGCCGCTTCTCTTGCTGGTGCAGGTTTTCCACGAGACGTTCCTGGTCGGGCTTTTCATTCCCGCGGTTACGTTGCTTGTAAGTCTGGCCCTCAGCGTACTCACTGCTATCCTAAGCATGCGCAAGTTCGTGAGCATGTAATTCAACAAGGTTCTTGATGCATTATCTGATTGTTCCCGGTTACAGCAATTCTGGCCCCACTCACTGGCAGACTTATTGGGCGAACAACATGCCCGATGCAAGCCGCGTTGAACAGTATGACTGGGAACACCCGCACAAGGCTGAGTGGGTCGATACGCTCGACAGGACGGTGGCCGCACTCGAGTCCGATACGGTTCTCGTTTCGCACAGTCTGGGGGTTGCGACGACGGTCCTCTGGCTGATGAAGAAGGCGACGGAAGGTGCCGTTCCGGCAAAAGTCAAGGGCGTGTTCCTTGTCGCTCCGGCCGATATCGACGTGATTGATATTGTCGAGGATTTCGCGCCGATGCCCCTGGAAAAGTTGCCCGTGCCCTCGTGCGTTGTCGCAAGCCAGAACGACGAGTACGTGACCATCGAGCGTGCGCGTCAGTTTGCGGATTCCTGGGGTTCCCTGTTTTTCGACGTGGGGCGCAAGGGCCATATCAATGCGCTTTCGAACCTCGGCGAATGGGAAGAAGGCCGTGCCCTTTTAAGGGAATTTGAAAAAAATCTGTAGGGACTTGTTTTTCCGGTTCTTATTTTGTAGATTAGGCTAAACCCGTTTTCGGGTTTTGTCGGCTGTCGAGTGACGCCCTTTTATTATAGTGTTAAAATCTAGGGGACGATTGTGCCTCGCAAAAATGCGGAGGAAAGTCGCGGATGCTTTATGCCCGCGGTAGCTTGCCTCGTTATTATTTTACTTCTTTGCCTGGGGCGCGCGTGGTGCGCTGAGCGCGACGTGCCCGACAAGGTTTCGCTTGATTTCGTGGATGCGAGCCTGCAGGATGTCGCCCGCTCGGTGTCGCTTGCCTACGGGGTGCCCGTGCTTGTGGACGTCGGTGCGGAGGCGCGTGTCACGTTCCACCTCGATGGCGTCGGGCTGCTGGAGGGGCTCACGTCGTTGTGTTCTACCCTCGGGCTGGAACTCATTCGCGACGGAACGGTCTTCCATATCCGCAAACGGCTGGAACGTGGCGAGAATTTTTTCCGGGTCGCGGATTCGCTCGTGTCGCTCGACGTGCGGGAGCGCGACGTTCGCGAGTTTATTCGGGATTTTTCCGCGAATACGGGACTGAACGTGGTGGCTTCGCCCGATGTCGCGGGTCCCGTGAGCGGCCGGCTGGAATCCGTACCGCCCGGGATTGCGCTCCGGGTGCTGCTCGAATCGCACGGTTTCCGCGTGAGGCGCGATGCGGACTGCTTCCGTGTGGAACGCGCACGCAATTCGCCCGCGGGTGTTGCGGGTGGCTCGGGCCCGAATGGCGCGGGTGCGAACGGCGCTTCGCCCGCGGGCGCAAATTCCGTGCCGGATATCGTTCAGGACGACTCGCTCTATACGGTAGAACTGGACGGCACCCCGCTGGACGTGTTCCTCAAGGAACTTTCGCGGGTATCGAA
Source organism: Fibrobacter sp. UBA3629 (assembly GCF_002374005.1). Taxonomy (NCBI): domain Bacteria; kingdom Pseudomonadati; phylum Fibrobacterota; class Fibrobacteria; order Fibrobacterales; family Fibrobacteraceae; genus Fibrobacter; species Fibrobacter sp. UBA3629. The sequence continues at coordinate 130,820 of NZ_DFLC01000012.1, read as the reverse complement.
CCTCAATCTGGTGCTGTACGGAGACGTGCGCGAGAGCTTGCAGATGCGTTTTGAACGCGAACCGCTTGCGAATCTCCTGCAGTCGCTCTTTCGCGGGAGCCGCTACACCTATGCACTCGATTCGAATACTTTGTTTGTAACAGAACGCGGGGCGAAAAACGTGCTTTCGCGTACGGAACTTTACCCGCTGAAGGCAACGACGCCGGAGGCCCTCGTGCCGCAACTTTCCAAGTTGTTGCCGGGTTCGGGGCTTGTCGTGTCGGAGGTGAAGGAACAGAATGCTCTAATGCTTCGCGGGTCTCCTTCCGAAATCGCGGATGCAACCGCAATTCTCGAGAAACTAGACAGGGCTGCCATGCAGGTGACCATCTCGTGCGTAATCGTGGAGCTCAAGCGCGGGCGCAATTTCGAAATCGGGCTTCACAGCGGTTCTACGCGCAAGACGGGCGAGAACGACCTGGGCGTGCGCGGGTTCTGGGACTTTATGGGGAAGGACGTTTCCGCTTCGGGCGCGTTCGGGAAAATCGGGATTCTGCCGGCGCGTTTCGAGATGGAACTTTCCGCGATGGAAGAGAACAACAGGGCCGAGGTTCTTGCGCGCCCGCGGCTCACGACGCTCAACGGGAACAAGGCGGAACTCAACGTGACGAACACGGTCTATTACCTGGTGAGTCAGGTATCCGCCGACGGCTACCCGATTACGGATTACCGCAGTTTCAATGACGGAATCTCGCTTGAAATCACGCCGACGGTCACGCAGGGCGGGAGCATCACGCTGAACATTTCGCCCGAAATCAAGACGGCGGGGCGCTCGAGCGGCGATGGCCCGCGCGATATCAGCACGCGAAACCTGAAGACGACCGTCACCTTGAAAAACGGCGAGACACTTTGCCTGGGCGGCCTCGTACGGAAGGGCAAGTCGGAGGTGCGCACGGCGGTGCCGTTCCTCGGTAGCATCCCGCTTATCGGCAGGCTTTTCAGTTACGTGAGCGAGGTCGAAGACGAGAGCGAACTGGCCATATTCATCACGCCCGAGGTGAATTTCTGATGCTGGAACGTGTTGCTTTTGTTGGAGCCCGCCTGTGGACTTGGGAACTTGTGACGAATTTTGATTCGGACGTGTCCCATGAAAAATTGCTGCAATGGCTCCGTGAAGATTTTCCGGAAACGCTTAGGGACCGCAATCCTGTTTGCAGGGAGATGGTGGGCTTCAACAGTTCGGGCGGGCGTCGGCACCGGTTCCTGGTGGCGCTTCCCGAAAAAGACGTAGAATGTCTCAGGCGGCATTTTGACCGGGTGCTCCCGCAGACGGCGATGCTTTACGGTGCTGCCGATGCGCTGATGCGGACAAACGATGGCTTCGGGAACTTGCGCTATGCGGTGCTTGCGGAATCGACGCTTTACATCCTTGTCTTTTTTGAGGGGCGGCTGTGCCATTGGACGGAGGAAGTGGCGCACGACAATGCGACTGCGGAGGAACGCCTTGAACGTTTTGACGAGTTCCTGATGCGTGATGACCTGTTCTCGCGGGCGGAATCGTGGCGGAAGGTCTTTGTGGAATCAAGGGAATTTTCGGATTCGCAGAGAAAGGCGCTTCTCAAGGCGGCATCCAGGGACCCGTTCTGGAAGGATTACGACCTGGACTTGTTCGATGGAATCAAGCCTCGGGCGAAATGGCGTCTCGCCTTTGCGGCGACATTCGCTGTTGCTCTCTTTTTTTCCTTTGTTTGGCGCGGGAGCGGAGAGAATGTTGCAAAAGTCGACATGGCGGCCCCGTCCTTGTCGGTCGCCCCGGAAATCACCGTCGTTGATCATCCGATGGGTATGTCAAGGGGCAAGGATGGCGTCCGGGTTATGAAGGTGGATTCTCCGGAAGCGTCGTTCCCGGATTCGCCCGCATGCCTTGTGCTGTTCAAGATTCGTGGAATTGTCGGCGGCAGGCTTGTCCGGGTCGAGATGGAAGATGGACGAATGGCTTGGTTTCGGACGGGTGATTCTCTTGGAAATTTCCGGGTGGAATCCATCGGCGGTTCTAAGGTGTCGCTTGCCTGCGGCGGCCGTATCGTGGAGGTGGAAAATGGGATGTAGGGGTTTCGTCTTGCCGTTCGTGTTGATTATTTTGCTTTCGCTGGGAATCCTCTTCCAGGGACTGCTGCATGCCTCGGGAAATCTGCGCCGCTACGCGGACAGGGTCGCACGGGAGGCGGGTGGCATCTATGCGGCAGAGTCGGCGATTGTCGCTTTTCTTCACGGCTTGCCGCATGGGGAAGTGGCCATAGAATCCGAAGAGGGAACCTTGTGGGGAAGGGTGTGCGCTCCGGTTCCGGGCGATTCGTTGCTGGAGCCATCGAAAGTTTGTGCCCTGTACGGGTCGAAGTTCGCGAGGTTCCGTTTCGAGGACTGGATGCTGGTTGTCCAGAACTTGCGCCGTGGGGTGCGCGAAGGGATTGCAGGCGACTTGCGCCTGCGGCATTTGTCGGGGAACCGGCGCTTCTTTACGCTCGATTCTTCGGCCGCGTTCCGGATACAGGACGGGGACCTTTATTTGGACCTGGATGGACGAGTCCGGAGCGCCTCCTTCGACGTGGACGGGAATGTAGCGGTAAAGGGGAGCGCGACGTTCGATACGCTCCGCATATTTGCGCGCGGCAATGTCGAACTCGGGGGGCGAGTCTCGGTCGCCTACCTCGAACTTGTGAGCGATGCGTTTGTGGAAGTTAAGTCTGAATTCAGCTTTTCCGGCGGGCTCTACGGCCGCGATGGGCTCCGCATCGCGGGCCGTGCGCACGGGATATTCCCGTGCGTCGCGGTGTCGCTCGGGTCGGGCGACAGCCGCGCCGAGCTCGCCGGTCACGCCCTCTTCGAGGGCGTGATTGCATCCCCCGGAGGTAGCGTCGATATCGAAGACAAAAAAAATCTTTTGGGTGCGTCGTATCCGGGGCCGGTGACGGATTCGTCTTTTGCGTTGTTGCCGGTCGTGCTCGATGGTGACCGTATGGTGTTCCGCCGGAGGTTTGAACCATGAACCGGACATGCGGATTCACCCTGATGGAAATCCTTGTCGCCTTTGCCGTGCTTGCGTCGGGGCTTGCCGCCATTTCATTTTTCCCGGCCGCTTTCGCCCGGATGTCGGCTCGAGAAAAGTCCCGGGCAGATGCTGTGGTAGAGGCTATATCCTACTTGGAACGACGAATCTCCGCTCCGGAGCGTTGCTCCGACATCTTGTTTGCATGCCCTGCCCCTGCATGCGGTGGCGGGTTTAGCGTCTTGCAATCGTGGACGCTCGGCATGGGCGGATTCCAGTGGGTGGAAGTTCGCGCGGAACCCTACGTTTTCAGGAGGTTGCTGCGGTGCACCGTGGATTTACGTTGATGGAACTGATGGTGGCTCTCGCTCTTGCCGGAGTCCTGGTCTCGCTTTCGCTCGGGGCTTACGGAAAAGGGCTTCGCGACTACGCCTACGCGCTTTCTTCGCATTCGTTGATGTTCGATGCGAAAGTCCGAGAAATGCAAAAAAGCATCCGCGAACTTCGCGGATGCCCTGATGCAAATCGTTTGTAGCGGATTACGATTCCTGCTCTTCGACGTTGCCGTGTTCCTTGCGGGCCTTGTGCACTTCGATGATGTTGCCGATAAAGTGCATAAAGCTCAGGACGCCCACGGAGAGGAAGCCCACCGCATAGAGGGCGAGGAACGGTCCGATAATGAACTTCTGTGCGCCGATGTATTCCAGAAGACCGAAGATGCAGTAGACGCCCACGGCAAGTTCGAGGACGGCCATCCAGGGGAACTTCTGTGCGTAGTGGCTCTTCGCCTTCTTCTTGGACCCGCCGCTCTTCGGGGTGCGGACAAAGCTGCCCTTCACGCCGGTCACGGCACCGAACACGGCACGCGTGTTGTTCACGGCGATGCCCACGCCAAGCGCCATCAAGATGGGGAGGCTCAGCATGCGGATTTTCCAGCCGGTGTAGCCCGAGCAGCGCTGTGCAACGAAGTAAAGGACGGAAGGAGCGATAGCGGCGAGGAAAATGAAACTGAAGCCGATGGTGTAGGCCCAGCTGGGCAAGTGCGCGACCGGTTCGAAGAACGCGAGAAGCGGCCAGGCGCAGAGGGCGGTAAACAGCATGCAGGGGTGAATGGAGTAGTGCGTGGTGTGCAGGAACGCGCCAATCTTAATGCGGAGCGGAACCTTCGCCTTCCACACGCGCGGCAGAATCTTGATGGCCGTCTGGATGGAACCGCGGGCCCAGCGGAACTGCTGTGCCTTGTAGGCGTTGATGTCGTTCGGGAGTTCTGCCGGCACAATCACGTCGAACACGAACTTCATCTTCCAACCGGCGAGCTGGCTGCGGTAGGAGAGGTCCATGTCTTCGGTCAGGGTGTCGCCTTCCCAGCCGCCACCGTCGTAAATAGCCTGCTTGCGCCACACGCCTGCGGTACCGTTGAAGTTCATGAACAGCTTGCCCCAGCTACGGGCGGACTGCTCGATAACGAAGTGGCCGTCGATACCGATGGACTGGGCGAGCGTAAGGCCCGATTCCGTGCGGTTCAGGTGGCCCCAGCGGCCCTGAACGAGGCCGATCTGGTCGTCCATCACCAGGTAGGGGATGGTCTTGAGGAGGAAGTCCTTCTCCGGAACGAAGTCCGCGTCGAAAATCGCGAGGAATTCGCCCTTCGCGACGGCCATGGCTTCCTTGAGGGCGCCGGCCTTGAATTCCTTGCGGTTCGTGCGGTGGATAAGCTTGATATCGTAACCCTTCGCGGCAAGTTCGGCCACCTTCTTCTTCGCCACTTCGTAGCATTCGTCGGTGGAGTCGTCCAGAACCTGGATTTCGTGCTTGTCCTTGGGGTAGTCAATGGCGCAGACAGCGTCGAGCAGACGTTCCACGCAGTTCGCCTCGTTAAAGACGGGGAGCTGGGTCGTGACCTGCGGGAGGTCGTTGATGGAGTGCTCGCGGTAGAACTTGAGAATCTTTTTGCGGTCGGTGAGTCGCGTGGTTCGGCTGTTTTTGAGGAACAAGTAGATGCTGTAATAACAGCTAAAGCCGTAAATCACCAAACCCACACCGGCGATGACATATACTACGAACATTGCGTAGAGGAGAAATGTATTCATCGTATCAAAAACCTTTGCATTTGTGATGCTTGGCGCCAAATATAGAAATTGAACCAAAACTTTGCTATGTTCTAGGTCGATTTTTATGTTAAAAAAGTTGGTAGGATAGGCTTTTTTGAAAAAAAATCATTTTTGTGTATTTTTCTGAGAAAAAAACAGATTTTTATGATAAAAGGAATGAAACGATGGAAGAACGGCAACAGGCAGATGCTCGGGCGGTAGTCCGCTGGATGGAGGCGAACCGCGGTTCGGCTGGGTTTGCGGAGGCGCTTTCGAGGCTTGTTTCCTTTGCTTGTGCGGAGTGGCTCCGCCGGGGATTGGGGGTGCCCGTTCCGCCTGCGGAGGCCCTTTCCCGTGTCGCCCTTGCGCGCCTTCCCGACGTCCCGGTCAACCGCTGGCTAGAGTCCCCGGAAGAACATCAGGCTGAAATTGCCGATTTTTGCGCAAAATCGAAGTCCGGACCTCTGCCGGAAGCCCTGCAGGGGGATTTGCCTGGCGAACTCGACCTGCGGGGGGTGAAGTGCCCCCTGAATGCGGCTCGGTCAAGGCTCGTGATGGCCGGTTTTCCGCCGGGAAGGGAACTTTCGATACTCCTTGACGAGGGTTCCCCGATCGAAAATGTACCGGGAGCGCTGGTTGCAGACGGCTGCCGCATCGTTTCCCGCGAAAAAAATGCGGATTTTTGGAAAATTTCGGTGGTCAAACCCGCCGATAAGTAGTAGATTATAATCGTGGAAAACAGGATCCTCATCATAGGTGACGAATTGCTCGGCGAACAGGGCGAAGTGGCGACCCGCTGTGCCGAGATGCTCCTTTGCAGGGCGCCCAACCGCCCCATGCAGTTTTCCATCAATTCCCCGATTCCGCTCCTGCTTCCGCAGCTCCTGTCGCGTGCGGCGTCCGATATCATCGGCAAGAAGGCGGGGCGCATCGTGCTCGGCCTCGGGCTTCACGACTTGACGAGGGGGGAACACGGCAACGGGGCGAAAACGGCCGAAAACTATGGGAACCTGGTCCGTGAACTTGTTAGTAAGACCCAGTCCGACATCTTTGTCGAGACCATTCCGTGCGACCTGCTCCCGGATGCTTCCGACCAGATTGAGGTCATTAACGAGGCCATCCGAGGCTTCGAAAGCGAGTTCCCGGGACGCGTCAAGGTCCTCGATTTCGCCAGCCACGCGCAATTTTTCAAGGAAAAACAGGTGGAACGCGGCAAGTTTGCCCGGAGCCTCTATTCGGACGAGGCGAAACCCACTTCTTTGTGCATCACGTTGCATTCCCTTTTCCTGCAAGATTGTATATTGAAAGAGATTAAAGAAAACAAGGAGATGATATGAGCCTATTAGATGACGCATTTGCAAGGAAGATTGCCGCCCAGAAACGTGCCTGGGAAATGACCCATGACCAGGACAAAAAGGAACACGTGCGCCGTGAGCCTGCTGCTCCCAAGATGGGTATCTGCGACAAGTGCCACCGCGAGGCACTGGTGAGGCCGTTCCGCTCCCGCCAGGCCGACAAGATGGACGGCGCTGCAAGCTACGGGACCGTCATCAAGCACTTCTGCGAGGAATGCGCCCCGAAGTCTAGGGCCCAGAAGGACGCCGAGGTTCCGCAGCTTTCCAAGAAGCAGGTGAAGAACCTGATGCGGTCTGCCAAGAAGGGCCTGTTGTAGCCTTCGCAAAGGTCTTCCATTATTTTTTCTTTTTACCCTTAACGGGTATTGTAAAGTTTTCTAAATTTGGCGCCGTTCTTCAATCACGGAGTGCCAGATGACCAATATCCACGCCAAGGAATCCTTCAAGAATTTCCTATCGGGCGTTAAAGCGACCATTACCCCTGAATCTGTCCGGGTACTGCGTCGAGGCTACACCAAGAAAAACTTCGTGAGCGACCTCATGTCGGGCCTCATCGTGGGCATTCTCGCGCTTCCGCTCGCCATCGCGTTTGCCATCGCTTCGGGCGTGGGTCCCGAACAGGGCCTCTACACGGCGATTATCGCGGGTTTTGCGATTTCTTTGCTGGGCGGTTCCCGCTTCCAGATTGGCGGCCCTACCGGTGCATTCATTGTTATTGTCTACGGCATCGTCTCCCAGTACGGCTACGACGGCCTTGCTTCCGCGACGCTCCTTGCGGGTATTTTGCTCATCATTTTCGGTATCGCGAAACTTGGCGCCATCATCAAGTTCATCCCTTACCCGGTGACGGTCGGCTTTACGGCGGGTATCGCCATCATCATCGCGCTCGGCCAGGTCCCGAATTTCTTCGGACTCCGCTTTTTGGCCAAGGACCCCGCCGATGCTATCGGCAAGATCAAGCTTTACGCGACTTCTTTCGACACTATTAATATATATGCTGTCATCGTGGGCCTTGTGGCGCTTGCCGTATGCATCTTGTGGCCGAAAATTACCACGAAGGTGCCCGGCTCCCTGATTGCGATTATCGTCGCGACCGTGATGGTGAAGGTCTTGGGCTGGGACGACCCGATTACGGGCCACGGCGTGGTGACTATCGGCATGAAGAACCACATTCCGACAGGTTTTCCGACTCCGCACCTGCCGAACATTAGCCTCGAGATGATGCAGAAGGTGTTCCAGCCGGCTTTGACGATTGCCATCCTTGGTGCCATCGAATCCCTGCTTTCTGCGGTCGTGGCCGACGGCATGACCTCTACCAAGCACCGTTCCAACACCGAACTCTTTGGCCAGGGCGTGGCGAATATCCTTTCCCCGATTTTTGGCGGTATCCCGGCGACGGGTGCCATTGCCCGTACGGCGACCAACATCCGTAACGGCGCAGTGAGTCCGGTTTCGGGCCTTGTGCATGCGGTGGTGCTTCTGCTCATTATGCTCGTGCTCGGCAAGTATGCCGAAATGATCCCGATGGCGGCGCTTGCTGCAGTGCTTTTTCAGGTGGCGTTCAATATGTGCGGCTACCGGAGCTTCATCAAGATGTTCAAGGCCCCGAAGAGCGACGTCATCGTGATGCTCGTGGCCTTCTTCCTCACGGTGATTATTGACCTCACGGTGGCTATCGAAGTCGGTGTGCTGCTGGCCGCGGTGCTCTTCATCAAGCGCATGAGCGATGTTTCCGAGATGGAGACGGTGACCGAAGCCCTCAAGGAAGACGACGAGGAGGCCGCTCACAACGAACTCAGCCGCCAGGTGCCGAAGGGCGTGGTTGTGTACGAGCTTGCCGGTTCGCTGTTCTTCGGTGCGGTCGACAAGTTCAAGGACACGATGGCGCGCATTTCCGACAAGCCGAAAATCCTTATCTTGCGCATGCGCAGCGTTTCAAGCATCGATGCCGCCGGTATCCAGATGATTGAAGACTTGCTGAATCGTTGCAACCGCGAAGGGACGCAGCTCCTGCTCAGTGGCGTGCATGCTCAGCCCGTGGTGGCGCTCACCCGTGCCGGCGTCTTGAAACAGCTTGGCGAAGAGAATGCCCTTGGCAATATCGACGCCGCGTTGAACCGTGCCCGCGAACTCCTGGGGCTCCCCGTGGTGGATACATCGCACGAAGTCCAGCCCGCGCCTACGGTTTCTTGGGAAAAGAGCCTCGACAAGCCCTGGATGCCCGAGGAATCTAACGCCGCGGTTGCCGAGGAAACGCCCGAAGTCATCGCCGAAAAGATGATGGACGAACCCATCAAGATTATCGAGAACGAGAAGGAGTAGTGAAAAATTGGGAACCTGGTTCCCGCTTGTCAAGGACCGTTCGTATTTCGCGTGACGCAAATCGCAGTGTGATTTCCATTACTTTGAAGTTGGAATATTCTATTCTATATTGTGACCGTAACCAAAAAGGGATAACGGATGATGACACGAATCTTCAAAGACCTCGCCTCCACAACGTTCCTCGCCAACTTCATGCTCGCCTTCATGGGCGTGACACTCTACCTTTTGCAGACACTTTCGTAACTCCTCCTAAAATCTATCCTACCAAAGGAACGTCCCCCATGCACGGGGGCGTTTCTTTTTTTTGCGGTAGGCGGGTCTTAGGCGAGGACCTGCAGCAGGCGCTTCTTGCCTACGGAATCGGGGAGCGGGTAGAACGTTTCCTTTGCAAAACTTGACATGAGCATCCGTTTGGCGGTCTCCTGCGGGATTCCGCGGCTCACGAGGTAGAACATCTGTTCTGCATCGAGTTCGCCCACGGTATTGCCGTGCGTGCATTCCACGTCGTCGTGGTAAATCTTGAGCACGGGCTTTACGGAGACGGAGCTGTCTCCCGAGAGGAGGATGGTGTTCACGAGCTGGCTTGATAGAGCCTTGGTGCAGTTGGCACCGACGATGACGCTGCCGTCGTAGCTCGCGCGGGAACTGCCGTCGAGCAGGTTCCTGGAAAGCTGCGTGCTCGTCGTCTCGGGGGCGTTGTGGTAGATATGCAGCCTGTGGTGGCTTTCGGCCGTGCCGCCGAGCATGTTGAGCGTGCGGCATTCGAACTTTGCGCCCGGGGCGTTCAGGAAGTCGTCGATGCTTACGCGGCTAATGCCGTTCCCGCGCTCGATGGAGGCAAAACGCACCTGGGAACCTGCCGCCTGCGTGATGCGGAAGTGCCTGAAGGCGAGCGGGAGGTCGTTTGCGGGGTTCGCGAAGAAGATTTCGACGTCAGCGCCTTCGCCCACGTTCACGTCGAAGCGTTCGGCGCATATGGGATGCAGGACCTTGTTGTCGAGAATCTCGATGCTTGCCTTCGCGTTCTTGCCGATGTTGAGTACCGTGCGCCCGAAGTCGTTGTTGCATTTGAGCATCGCGATTTCCTCGGCGTTGTCGGCGATGCTTTGGACCATCGTGCGGGCGTTGCTTGCGATGGGCAGGAGGGCTGCAAAATCCATTTCGTCCGAAAAGTCCTCTTCGCAGGCGCATGCGTCGGGGAATTCCGGCGCTGGAATCTTTGAAACGGGGAAGAATGTCCAAAGTTCGTCGTTACGGCGGGGCATCCCCAGTTGCTTGATGCGGGCAATGGCGTCCATCACTTCTCCTCGATCCAGTCGTAGCCTTGTTCTTCGAGCTTGAGGGCGAGTTCCGGGCCTCCGGAGAGGATAATCTTTCCGTGGCGGAGCACGTGCACGTAGGTGGGCTTGATGTAGTCCAGCAGGCGCTGGTAATGGGTGACGAGGATGACGGCCTTTTCCGGCGCCATGATGTGGTTGATTCCGTTAGCCACGATGCGGAGCGCGTCGATGTCGAGGCCGGAATCCGTCTCGTCGAGGAAGCTTACCTTCGGGTCGAGAATCGCCATCTGCAGGATTTCGTTCCTCTTCTTCTCGCCGCCGCTCATGCCGTCGTTCACGCCGCGTTCGCGGTAGCGCTCGTCCATTTCGAGGAGGGCCATCTTCTCTTCGCAAAGATTCTTGAAGTCGTCGTCACTCATTTCGGGCATGCCCAGGTAGGCGCGCTTGCTGTTGAGCGCCATCTTCAAGAAATCCACGTTGTTCACGCCCGGGATTTCGGTCGGATACTGCGTGCTGATGAAGAGCCCGGAATTGGCGCGTTCGCTGATTTCCATTTCGAGCAGGTTCTTGCCGTCGAGTTCCACGGAACCGTCGTCCACCTTGTATGCGGGGTGGCCCATGATGACTTTCGAAAGCGTACTCTTGCCCGAGCCGTTGGGGCCCATGATGGCATGGACTTCGCCGGGTCTTACCTCGAGGTCGATTCCCTTGAGGATTTGCGTTCCGTCTTCGATGCTTGCTTTCAGGTTCTTGATAGATAACATGGTTTTATCCTTGTGTGGCGGCTAGGATTTGTATAAGGGGTTTCTTGCTCTTTATGAGCTGGTCGGCGAGATTGTCGATGGATACGGCGCCGTTCCGGTACTGGTTCTCGAGTTTTTGCATGTTCTGCACGAACGTATTCAGCGAGATGCGCTTTTGCACGCCCTCGTTTGTGCTGAGGTCGATGGTTTTGCGGAACCGGTCGCACAGCCTGGAGGTGAGCACCAGGAGCGTCTCGTAGAACTCGTAGATTTCTTTCGGCGGGGTCCATGCTTCGTCAGGAAGCCCTTCCATGAACTGCTGCTGTAACGGCGAAAGCTGCTCGTAGAGGCTCTGCGGGGAAAATGTGCCTGTTTCGGAGTAGAAGGCGATGACGGTCATCACGAATTCGTCGACGAGGGAGGATTCGAAGAACTGTATGCCGGTCGCAGCGAGTTCCATGTCGAAATATTCGCAGGCACGGTCGAGAAGCGTCGGGTTTTTCACGAGGAGATTCGCGAACCGGGTCTCTACTTGGGCGAGGACGTTCCACGGGACACTTTCGGCTTCCTGCGGAGCGGCGGGCATCTCGCCATATTCCGCGAATTCCGGATCCGGTTGCGGCTGCGGTATGCTTACCTTGGGCGCCCTTTGCGGGCGGATGCTTTGGATGCCGTCCAGTGAGCGCGACGTGTCGAAGCGCTCGGCGATGAGCTTTAGGTACTGGTTCCTGAGTTCGCTGTCCTGGATGCTCTTGACGATAGACTTTGCGTAGGTGACGAACCTGGCCCTGGACTCGATACTCTGGAGGTCCGTCTTGCGGGCGAGATAGCTGAGCCAGTCATCGGCGTGCTTGAGCTCTTCGCGGAATGCGTCGGCTCCTTGTTCGTTCACGAAATTGTCGGGGTCGATCTTGGTACCGTCGGGGCGCGACAGCGCAAAGATTCTCGGGTTGATACCTTTGGGGAGTACGATTTCTAGCGAGCGCATGGTCGCTTTTTGGCCCGCGGCATCGCCGTCGAACACGAGGTAGGCGGTTTTCGCGTAGCGGGCGAGGATGCTCGCGTGAATTTCGGTGAGCGCCGTGCCCGAAGCGGCGACCACGTTCTGCACGCCGCCCTGGTAGAGGCTCATTAGGTCGAAGTAGCCCTCGACGATGATGACCGCGTTCTCCTTGGAGATGGCGGCGCGGCTGTGGTTGAGCCCGAAAAGGATCTCGCTCTTGTTGTAGAGTGCGGTATCCGGGCTGTTCATGTACTTGGGGCGTTCGAAGCCTTCCTGCTTGGGCGCGAGGTCGCGGCCGCCGAACGCGACGACGATTCCCGACTGGTTCTGGATGGCGATCATCAGGCGGTCGCGGAACTTGTCGGCGATGCCCCCGTTCTTCTTCTCGGTGGCAAGGCCCGCCTTCACGCAGTCGCGGGGCGAAAAGCCGTTCTTTGCCGCATAGCCGATAAAGCCTTCGCGTCCATCGGGAGCGTAACCGATGTGGAATTCTTTGCGCGTCTTTTCGCTGATGTTGCGCTTGTTGAGGTACTCGAGAGCCTTCTTGCTGAGCGGGAGCTGCTGCTCGAACCATTCGCAGGCGAGTTCGTTGAGCTTGCGCACCATCGCGCGCTCTTCGGTGACCTCGGCGTTTTCCTTCGATGTAAATTTCGGGAGGTCGAAACCCACGAAGTTCGCAACCCATTCCACGGCGCCGTTGAAGTCGATTTTCTCGTGCTCCTGCACGAACTTGAACACGTCGCCGCCCGCATTGCATGCAAAGCACTTGTAGATGCCGAGCGTGGGGTTCACGGTCATGGAGGGGGAGTGGTCGTCGTGGAAGGGGCATACGCCCACGTAGCGGTTCGTACCCGTGCGCTTCAGCGGCAAGAACTGCTGGATCACGAGCGAAATGTCCGCTTGGCTCTTGAGCTGCTGAATGACTTCGTTAGGGTAGAACGGCATGCGTCAAATTTAGCTTTTTTTAGTAAAAATGTTGGCTTCGGGCACGCCCCGCACGCTCGCACAATCACTTCGTTTAAGTATTCGCTTTGTAAGGTTGCCTTCTACGCAAAAAATGACGAGGACTCCAGTAGAAAAATGCTTGTTGTTTTTGGCGCATGTGGGGGGGGGGCGGCGGGAGTAAAACCTCGTGACTGCTTGTCCTTTCGGTTTTCCTTTGAACTGCATTTTCTTATATTTCAAAAAAATAGGAGGAAATATGAAGTACTTATTCTCTAGGTTGCTGCGGGGATTTGCTAGAGCCTGCCACGAGCGAAGCGTGGTGGCGGCAATCGTTTGCCTGACACTTGCTTTTGTCGCGTGTAGCGATGACGATAGCGATTTCATGACTCGACCTTCGGACGGGTCTTCGTCCAGCGTGTGCGAGGACTGTGATGACGAGTCTTCTTCCAGCGTCAAGTCGAGTAGCAGTTCTGCGAAGTCATCGAGTTCGGTCACTTTGGCGACTCCATGCAAAACAGAAACGGAAGACAACTGCGAATACGGCGAGTTGGTAGATGGCCGCGATGGTCAGGCTTATAAGACTGTAAAGATTGGCGATCAGTGGTGGATGGCGGAGAACCTGAATTACGAAGTGGATTCTAGTTTCTGCTATAACGATTCTGCCGAGTATTGTGAAAAGTTCGGGCGCCTTTACAGGTGGGCTGCGACGGTAGGCAAGTCGGAGAGTGAATGTGGCTATGGCTATACATGCTCTCTGCCATCAGGAGACCTCCAGGGTGTATGCCCTAGTGGCTGGCACCTGCCGAGCAGGGCTGAATGGGAAACTTTGATTAACGCTGTAGGTGGAAAATCAACCGCTGGCATAAAACTCAAGTCCTCATCTGGGTGGAATAGCAGTGGCAATGGCACGGATGCCTTTGGGTTCACGGCGCTTCCTGCTGGCGACAGGAACGTCAGAGGGGAATTTAGCCTTGAGGGCCGCGACGCGTTCTTCTGGAGTTCTACGGAGAACGATAGTAGTTACGCTGACTGCATGCTCTTGCGCTTCGGCTACGACGATGGCGGCATGCGCTTGCGCTACGATGATGCGCTCCTGGATGACTTCAGTAAGTATTTCGTGTTCTCAGTTCGTTGTCTCAAAGACTAAACCACGGCCTTGCTTTTCCAGCGGCCGCTGCGCCAGCGCCAGATGTTCGCGAACGAGCGGTAGAATTCGTCGCTTGCCATGCCGAGCCAGAGGCCGGGGAGGCCTAGCCCCACGACAAACGCGAGAATGAGCGAAGTCGCAAGCCCGAGCGTCCACATCATGCCGCTTCCGACAATTGCGGGGAACTTGGAATCGCCCGCGGCCCTGAGCGATGTGGTGAGGATGAAGTTCACCGCCTTGAACGGCTGCACGGCCACGTCGCACCAGAGGCAAATCTTTCCGAGCCTGAGAACTTCGGGATTGTCGGTGTAGAGCCGTAGCAGGTGTTCGCCCAAGAGAGCGACGATTATCGAGAGCAAGAGCCCGCTCGTGATGCCCACGGCGAGCGTCTGGTAAACGCGGCGGTTCGCCTTCACAAAATCGTGCGCGCCTACGAGATGTGCCACGAGAATCTGGTTTCCGCTGCCGAGGCCAACCCCGAGAATCACGGAGAGGGCCGCGAAGTTACCCGCAAACACGCGGGCGGTCATCGCGGTGGTGCCCACGTACACGACCATCGCGGTGATGAACACCTGGAAAAGCTGGAAACTGATGGGTTCCGCGGCGGCGGGGAGGCCGATGCGAATCCAGTCGGGGAGGAGTATGCGGGAGCGCTTCCAGTCGCGGGCCCTGCTCTGGTGCTTTACCTTGAACTTGAGCACCAACCACAGGATGCCCGAAGATATCAGCCACGAGAGCGCTGTCGCGAGGGCCACGCCGTAAACGCCCATCTTGGGAAGCCCGAAATACCCTTCGAGGAACACGACGTTCAGGCCGGCGTTACTCGCGATGGTGAGCGTGTTGCCCACGAGGTTCCATACGGTAAGGCCGTGCGTGGCGATGAGGGCGGTAAGGATGGTCTGCAATGCGCGGAAGGCGAACCCGAACGAGACGACGCTCAGGAACATCATCGCGTATTTCGCGGGTTCCTCGGTGAGGCCCATCCATTGCGGGATATGCCCTGAAAGCGGGAAGATGACGAGCGTGAGGGCGACCCCGAGCAAGATGCTCCCGAAGAGGACCATCGTCTGCGTGCTGTTTGCGTGGCTGTTCTGCTTGGCGCCGATGTACTGCGAGACGATGCTTGCGCCGGACTGCGCGAAGGCGTGGAGCGCGGTAAACAGGGCGCCTAGAATCGGGAGCATGGCGCCGACGCCGGCGGCCGCGGTTTCGGAAGTGCGCGAAAGGAACCAGCTGTCCATCATGGGCTGGATCATGCCCACGGCGAACGTAAGGATAAGCGGCCAGGAGAGGCTTATCAGGGAGCGGTCTTTGACGTCTTTTTTGGGTCCGCGCATGCCATAATTTTAGAAATGGGAAGGGGCCCGCGAAAGAGCCCCGAACATAAATAATGGTTCCGCCTGTATACAGTCCGCGCCGCTGTTACCCGAGTTTCTTCCCCAATTCAATCCTTGCTTCGCGGCGGACAAGCGCCTGCTCGTAGCGGCGGCGGGCTTCGTCGGAATCGGGTTCCACGGGGGCAGTGGCGGTGGGCCTGCCGTTGTCGTCGATGGCGACGAACGTGAAGTAGGCGTGCGCGACCGGGAGTTCGGCTCCGTTCTCGGGGTCGGTTTCGGTTATCTTGAGCCCGATTTCCATGGAGGTGTTGAACACGCGGTTCATGCTCGCGTGGATATTGAGGATGGTGCCGACCGCAGTCGGGCGGAAGAACCGCACGCCGTCGATGGAGACGGTGTTCACCTTGCGGCCCGCATGCTTGAAGGCGACGATGCAGGCGGCTTCGTCCATGAGGCTCATCAGGTAGCCCCCGAAGGCGTTGTTCAGCGCGTTCGTGTCGACGGGATGCACGATGGCGTGCGATTCCAGTGCGGACTCAGAGACCTTGCGGGGAGTCTTGTCGTTGGCGATTCCGGGTATCAGGCCTGTGTTTCTCATAGGACGGACCTCAGCTTGTTTATGATAAAATCTACATCGGTAAAGGCGCAGATGGGGAGGCTTACTGCCTTCTGGCTCGCCATGATGGCGTTCCTGTTTTCGCTGCCCTGTGCGAGCCCCCTGAAGCAGGGCTGTTCGTGCAGCGGCTGCGGGTAGTGGATGCAGTGCGGGATTCCCGCTTTGTCCAGTTTCTTGATAAAAGCTTCGCGGTCGTCGGCCAGCACGGTGTACTGCGCGTAGGTGCTCGTGTTCCCGTGGGCGATTTTCTGCGGCACGATTTTTGCACCGGCGCTTGCGCCCGAAATGCCCGCACCTGCGTTGTATTCCGCGAAAAACTCGCCGTATTTGCGGGCGTTCTCGCGGCGCACCTTCAGTTCTTCTTCGAGGTGGCGGAGCTTTACCCGTAGCACTGCCGCCTGCAGTGCGTCGAGCCTGCTGTTCATGCCCACGGTCTCGTGCAGGTAGCGTTCCCTGCTCCCGTGGTTCGCGATTTGCCGGATTTTTGCTTCCAACTTCGGGTCACTGGTGAACAGCGCACCGCCGTCGCCGTAGCAACCCAGCGGCTTCGAGGGGTAGAAACTCGTGATCGAGATGCTGCCGATGGTGCCGGCGCGCCAGGGCTTGTTTGGGGATATGCCTTCCCACGGAGCGAATGTCGCCCCGAATGCCTGTGCTGCATCTTCTAAAAGCCAGAGGTCGTTCGCGACGGCGATTTCCCATAGCTCGTTGAAATCCGCAACTTGCCCGAACAGGTCCACGCCGATAATCCCGCGCGTCTTGGGGCCAATCAGCGCTCTCACGCTTTCCGGGTCGATCAGGAGCGTTTCGGGGTCGATGTCCGCGAAACGCGGTATGCCGCCCAAAAACGCGACGCATTCCGCCGGTGCAATGAACGTGAAGTCGGGTACGATGACCTCGTCCCCCGGTTTGAGCCCGAGGGCCATGAGGGCGATGGTGAGGGCGTCGGTACCGCTTGCGCACGTGATGGCGTGAGTTTCGGGTTCCGCGCGGTCTTTTCCGGCAAAAGAGCCTTGCATTCCGGCGTCCGAATTCCCAGAATTGCAAAAATCCGCAAGTTCCTTCTCGAGGGCTGCCACTTCCGGCCCGCCGATGTAGCATCCGCTGTCTAGAACGGCGCGTTCTGCGGTCTCGAGTTCTTCTCGATAGGCCTCTCTTTGCGCTGTCAGGTTCACGAATGGCATCATAATGGCTAAAATTTAGCAAATTCGCCCAATTTGGGGGCTTGACAAATTCCCATTCTTTACTATCTTTGTCCCTACAAAAAATTTTAAGTAGGTTTTACCCGGAGATTTAAGGTGCCTCAACATCAATCTTGCAAAAAGCGTTTGCGTCAGGCCGAAAAGGCCAATGCCATGAACCGTGCAGCCCGCGCCGAAATTCGCGCAAGCCTCAAGGCCATCCGTACTGCTACCTCTAAGGATGCCGCCCTTGCCGAAATGCCGAAGCTGTTCCGCCTTCTCGACGTTGCTGCCAACAAGAGCCGCGCCGGCTTCAATGCCAACCGCGCTGCCAACTACAAGGCCAAGGTCGCTAAGGTCATTAACGGCTTCGCCTAATCGCGCACGCTAGTTCGACGAATTGCGTACCGGTGCACTTCCGTGCATCGGTATTTCGTGTTTTTTGCGGCCGTTCCCGTCTATTCCGTTGTACGGCAATGAGTTGGACTTGTCTAAATGGGGCTAAATCGTTGCTTCTCATGCTCTTTCCGGCTCCGTTCCTGATAATTTTTTCTAGATTAGCGACAAGTATCAAGGATTAGAAATGTCTTCGATTAATTTTGCTACGCGTGAAATCAGCTGTAAGGTGGTGTATTACGGGCCCGGTCTTAGTGGTAAGACGACGAACCTGCAGGTAATCCACCAGAAAATGCCCCAGGACAAGCGCACGGACATGGTGTCGCTTGCGACCGAGGGTGACCGCACCTTGTTCTTCGATTTCCTTCCGCTCAATCTAGGTGATATTAAGGGCTTCAAGACCCGTTTCCAGCTCTATACGGTTCCGGGCCAGGTCTATTACAATAGTACACGTAAGCTTGTGCTTCGCGGTGTCGATGGAATTGTCTTTGTCGCCGACTCGCAGCGGTCGCGCCAGGCCGAGAATATCGAGAGCCTGCAGAACCTCCGCCAGAACCTCCAGGATTACGGCATGGACCTCGACGACATGCCCTTCGTGCTCCAGTACAACAAGCGCGACATGGAAAACGTGTTTACCCTCGACGAGATGAACGCCGAGCTTAACCCGCGTCAGGTTCCGTTCTTCCCGGCGACGGCTCACAACGGCAAGGGTGTCGTCACGACGCTCAAGACTATCGCGATGCTCGTGATTGAAAAGTTCAACGTGAAGCAAGGGTTCCTCCGCAAGGCCGCCGAAAGCGTGAACAACACGGGCGTGCACGACGTGAGCCTCACCAAGGAAGGGGTGTCCGTTTCCCAGCCCGCTCCCAAGCGCGAACCGCGCCCGGCGGAAGCCCCCGCTGCCACACCTTTCAAGATGCCCTCTTTTGCTGCAAGGCCTACTGCCGGCGCTATGCCGTCTGGCAATGCAGGTTCGGGGCTCTTCCAGAAAAACGTTGCCTCGTCCCCGTTCGGACGTCCCCGTGCGGTTCCGCAGGCTCCGCGCATGCCTTCATTCGGCCGCGTGGTCGACAAGGCGAACCAGGAGGTCTCGGACGACGAAATCGAACTTCGTCCGTATGTCCCGAAGAAGAAGTGATTTGCGGATTTTTCAGGAGTGTTGCTGAATGAGCGATTTTACGATTTTTTCCGATGACGTTGGCAAGGTTCGCCGCCTGATGCTTGCTTACCAGGCTAGCGTGAAGGCCAACTACATTGTGCTGTGCCATCGTGACGGTTCCATTATTGCCGAAGTGGGATCTCTCGGAATAGATGCGACTCCGCTTGCCGTCCTCAGTACGGCGTCGTTCGACTCCGCCCGCCAGGTGGGGATGATGCTCGGTGGCGAAAATTTCCAATCGGTATCGTATTCCGGCGAAAACCGTTCCATCTATATTTCGCCTGTCGATGAATCCCTGCTGCTGGTGCAGGTGTTCCCGGGTTCCAGACTCCCGAACCGTATCGACGATTTCAACCGCCTGCTTGTCGAAAAGCTGGTGGATGCCGTCCCCGCATTTACGCAGAACACGAGCAAGCTCAGGTAACAGGGGTTTTCCGTGGCAGGCATTCCGCCACTTCGCAATTTGAGGAAGACGACCTTCGTCGTTGTCATTGTCTTTTTTGGATTCTTCATCCACCGCTTCGTTGATTTCTTGACCGACGACCTCTCGTTGCAGAATTTCACGGGGACGGACCTCACTCCTGCGCAGAGTGTTGTGTGCCGCGATGTCGTGCGTGGAACGCCGTTCGGTGTCGACAGCGTCTTCGAGGAAAATACTCGACTTTACTTCTATTCTACCGTCTCCAGTTCGGTCCGTTATTCTGCCGATACGTTGCTGCACGTTTGGTACTGGGGCACGGACACTATCCAGAAGGCTCCCTGCGTGATGAAGGCTGCAGAAATCCATAAGGGAATCGAAGACAAGCAGTCTTCGCAGTCCAGCTTTAGCGTCTGCCATACCGAGATTTCCCCGAAACTCCTGAAACCGGGCGAATGGAGCGTGGACCTCGTTGCCGGCAGGGAGCTTCTGTCGAGCAAGCAGTTCCGCATCGAAGCCGATAGGTAGGGCCCATGAGGCGCTTGTTGTGGGCGGGCGTCCTTGTCGCGTGCAAGGCTTTTGCCTTGGATGTGGAACAACTTCCGGTATGGAATCCCGATTCGCTTTTTCGCGACAGCATCCCTGTTGCTGTAGATTCGGCGAGGCCTGTGCAGTCGCTTGAGACCCATGGCTACAAGACCATGCAGGTGACCGTGGGGGACGACGATACCCAGGTTGACCAGCAGCTTAGGCTTTCCATTACGGGAATGATCGGGGATAGCGTCGAAATAGATGCTTTGCTTAGCGATGTGGACCGCAAGGCGGGAGACCAGACGACCGCGACGCTCCAGGAGGTGGATCAGGTCTATTTCAAGGCGACTTCCAGACACTGGATGCTTCATCTGGGCGACCTCACGTGGCAGGATTCCGACCTTGGACTTTTTTCGGTGGAACGGACCACACTGGGGGGAATGGTCGGGTTTAGGACGAATTTGTCTGAAGTTCGCGCCGTGGCCGGAACGGATGGTGTCCAGAGTATTTCTCGCACTTTTGCGGGCGTGAGTGGCCAGCGCGAGGGCTATTCCCTGAGCGGTGACGGAAGCTTCATTTCGGTGGTTCCGCAATCGGAATCCGTCTGGATCAACGGCGAAAAACTTTCGCGGGGCAAGGATTACGAGGTGAATTATGCTGGCGGCCTTTTGAACTTCAGGGGGACGCGGATGCCGCATCCCGAAGACGAAATTCGTGTGGAATATGATGCCTACGAAGCGGACAACGTAATGGGCCTTTACGGCGTGGCGGGGGCGTTCCGGCATCCGAACCTGTATTTGGATTTGTCGGGGTTCCGGCTGGAGCACGATGTGGACCGCCTTAAAAAGGGCCTGTGGAGCGATGACGACTATAAGATGCTCAAGTCCGATGACGGAAGCGAGTTTGTTCGTGACGACTCTCTGGGCGAGTTGCGTCGTCCGATGCGTACCGAGATGGCCGGGGCGCGAATCCGTTTGCAGGGGATGCACCGCTATTTTGCGGATTTCGAGCTTGCGGCGAGCCGTCGCGACAGCAATACGGTTTCCGAAGAAGTGAACGGACCTTCGGGACGTGCCTTCCGCTGGTTCTTGACGACGGATTCCTCTGCCGCGATGCGCGCCCTTCCTGTGGCGTTTTCCGCATACGGAAACTACGTGGCGGAACGTTTCGACTTTTCGGGGTTCCAGGGCGGCGATAACGACTGGAATTCGTATAAGCTAAAGGACGAATGGGACTTGGATAGCGCGCTGCTTGCAAACGGCAGCTATCGCCACGATGAATTCGCCCTGCGCTTCCGCCTGGGGGCGGGCTGGTTCGGTAATGTCGCGTGGGGCTACCGTCAGGGCGACTTTGAACGCTGGAATTCTTCGCGCGTGAAGGGGGGGCTCACTCGTAACGTGCAGGGGCATGCGACCGAGCTCTCGCTTATCCATGTGCAGAGCCAGACGGAGGCGGCCGGGGAGCGTTTCCAAGGGTATTTTTCCGAAAAATGGGAACGTGGGTTCGTGCGACCCTTTGCCGGTTCGGA
The DNA here is from genome assembly GCF_002374005.1 of Fibrobacter sp. UBA3629. Lineage (NCBI taxonomy): Bacteria > Pseudomonadati > Fibrobacterota > Fibrobacteria > Fibrobacterales > Fibrobacteraceae > Fibrobacter > Fibrobacter sp. UBA3629. The sequence continues at coordinate 109,744 of NZ_DFLC01000012.1, read as the reverse complement.
TGTGCGCTATACCGAACGCGATAGCGCCGGGCTCGTGGACGAGGAATTTTCGCTCAGGGCGAATGCCGGGATATCGCTGGTGAAGGATTCCTGGAACGTGCGCGAGGCTGCGGAATTCTGGAACGTGGACAGGCGTGGCGATTCCTATGGTGAAGAATGGAGCGATTCCCTGCGGCAAGTGAGGTGGAACCAGTCTGCCGAAATTCACCTGAAGCAAATTGAGTTGACGCATTTTTTGCAGTATGAATACCGCGACCTTGCAGAATCGGGAGACGAAAATAGCTGGGCGGGGGATTTGGCGGGCCGTTTCGGCGATGAAAAGGCGGGAATCCACGGGACAGTTTCGTACAAATTGGGGCTAACGGAAGAACAGACCTACACGCCGGTCTACAAGGCGGTGGCGAAGGGGACGGGCGACGTGCGTTACGATAGCCTGACGGGCGCGTTTATCGAAGGGGTCGACAATGGCGACTTTGTGTACGAGGGAATGGGGCGTAACGATTCCATCGGGGCGGTACTGGCGTCGAATTCGGGATTTACTGCGAGTATGGAAATGTGGCCTGGGCGCCTCTTCGGAGTAAATTCGGGTATCTTGCGTGATATCAAGCTGTCCGGTTCCTTCAACGCGTTATCCGAGGATACGACGGGGCATAAACTGTATTTCCCGGCATTGTTGCCTTCGGCGCTGCACCGGGTTTCTTCGGGTGCGCTTTCATGGAGCGGGAATGTGGAATGGGAGCATCCGTCAGGTGCCTTGGCGGTTTACCGTCCGTCGGCGAATTTCGACAAGAAACTTTCATCTATCGAGTATTATGAGTCCGTATTCCGTCACGAGGCGGAAATCGGCTACAAGATCAATGAAGACCATTACATGGGTTTGACCGGGTTTGTCGAGAGCGATGAACTGGATGCGCTGCAGGATCTGGAATGGGATATCAGGAGTGTGTCCGGCAAGTACCGTTTCCATTTTTTGGACGGCTTCAGCCTGGAACCCGGCGGCCGCTACCGCTATGGCGCGGGCGAGGAATCTACGGGTCGCGAGTTCGACGCCTACCTTTGGGAAGCGTCGTTGCGTTTCGGTTATCGACGGATTAACACCTTCGATGGGTTCGTGCGTTTCTCCTATGTGCAGGTGGAAACGGGGGACGACGTCGTTCCCTACCAGATGATGTCGGGCTACAGCGACGGCAATACCTTCAGGCTGGAGGCTTCCGCATCGCTTTCGGTGAACAAGAATATTTCTTTCGGCCTGCATTATGTGCTGCGGTTCGGTGATTCCGAAGAAAATGTTTTCCAGAAACTTTCAACCGAGGCCCGTGCGGTATTTTGATAATGGATGATGTGGAGTGTGAACTTTAAATTTGAAGATTAGGATATGAATCGATTGGTGTTGTACATATTGCTCTTGGCGGCCTTCGCTTTCGCGAAGGGCGAGGGCGCATGTACTATCAATAGCATCGCGTGGAAGGGTGAACATACCGCATTCGACGAGGCGCAAATCAAGGGCGCCCTCGGGCAACCTTGCGACGCGTGGAAGGCGCTGGCGGCGAAACTGGAACGCTATTACGAGGACCAGGGATTTGTCGCAGCGCGCGTGCAGGGTGAAGTCCGGCACGAGGGTGGAACGCATGGAAGGAATGTGCTGGAACTTGAAATCCAGCGGGGCGCGGCTTACGTATGGGCAACGCCCGAAAATCTCGATTCCGGCGGGACAAGGCGCGATGTGTTTGCAAGACTCACAGGCATCGAGGCGGGCGAGGCCGTGTCCCTCACGGACCTGGAACGCAGCGAGCGCAGGCTTTCGCGCATCGGGTACTACAACCGCACGGCTCCCACGCGCCTCTTCCGCGACCCCGCAAGGAACAGGATTGTGCCCGCGTTCAGCATGCGGAAGGCAAATGTGTCGGAAGCGGAAGGCGTACTGACGTATTCCAGCGAAGGCAATGTGTGGGAAGGAAAATTGGATGTTAATTTGTTCAATATCGCGGGGACGGCGCGCGACCTGCAGTTGGAAGGCTTTACGGGCGAAAATACGCGGCACCTCTCGGGCCGCTACAAAGAACCCTGGATTTTCGGGACCGCATGGAACGTGGTGGTGCGCGGTAACTTCGACGAGGAAACGGTTGAAGACTCGACTATCGAGAGGGTCGTCGTGGGCGAGGCGGGCATTACGCGCGATATCGGGTTCGATTTCAGCATCGGCGTGTTCCTCGGCATCAGCGAAGACGACAAGCACACGTCCCTCGAAATGTCTTACGTGTCGCTCGACAGGTTTGTGTTGCCCCGTAGCGGCATGCGCTTGGATGCCTCCGCTTCATGGAAGATTGACCGGCCCGATTCACTCGACAACTACCTCTCGGCGAAGGCGAACGTGATGGCGTATTACCCGTTGTACGGCAATTTCATTGCGCGCTTTGCCGGCATGGCGGGCGGAATTTTCCCGACGGAGGCTGATCTCCGTCGCTCCGACCTGTTTGCGCTCGGCGGCCCGGGCGATTTCAAGGGAATGCAGTACCGCATGCTTCGCAGTCGCGCCTACGGGCTTTCGGAGTTTGCCCTACTGTGGCAGGACGGTTATGACCTGAGCATCGAGGCGTTCTACCAGCCTGGGCTATATCGCCGTTTGGCTCCGGGACACGGCTGGGCGCGCGAGCAGGGTTACGGAATCGGGTTTACGCAGTATCGCGGGAACTGGAGCGTGAACCTGTATTACGCGCTCCGCAACGGCTGCGATTTCCTCGACGGTATAATCGGCTTCGGCGTGAAAACTTTATTTTAATGTGGAATGTGGAGTGTGGAATGTGTAATGAATGATTTCGCATCGCACACCTCACATTTCACACTACACATTAGTCACCGCGGCGGAAGCCGCTATACTGACGTCATGCTCGCGACACATTCTTTCGTCATGCTCGCGAAGGCGAGCATCTTTTACACAGGCGTCTTGCTCTTTTCGCCCGCGATTTCTCTCACCAGCTTCGGCACGAGGTAGCCGGGCAGGCGCTTGCGGATTTCTTCAATCAGCGAGCGCGCTTTCTCGTCGCTCACTTCAAAATGCGCGACGCCGTTTGCGTGGTCCAGCTGGTGCAGGTAATAAGGGAGCACCCCCTGGACAAAAAGCTTGCGGCACAGTTTCTCGAGCGTCTCGGCGCTGTCGTTTATTCCCTTCAAAAGAACGCTCTGGTTCAATAGTGTCCAGCCGGAATACTTCAGTTGTCCGAAAACCATCTGGGATTCCTCGTCGAGTTCGTCCGGGTGGTCTACGTGTGCTGTAAGCACGCACTCGAAGCGCGCGGGCAGTTCGCGCAGGAACTCGAAGTGCTGCATCGCCACATCGGGCCGCATTACGGGGAGTCGCGTATGGATGCGCAGTGTGGTGACAGAACCATGCATGGCTATCGCCTCCACCAGGTCGCGGAATTCACCGGGGCCCAGCATGAGCGGGTCACCTCCCGAAAGGATGACTTCCCAGATGTCGCTGTGCGTGTCGAGCCAATCGCTTACCTGTCGCGCCACGTCGGGAATGTTCTGGAAGGGGTAGTTCTTGCGGAAACAGAAGCGGCAACGCGCACCGCAGGTGGCGGTCGAGACAATCAGCGCCCTCCGGTCGTATTTCTGGATGACGCAGTCCGCCTTGCCCGCGGGCAGGTCGCCTACCGGATCGTCCACGAATCCGGCGACGTTCTCGCGCTCGTCGACATGCGGTAGGATTTCGCGCAAAAGCGCCTCGGGTTCGTTTGCCTTCTTGATTAGGTCGGCATAGTGCCTCGAACACACGAAAGGAAACTTAGGGCTTAAGTCTAGTTTGCCGTGCGGGGCCGCATTTGCGATGGCAGGGGAGCATTCCGGGCCCAGATATTCTAAAAATGCAGGAATTTGCGTGAAAATTTTTGGGGATTCGTCCATTGATTCTTCCATTATATTGCTAAATTTAGCTATCAAAAATCAACAAGAGGATAATATGGGTACTGTAAGCACCAACGAATTCCGCAAGAAACTCAAAATCATGGTTGATGGTCAGCCGTACGAAATCATCGAGAACCAGTTCGTGAAGCCGGGCAAGGGCCAGGCCTTCAACCGCGTTCGCATCAAGAACCTGGTGACTGGCCGTACTCTCGAACGTACTTGGAAGAGCGGCGACACTGTCGAAGAAGCCGACGTGACCTACACCGAAATGACTTACCTCTACAACGACGGTTCCACCTGGTACTTCCTCGACAATACCACGCAGGAAACCATGGAAATCGCGAAGGAAGCCCTCAACGGCTGCGAAGTGTGGCTGCTTGACGGTGCTACCGTCGAAGTCACGTGGTGGAAGGACCCGAAGAGCGGTTCTACGCTCCCCATCGAAGTCATCCCGCCGACATTTGTCGACCTGATGATCGTTGAAGCTCCTCCGGCAGTGCAGGGCAACACCAGCGGTAACGTGATGCGTGAAGCCACTCTCGAAACTGGCGCCAAGGTGATGATCCCGCTGTTCATCGAGAACAACACCAAGATCCGCGTGGACACCCGCGACGGTTCTTACCTCGAACGCGCCAAGTAAGACCGCTCGTTCGTCGTTTTGTCATACCCGCGAAGGCGGGCATCTCCCTTTCGCCTGCGCGAAAATGACGCTTTTGTCACCCCCGACTCGTTCGGGGGTCTTTTTTTTTACCGCCAAAACGAAAAAATTCTATTATTTGATTGTGTTTTTAGGAGGAAATATGCGTTCCCTTTGGTTTGGTGTTTTTCTTTGTGCGACGATGCTTGTCGCCTGCGGTGACGACGACAGCGATTTTGCGACTCGTCCTTCGGACGGGTCTTCGTTGAGCAGTAGCTCGGCAATGTCGTCTGGTTCTGTATATAGAAGTGGGCCATGCAAAGTTGAAACTGACGAAAACTGCTTTAAGGATGACCGCGATGGTCAGACATACAAGACTGTGAAAATCGGCAATCAGGTATGGATGGCGGAGAACCTGAACTTTGAAACGGATGAAAGTGTCTGCTACAACGATTCTGTCGATTATTGTGACAAGTACGGTCGCCTTTACACATGGGGCGCGGCGATGGACAGTGCTGGCACATGGAGTGTGAACGGCAAGGGCTGCGGATATCTCAAGACATGCTCACCAACCGGTACTATACGAGGAGTATGTCCCAGTGGTTGGCACCTGCCTAGCAACGCAGAATGGGAAACTTTGTTCAACGCAGTCGGTGGAAAGACGATAGCCGGAAAAAAGCTCAAGTCTACATCCGGTTGGAATAGTAGCCGCAACGGCACGGATGCCTTCTCGTTTTCGGCGCTCCCTGCTGGCCGCAGGGACGACGATGGGAATTACAACTATGAGGGCAGCCTCGCGTACTTCTGGAGTTCTATGGAGCTCAATATCGACTACGCATGCTTCGTGAACTTGTACTACGACAACGACGATGCATTCCTGAACAACTACGACTATAAGTACGTCGGTTTTTCGGTTCGTTGTCTCCAGGACTAATTTTAGGAGGAAATATGCGCTCACTTTGGTTTAGTGTTCTTGTTTGTGCGGCGATGTTTGTCGCCTGCGGTGACGACGACAGCGATTTCGCGACTCGTCCTTCGGACGATTCGTCTTCGAGTGTCACACCGAAGTCGAGCGATAGCGAGACAAGTGTGTCCAGCAGCAGTTCAGTGACTGGAAGAACATCGTGCGATGTGAACACTGATAAGAACTGCTTTATGGATTCCCGCGACGGCCAAACGTACAAGACGGTCACCATCGGCACTCAGACTTGGATGGCCCAGAACCTCAACTACGCCTATACTGATGTTCCTTATAAACGTCTAGACTATACCTCTGATTCCACCAGTTGGTGCTACAAAGACAGTGCAAGCTACTGCACCAAATACGGCCGCCTTTATACATGGGCAGCCGCGATGGACAGCGTGGGCACATGGAGCACGAACGGCATGGGTTGCGGCTATAATAAGACATGCTCTCCGACTTATCCTGTTCGCGGTGTTTGCCCCGAGGGCTGGCATCTGCCTGATTCAACGGAGTGGGCAACACTGTTTGCTGCAGTCGGTGGATTATCGATTGCTGGTCAAAAGCTCAAGTTCGCGACTGGCTGGACGACGAAGAGCGGCATCACCAACGAGGATGCCTTCGCCTTCTCCGCGCTCCCTACCGGCGGCAGGGACTACTACGGGAGTTACGACGGCGAGGGCAACTACGCGGACTTCTGGAGTTCTACAGAGGACGGTAGCTACAACGCGTACTACATGTTCTTGTACTACTACTACGGCGGTGCGCACTTGGGCTACAATGGCAAGTACGACGGTTTTTCTGTTCGTTGCCTCAAGGACTAGGGCTAACCCCTTCAAAAATCACCTCATTGACAATCTGTCTATGGAATAAGGGCGCTTTGGGCGCCTTTTTCGCATTTTAGAGGGTAGATTTAGAATGTTGTTTGAAAGGAGTATGTATGGGAATGTTTAAACAACTCACCCGGTTTATGTCCGTGGCGTGCTTTGCCGCGGGCTTTCTTGCGTTCGGAACCGCGCCTGCTGGTGCCGCTCCGGACCCGAATTTCCACATCTACATCGCGTACGGGCAGTCCAATATGGGTGGCACTGCCGATGCCCAGAGCGCCGATAAGGCCGAAAACCCGCGTTTCAAGATTTTCGCCTCGCAAAAGTGCAGTGGCAAGGGCCGCAACACGCTGGGCGAGGTCTACCCGGCGGTGCCTTCGCTGTTCAACTGTGGCAACACGATTTCGATTGCCGACTGGTTCGGGCGCACGATGGCCGACAGCATGCCCGACGTGACCATCGGGATTATCCCGGTCGCGGTGGGTGGCGCAAGCATCAAGCTGTTCGACCAGGACCAGTACGCAACGTACCTCTCTACGGCAGAAAGCTGGCTCCAGAACTACGCGAAGGAATACGCGAGCGACGGCAACGTCACCAAGACGATTATCGATATCGCGAAGAAGGCGCAGCAGGTGGGCGTCATCAAGGGATTCATCTTCCACCAGGGTGAAACCGACGGCGGCTACCCGGACTGGCCGAAAATTGTGAAGAAGACCCGCGACGATATCCTCAAGGCGCTCGACATGAGTTCCGATACGGTGCCGTTCGTGGCGGGCGAGCTCCTGCGTTCGGGCTGCTGCTATTCCGACCGCGTGTCGAAACTCCCGAACACGATGGATAATACCTATTACGCTTCTTCCGAAGGCCTTGACGGCAACGGCGTGGACCGCTACCATTTCGGTCACGATGCCTACGTGACATTTGGCAAGCGCTATGCCGAACAGATGCTCAAGGCAATAAACCGCGCTCCGGTGGTTCCCGAACCGCAAAAGCCTTTCAAGGGTAAGCCGTTTGAAATTCCGGGCAAGATCGAGGCCGAAGACTTCGACATCCCGGGTGTCGGCTCGGGCAACGATTCCTACAGCGAAAACGATTCCGAAGACCACGGCGGCACCAATTACCGCGAAGGGACGGGTGTCGACATTTACAAGAAGGCGACGGGCTACATCGTGGGCTACAACCAGGAAGGCGAATGGCTCGAATACACCGTGAACGTCAAGGAAGTGGGCGAATATTCCTTTTACGCGTCTGTCGCATCCGCAAACGAGACTTCAGGCTTACAGATGTCGCTTGACGGCAAGAACATCACCGACGTGATCTCTGTCCCGAAAAACGAAGGCGAGGACAACTATGACGACTACAACAAGGTGCGTGCGACGGTGAACCTCCCCGCGGGCGAACACATATTGCGCTTTACGGTAACCGGTTCCTGGATGGACGTGGATTACTTTGTGTTCGGAGAAGACGAAATCGTTTGCGTTGACGGATGCACAGACTTTGTAAGGCCTGCGCTATCGCATGCGACCGGAGCCGAAAACTACCGCGTCTTTGACATGAACGGCAACTATCTGGGAATGGTGCGAGCCTCTGGAATGCAGGAACTCCGGGCCAGCGCGAAAACCCTCGTGAAAAACAGCGGCACGTTCATTGCGAAATCCCGCGCAGGTTCCTTGACGATGCAGATAAAATAATTCAAGCACACTGCAGGTGTGCCCATGCCCTCCCTAGTCATTTAAAGCATCCCTAAACACTCGGGCGACTTCGTCCGGGTTGTCGCTTTTTAGCCAGGTGAGCGTCTCGGTGCCGCGGTAGCTCCACGCGAAGATATTGTCGATGCCGGCGGCACGGCTCTCTTCGACAGCAATCGCGAGGTCGTTTTCGCGGCCCGCTTCAATCTGGTACGCCTTTACCCACATCTGTACGGCCTTGCCGTACTTGGCGGCGACATCCGTCAATTTGCGGGCCGTCTCGGCATACTTCTCGCGGACCCATTCCTCGGTGGCGCCGCGTTCCCAGTACGGGTCGCTGGCCACTTCGTCGACGCTTTCGAGCGAGGCTACACGGCCCCAGTCATCGAGCCCTGCGGGAAACCAGGGCGGAAGCATGCACACGCAGTTGCGCTTGCCGCGCGCGTGAACGTCCTCGGTCATTTCTTTCAGAAAATCAATAAGCGAATCCTCGCGGAACTTCAACACGTCGTTGGTAAGTTCGGCGGGCATCTCGTAGCCGAAACGCGCCTTGAACAGCGCCCGGCACTTTTCACACCTGCAACTCCAGTTCTGCAGTCCGCCCTTCTCGAAATAGAAATGCGGCTCGTCCCAGAAAATCGTGTCGACCTTTGTCGCGCAAACGGATTCAATCCATTTGTGCATGTAGGCGCGGAATTCCGGATGGTTCGGGCAGGCGGCCACCTTGGGCTTGCCGTCGAGCGCCACCTGGCACATGTCGTGATTGCGGGCGGTAAGCTCCGAATATGCCTCGCCACCAAACACGCGCCCAACGCCCCACGGGTTCACGTAGACCTTGAGGCCCATTCCGGCGCTCCCGTCCACGATGTCCTTCATCGTTCCGTAGTAATACTGTTCGTCTTCTTCGCTCCACGTGTGGAGTACCGCGTTGTAGCCTGCCGCCTTAACGTCGGCCATGTCGGCAAGAACGTGCTTGGGCGCGCGTACGCCAAAATAGCTGACGCCCTTGATTTTGAGAATCGGATTTTCCATGTATGGAAATCTAGATTTCTGTGCTCGCCCATTGCGGGGTCGGTGTCTTGCACAGCACCTGTTCGAGCGTCTCGCGCCATTCGTCTTCGTCGAGCGGTCGGCGGATCCAGTAGAGGCTGTTGTCGATGTCCTTCTGGATAGGCATGGAATCCGGGACGATTTCCACAATCCACGATTCCGGGATGCTGCTGTGGAGCCTTTTGCTGAACTCGATGTTTACGTCTGTGGGGCGGTCGGCATGGTCGAAGATGATGAGAGACGGGGTCTCGCCTACGATGAGGGCCGTCTCCAGGATGCCGGAGGCCTCTTCCACGGAGTTGCACGTGTACATGGTGCAGTCCTCGGCCATGTCGTTTTCCAGGAGCCACCGGAGAGTCCACTGGCTCATGCGGTCGAGGCTGCCCGGGGAAGATGGCGTTATGAAGAATATGTGTCCCACGGATTAAAAGATAGGTATTTATTTTGAATTGTGAATAGATTTTTTAGGGTGTTTTGAACTTTTATTTTTTACCCCACGATTATTGCCAACTTATCCACCATTTGTCGCCAAGATGTTTTTTTGGAGGGGGCGCGAGTTATTTAAATTTGGGGTATGTTCCCTAATTTAGGCGAGTTTAATTTTGTTCGCAAGATTCTAGAAAACAGCGTTGCCCCGGACCCGAAAGCACCGGGGAACCGTGACTGGTTGCCCGCGGGAGACGATTGCGCGCTCTTTGACGGGTGGCTCGTGACGAAGGACCTCTCGGTGGAAGGTTCGCATTTTCGCCTGGACTGGTCCACTCCCGAACAGGCGGTCGAAAAGCATATTGTATCGAACGTCTCGGACATATCCGCGATGGGCGGCGTGCCGAAGCTCGCCGTATTCGGCATTTGCGTGAATAAGGCGTGGAATGCCGAGGTGCGAGACCGCATCTGCCGTGCCGTTTCCGAAGGCTTTGCGCGGCGCGGAATCGCCCTGATTGGCGGCGATACGGTTGCGGGGGAGTGCGGCATGTTCTCGACGACGCTTCTTGGCCAGATGGAAGGCGGTTCGCCGCTGCTGCGCAGCGGCGCGCGTCCGGGCGACGGCGTGTATGTCGCGGGAACGCTGGGCAAGTCGGCGGCGGGGCTCTGGCTTCTCATGAACCGCCCGGACGCTCGCGCGGATTTCGCGCGCCTCGCCGACTACCACCTCGCCCCTCAAATCGACGAACGCTGTGGCGCGGAACTCGTGAAGCATGGCGTGTGCGGGGCCTGCATGGATATCAGCGATGGCCTTTCCTCCGAACTGAACCACCTTGCCCTTTCGTCTGGGGTCGCAATCGAAATCGAAGAGGGCCTGCTGCCCGTGGATGCCGATGTTCGCAGGCTTGCGGACCGGTTCGGGCTCGATCCCCTGGAATTTGCGTTGAATGGTGGTGAGGAATATCAACTATTATGTGCATTTTCTTTAAAAAATGATATATTTTTAAAAAATGCCGCCTTGTCGCAGTGCTTGACGCGAATTGGTTCCGTAAAGGCCGGTTCCGGCGTGAGCATGGTGCGTAAGGACGGCCGTGTTGAAATTGTCAAAGCACAAGCGTGGTCGCATTTATGATAAGCAACGTGAAAATGAACTTGGGCGAATTGCTGCTCCGTCAGGGAGTCCTGGACGAAGACCAGCTGGCCCATGCCGTTTCTGAACACAAGCGTACGGGCATGGCCCTTGCGAAGATCCTGGTCCGTCTCGGTATGGTGACGGAAGACGCACTGACAAGCATCCTCGGCGTGCAGATGCAGTCGACGACCAAGATGCGTATCGGCGAGATGCTTCTTGCGCAGGGCTACATCAACCAGGAACAGCTGGAGAAGGCCCTCGAAATGCAGAAGGCGAGCGGCAAGCGTCTCGGCCGAACCTTGGTGGACCTCGGCTACATGCAGGAAGAACGCCTTATCGAGATTCTTTCCAGGCAGTTCGAAGTGCCCTATGTGAAGCTCGAAAACTTCGCCATAGATTCCGAGGCCTACACCTACCTGCCCGAAGACATGTGCAAGACCTACAAGGTGGTGCCGCTGTTCATCTCGAAGAACGAGGACGAACGCAAGGTTGTCCGTGAGGCGCTTACGCTTGCCATGGCGGACCCGACCAACATGCGCGTCATCCAGATCGTCAAGTTCAAGGTCAAGATGGAAGTGGATGTGGTGATGGCCTCCGAGGCCGACATCCAGAAGACTATCGAACGCGTGTTTGCGGGCCACGGCCCCGCCGAAGAATCCCTTGCCGAACTTATCGGCGAAACCAAGGATGGCGAGGAACTCGAAACGGTGGAACGCGGCCAGGGCGGTAACGACGAGCCCGAACTGACCGACGAAGAAGGACGCGCGGTGGTGAAAATCGTGACGACCTTGATTCACGAAGCGATTGCACGACATGCTTCCGATATTCACCTCGAACCGCAGGAGACCTTCCTCAAGCTCCGTTACCGTATCGACGGCGACCTGCAGGTGATGGCTCCGATTCCCGCGCGCCTCATGCCGCAGATCCTTTCGCGTATCAAGCTCCTCTCCAAGATGGACATCGCCGAAAAGCGTCGCCCGTTGGACGGACGCTTCACGGTGCGCTACAAGGGTTCCGAAGTCGACCTCCGTGTGAGCTCGTTCCCTATTTCGCTCCGCAAGCGCGGTGTCTGCGAAAAGATCGTTATGCGTATCTTGGACCCGAACTCGGGTCAGTTCCCGCTCCGCGAAATGGGTTTCGATTCCCGAGTGCTCAAGCAGTTCCTCGAGGCGATTAACCTTCCGAACGGCATTATCCTCGTTACCGGTCCTACGGGTTCCGGTAAGTCCACCACGCTTTACGCTTCCATCCGCGAGATTCTCGATTCTACGATCAATATTTCTACCATGGAGGACCCGGTCGAACTTAACATCGACGGCGTCAACCAGGGACAAATTAACAATGCCGCGGGCTTTACCTTCGCGGCGGGCATCCGCGCCTTGCTCCGTCAGGACCCGGACGTCATCATGATCGGTGAAATGCGTGACCAGGAGACATCGTCCATGGCTATCGAAGCTGCATTGACGGGTCACTTGGTCTTCAGTACGCTCCATACAAACGATGCTGCCGGTTCGTTCCCGCGCTTGCTGGAAATGGGCCTGGAACCGTTCCTTGTTTCTACCGCTATCAAGGGCATCCTGGCCCAGCGTCTGGTGCGCCGCATCTGCAAGTACTGCAAGGAGCCGGTGGAAATTTCCGACTCCCTTCGCGACGAACTGCACCTCTCCCCGGACATGCAGTTCTACCACGGCAAGGGCTGCGAGAAGTGCGACGGTTCGGGCTACAAGGGCCGTTGCGGTATCTACGAGTTCCTGGTGCCGAACGAATCCGTGCGTAACCTCGTTATCCGCCGCGCATCCGGCGACGAGATCAAGCGCTGCGCCATGAAGGAATGCGACATGATTACGCTCCGCATGGACGGCATCAACAAGGCGCTGCAGGGCCTCACCACGCTAGAACAGGCGGTGGGCGCGTCCGCTGCGGACGACTGATTGTGGGGAGCACCGGCTCCCTCCTTCTTGCGCGATTCGAAACTGCAAAAGAAAAACGCTCGGCATTCGCCGGGCGTTTTCTCAAACTTTCGTTTGTATGGTTTACTACCTGGAGTAGTATTCCACGACGAGCTGTTCTTCGAGCTTGACGGGGATCTGTTCGCGGAGCGGGAGCTTCACGAGCGTGCCTTCCATCTTGCCGGCGTCGACAGTCAGGTATTCCGGAGCAGCCGGGGCGTTAGCGATGGCTTCCTTGATCTGCACGTGTTCCTTGGAACGTTCGCGCACGGAAATCACGTCGCCGGCCTTCACGAGGCGGCTGGGGGAGAAGCTACGAACACCGTTCACGGCGAAGTGGCCGTGTGCGACGTACTGGCGGGCAGCGAAGATGGTGCGGGCAAAACCCATGCGGTAGACGAGAGCGTCCAGGCGGGTTTCGAGCAAGATCATCAGGTTGTCACCGGCAGAGCCTTCGCGACGGTTGGCTTCCTTGTAAGCCTTGGCGAGCTGTGCTTCGGAAATGTTGTAGGTGAAGCGAAGACGCTGCTTTTCGACGAGCTGCTGCTTGTACACGGAAGCGGACTTCTTGCGGTTCTGGCCATGCTGGCCGGGCGCGAAGTTGCGGCGGTCGAGAGCCTTTTGTGTCTTCTGAGAAACGGCGACTCCGAGGGAGCGCGCTACTTTACCTTTTGGTCCACGGAAGGAGGACATAGTTACCTCTTTGAGGAAGCTCTTTGGTTCAGCTTGCAGGTTGGCAGAGCTTGGCGCGACTTGCAAGATTAGGCCCCAAAAATAGTAAAATCGGGGCGGTCTTCAAGGGCTGGTCCGACCTTTAGCGCACCAGGACGGTCAAAGTGTCCCTCATCAGGGGGTCTGCCATGCTCTGTGCGATGAGCCTGGCCGTCCTTTCTTCTGCACCATCCTGGGCAATCAGGTAGTACGAGGAGATTTCCTGTTCGCCCTTGCAGATTTCCATCTGTCTGATATAAGATTCGGTGCCGAGGGCGGTGAGGTCTTCGCAGGGGACGAACCACTTGACGTTGGAACTCGTCTTGTAGGGGACGGTCTGGAAGGAGAACTTGTCCAGGCGTACGGTGTCGCCGGAATCGACGCTCATGGTCTTGTAGGTGACGTCCTTGGCCTCGTTGTAGAACTTGAGGGAATCGAGCGAGCCCGGGCGCTGGATGAACGTCCGGAGGGTGAGGTTCGAATCGGTAAGCGCCTTCGAATTGAGCTGGAGGTAGCGCAGGTAGAGCGCACCGTCCTTCTTGGCCTTGTAGCCGTGCTGGAGGCTGTTGATGGTGCCGACGGAATCACCCTTCGCGTTGATGAGTGCATAGTAGGCTTTCGGCGTGCCGTTGCATTCCATGTACTTGCAGTAGCCCTGCATTTCGTGGTAGACGACGATGGAGTCTCCCTTCTTGAGGTCGGCGAGCCACACGTAGTGGTCCTGGCGCAGGTAGTACTTGGTGGAATCGTTTGCCGGACGCACGATGACGAGGGTGTCGCCGGGATAGACGATGGAATCGGGGTTAGCGAGGTATTCTCCCTGGTTCAGCCTGCGGAAGCGCGTGGCGGCTTCGAAGGTGGCGAAAGGCCCGGAGAGGAAGCTTACCACGTTGCTCGGATTCAGCCTGAGGGTCCATGCGGAAGAATCGTTGGTGACGAGCAGGGTGTCGAGCGTGTTTGTCTCGGGGGAGTAGACATTGCTGTCCTTGTCAATCAGTTCATACTTGTTGATCCCATCTCCCTGCACGGAGAGGTTCACGCTGAAGCCGGTTTCGACCTTGAAGGCGATTTCGATGCTCTTGGGGGCTTCGCCGATGACGAGAATGCCGCGGACGGTATCGCGCAAGTCGATGTCGATATGGGAGGAGTCTCCGGTGTAATTGTAGTAGGAGGTGTCGACGTCGACCTTGATGCGCAGGTGGGCGGAAGTGTCGAATTTAGCCTTGAGGTCGAGGTAGTAGAAATCCTCGTTGAACACGACGAAGCTGTTTTGGAGCATGTCGGCTCCGGAGCCGGAATGCATGTAGTCTGAGTAGACGGAATCTTTTTTCGTGGAGTTCCAGACGGGTCCGGTCGTCCTGAGATTGACGGATTTTTCGCTCCGGACGCGGATGGTGTCCCCTTCTGTGCCGCTGGTCGCTGCGGCAACGTTTATGCGGGTTCCCTTCGGAAACGACCCGAGGAACAGCGAAACGGTCGTGTTCGAACTGTCGAGACAGACGATGTCGTCGTGGCAGACCTTCTCGACGTAGGTGGAATCTTCGGACTTCTTGTCGGTGGAATCCTTCTTGACCTTGACGGTGTCCCACGTGGCCATTTCCATGTAGAAGTTCATCGTCTCGCCGATGTCGATGGTGTCGCGGTAGTCGATGTCGAGGCGCGTGCTGAGCGAGGAACTCGAACTGAACGATTCCCCCGCAAAGCTTTCGTTGCCGTCGGTGACGGACGATGTGTTTGTATGCGTTGTCTCGCTGCACGCGATAAGGAGTGCGGCAAGGAGGATGAGTGCAGAAAGAAGCTTGTTCATAGGGATACCGGGGAATCGCGTTAGTTGAGGATGAAGAACTTCTGTTCGGCGTTGAAGGCTTCGCCGTTAATCTTGAGGGTGTATTTGCCGGTGGGGAAGGCCTTCGCCTTGAACTTGAAATTGATTTTCTTTTCGCCGGGGACTTCGCGTGCAGCAACCGTGAGCATGCGCTTGCCCGATTCGTTGATAATCTCGATTTGCACGAACTGCGGGTAGCCCACGGTCAGGTCGAAGTTGCATTCCAGGTTCACGATGTCGATGTTGACCTTCGAAAGCGTGTAGCCGCCGTCCATGGCGTCGCCGCCGACGGAACGCGTGTTGTCGTAGTAGCCCACATAGAGCGTGGGGGCGACATCCTTGCCCGAGTTGTGGGAGCGGATGTGCGTTTCGCCGGGCTCGACGGCGGTGAGGATGAGCGTGTAGAGGTTGGAGGGGTGCTTCCTCTTGAAGAACTCGGTGAGGGTCGGCGTGCGGAGGAAGGCTCCGAGGGGAGCCTTCGGATTGAGCGTAATGATACCGAGGAAGTCTGCGTACTTCGTGTCGATGCCTCCACCGGAGTTCTTGCGGATGTTGAACTGTCCGCCCGGCTGGTCGAGGTTCGCGGGGGCGTTTTCCCAGGTGAGTTCGTCGCTCTTCCAGTCCACTCCCAGCTTGTCTTCTCCGAAGTTCATTTCCTTGGCGGTTTCCTTGAGACCAAAGATGTTCAACTGCACGGGCTTCTTGATGGAATCGGGGTCGAAGTCGAGTTTGAGGGCCACGTCGAATAGCGGTCCCGGAAGCACGGACAGGTCGAACTTGAGGTAGATCTTGCCGGCATCGTTCTTGTCGTGAGCGACACGGAGGTTTTCGTCGGTGCCGTGCGGGGAATAGTTGTCGAACTGTGAAATCCAGGTGTCGGCGCCGCGCCCGCTCGGGATGTTGTCGCCCGAATGGTCAAACGTGGTGTAGCGCTTGTCGAACACATAGACCTTGCCTGTATCGGCGCCCGTCTGGTAGCCGTCGTTTGCGGTAAAGAGGATGTTGTAGCGACCGCTTGCCGTGAACGACACGTCCGTCTCGTATTCGGTGGAATCGGAGAAGGTCACCTTGCCGGGGCCGACTCCCTTTTTCCAGACAACGGGTACGCGGCAGAGTCCGTCGCCACGGCCATCATCCTCGACGGTCCCGGTGAGCTTGAGCCTGTTCGGCTGCACCAGGATGAGTTCCTTGGCCATGCTCGCCTTGGGAGGATCGTTGTGGCCCTGCTTCGGGGCATAGCCTGTGTAGAGGTTCATCATGATTCCGCCGGATTCGTTCTTCGGCAGTTCCGTGTTCTTGAGCACGTAGACCTTCGAACCTTGCCTCGATTCCTCGACAATCTTCACGTAGGGGTTCCCGCGGGTAAGAGTCTCCTTGAGGCCGACAATGGAGAGGTTCGAGTTGTCGTTGATGAACATGGGCGCGTTCTTCGCCTTGTCGCTTGCGATGACGTTCACGCCGAGGAGTTCGGCAGACGCCTTGTTGAAGTTGTTGAGGATGGTGTTGCCGTCCTTGACGGTGAGGCCTAGAATCCAGAGCGTTCCGCCGTTGTTTGTAATCTTGGCTCCCTTGGTGTCGCCGATCATGGTGACCTGGCGCCCCCAGAGTTTCTGGTAGTTCATCTGGATGGTGCCTACCGAGACATCTTCGAGGAATACGTCACCGTTGCCGAATTCGGATGTCTCGAATGACTTCACGTACATGTTCTTCAGGAGCACGGTGCGCTTGGAGTTGTTGATGATGCCGCTTCCGAAGGTGGAAAAGCGTTCGATGGTGATGTCGTGGAAGGTGCCTTCCTCGATAATGAACTTGCCCTTGCCGTCAATCTTTCCTTCGGTTCCGATGATGCGGTGGATTCGGTTGCGCAGGTAGATGTCGCGGTTGATGGTCCAGCGGCCTCCGGGCGGGAAGAAGATGGTTTCTGCGCCGTCGTCGATGGCGCTCTGGATGGCCTTGGAATCATCGGATCCGTCGTTTGCCCTGCCGCCATAATCGCCGGTGATGGACGTCCAGTACATGGACTTTTGATCGCTTCCGGTCGGCGTCTCGGTCACGGAAAGCCTCATGGACTGTTTGGGGCTGTGGCAGAGCTGGTGGTTTTCCTGCGTGGAAAACTCGATAATCTCGGTATTGCTGAATTCCTCGTTGTGTGCCTTGACGGTGCTCTTGATTTTGGACTTGAACTTGCTTACGATGACTGCCCGTGCGAAAAGCTGTCCTTCGTTCACGATGGCGGTGGTCGGCTTGGCGACATTTTTGCCGGGGTCATATTCGAGGGTGGCATCGACAATGACGAGGGATGCGTCCGTGCCGTGGTTGTAGACTGCCGGCGCGTTGCCCTTGAATCTGAGCCCGCGCGTGGCAATCATCTGACCGTCGTTGTCGAGACCGTATTTTTTTTGGCCTCCGAGAGTCAAGTGTTCGAAGGTCATGCTGTTGGTCGTACCCGCAGTGTAGACACCCACGTCGAATCCGTTGACTTCGACGTTCTTCAGGAGCAACGGGCCGATGTTCTCGGTGAAGCCCATGTCGATACCATAGACGCCCGCGCTATCGCCGGACTGAACTTTCACGTTGGTAATGTTGCCTTGGATTGCCGCGTTGAAGCGGATGCCTATGGCGCCGGGGTTCTTTTTGCCGGTGCGGATAGTAAGGTCGCGGATGGCGTTCCTCTGCCGTTGGGCAGGGCCGTCGCCTGTGTAGATGACTGCCTGCGGAAAGTCGGGGTTCTCGAATCCCGGGACATCGTCCTGGAGAGTGATGATGGTGCTACCCATGTTTTCGCCCTGGAGAATAGTACGGCGGTAGTCCTTTTCGGGTTTGCCGTTTGCTGTAGGCCAGGTGAGCGCAGAAGAAATCTTGTAGATGCCATGGGGCAGGTAGATAATGTAGTCGCCATCAGGGTGGTCGTTCAAAGCTCTTTGGATGGCCTCCGTGTCGTCTTCCTTGCCGTCTCCCTTCGCGTTGTAGGGGTCTGCCTTGACGTTTACGACTTCGGCGCCCATGGGAAACTCGACCTGGGCAAAGGCGCCGAGGACTAAGGTGCAGAGAACAGCTAAAAAAGTGCGAAAAGTGCGCAAAAAAAACATGGAAACCTCGCTGGGGGACTTCTTGACTTTAAATATATAAAAAAAGCGGCCAGACACCGCAAGCGCGAACGCTTAGAATGTCTGACCTTGGGGTTGGTTTGGAGTATCCTTAATTATAGAAATTTAAATGCCCTTGGGAAGATATTCCTCTTGAAAAAAGTCACATATGTGATTTTGGTCACTTTGCCTATTTTTCGTAGAAAACAAGGCCGTTGGGGAAGGTGACTTGCTTCATGCCGCTGGTGTTTACCTGTGCGACGGAAGTGACTGAGCCGCCATAGAGGATCATGCTTCCCGAGCCCTTCGGGGCGAATGCTGCGTTGGCGCTACCGTAGGCCGTGCCTGCTGTGTACGATGTTGCCGTGCAGTTCGGGTATTCCTCGGTCTGGCTTCCAAATCCGAGGAACACTCCGCCCGTAATGGTGAACCCGTTGTCGGTGTCGATGAGTCCGCCCGCGCCGTTCGTTGCGCATCCGCCGCTGCTACCGCTCTGACCCGGCCTTCCGCCCATACTGCCGCCCATGCCGCCGCTGCTTGCGGGAATTTCTACGATGACGACTCCGCCGGACTGCTTTGCCGTACCGTTCGCATCGAGCACGTCGATGTCGTTGCCCGAGGCGCTAATGTAGTGGTAGCCGCCCGTGATGACGATGTAGCCCTTGCTGCTGCTCTGCATGCCGCCACCCATGCCGCCCCACTGGGAACCGCTGGAGGTGCCCGGGTCGGCAGAACCGCCTACGGCGTTCCAGCCGTCGTCGGTGCCGTAGGTTGCGGTGATTCCGCCTTCGGCGAAGATGTAGAACGCTTCCATGCCTTCGGAGGCCTTCGTGACGTTGATGGTGGATCCTGCGAGGTGGAGCGCGGAATCGGCGTGGATGCCGTCGTCGCCGGCGCTCACGGTCACGTTGCCGCCGTTCATGTAGATGTTCAGGTTGGAATGAATGCCGTCATCGTTCGAGGTGACATCGATGTCGCCAGCGTTGATGTAGATGCGGTCGTCAGAGACGATACCCTTGCCGGTGCTCTTGACCGTGATTTTCGGGGCGGAGACGGAGTCGTTGACGAACACGTAGTTGTAGGCCTGGATGCCGTCGTCGCCCGCCTTCTCGATGTTGATGGTGCCGCCCTTGATGTTGACAATGCCCTTGCCTTCGGTAATCGTTGTGTCGTTTCCGTTTATGGTACATTCGTCGCTCTTGATGCCGTCGCCGCTTGTGGCCGTGAGGTTAAGGGTGCCGCCCTCGATATCGACCAAGTCCTTGCCCTTGAAGGCGTTGTTCTTTGCGGTTACGGTGATGGTCGGATTGTCGCGGACGCGCAGGTCGTCGCTGCTGTGGATGCCGTTGTTATAGTTGCCGGTCACCTTGATGGTGCCGGAACCCTTGATGGTAAGGTCATCCTTCGAGAAAATGCAGGCGCCCGCGTAGGTCGTATCGGATGCCCCGTTTGCGTTTGTAAATGAGATAACAGAATTTCTCGTCGATGCGTCAGAGAATGTGCTTGTTCCCTCGTTTGCGACGATGAAGGTCTTGTTGCTGTTGAGCGATACAACCGGTGCCGAAGTCGTATTCGAAAGCGTGAGCGAATTCATGAAGAGATACACGTTGTCCTGTGCGCCGGCTAGGACCTTGATCTGTCCGTTACTGCTGCTTCCGCTGAAGAAGTAGTTGCCTGCGCAGGTGACGGTGACGTTGCTTCCTTCGATGCTGACGCAGCCGTTGTCGTTTACGACGGTTGCGCCCGTGGCGGCAAAAGCGATGGACGGCTCGTTGCCATTGGATACGGCTTCGGGGGTGGGGGTGTCGTTGGAGCCTGTTTCGGAGTCTCCCGAAGATGCTACGGCGACATCGGCAGAAGATGCGATGGCGGCTGCTTCGCTGGAAGAAGAACCGACCGCCTCGGCCAACATAATCTTGTTGCAGCCATTGTCGAAGTAGAAGGTCTTGCCCTGTGCCCGGTAGTAGGTGATTCCGTCCAGAACATACAACATTGTTGCTCCGCGAGTGTCGCAGTCGATTGCTGCCGCGGAACTGGAGGTGGGTTCGACGGTTGCCGTTCCTGTGTCCGCTGGGGTGTCTCCGGAGGGCGTCCCTGCTTCGGATTCGGGGACGCCGATAATGCCGTCCTCTCCAATCCAGAACGAGAGATTCCCTGCGGCATCGAAGCACATGACCGTAATCCCGTCAGCGGCGTAAAATCCCGTGTAGTTCTCGTTGAGGCAGATGTTATCGGCATTCCCGTTAGTTTCGATTCCTTCGAAATCGCTGTTTGCCGGCGCTTGGGTATTAGGAGCGTCGTCCGAACAGGCGGCGAGTAGGCCGAAGGCGAGTGCAGAAGAAACCGCGAGCTTTTTTTGAATTCTTGATGTCATGATTGTATCCCTTTTCCAAACAACAATCCTGAATGGGCTTGTTCGTTTTCAAAAATACCAAGTGAAAGTCCGGGTTTTAAGTTTTTTTTCGCTTGTTTTGAAAAAAGTCGATTCGATATTTGGGGGCTTTCGTTCCGTTCGGAACGAATGCGGTCAGAAAAGACCTGTTGTGCTTTTGACAACGGCACGGACTCTTTTTAAAAAACTAAATTGCAGTTATGTTCGTAAAAAAAACTCGTTCTCTTGCTCTTGTGGCAATTATTTCTTCGCAGGTGATTGCTGCATCCCCGGTCGTTGGCCCCGAGCACACGCGCAATTTGCGGACGCTTGAAATGGCCCCGATGCTTTTTGAATACCATCGGCAGACAACCGGTAGCGACCGCCAGTTCTTTACCTATCCGCGACGTGATGCGGAATTCCACAAGCATTTTGTCGAAACGGAATCGAACGCGATTCTCTATTACGACAATGCGAACGGCGTGGGTATTGCGGGCCACGGATTCGATGATGATTCTGTCAGGGCTCCGCGCATAGGAATTGCGACGAGTGTTGTGGGTGGAATCGACTATCGCGGAGGCGAGGCTTTGGGCGATACCATTTGGCCAGGAATCGACGGTGGCATCTACCTGCGCGGCTTTGCCGATTCCGTCGAGTTTGTACTTGATGCGCGAATTTACGACGAAGGACATTCCGCGGCTAAACCGAAGTCGTGGGACCGCGAGTTCCTGGAAGTGCAGAAAGAAGAAAACAACTCCGGGGTCGAATATACGAGTTATGCCCGTTATCGCACGCACCTGTCGTTCAATTACGATTGGTTCCGGCTGGACTTCGGTCGTGACGTGATGCACTGGGGCCCTGGCTACTATAACAACCTCACGTTGAATCAGTTCTCGCTTCCGTTCAATTCGATGAGTGTCGATTTGCGCTTCGGACCTTTGCGCGTGTTTAGCTTCTATGGCGATCTTCGCATTTACGGGAGCATGAGCGACAAGAATAAGGACGAAACGCGCAACCTCTTTGGACACCGCTACGAACTTGCCTTCGGGAATGCGACGGTGGGCATTAGCGAACTCACGGTGCTTTACAATAACATGAAGCCGTGGCTGTTTGTGCCGACGGTTCCGCTCTTTATGGAAAAGGGCAACTATTCCGAAAGCAGCAACAATGGCTCCCTGGCGATGGATTTCAATTATCGCCTGTTCAACAAGGTACGAATTTATACGGAATTCTTCCTCGATGACATGGAATCTCCGATTAGTCTCGTCAAGAACGACAATATCGAAGCGAAGTGGGCATGGATGGCCGGCTTGCAGGCGGGACATGATTTCTATATCAAGGGGAAAAAGCTCGAAGTGGGGACTGTCGCTGAATATGCCCGTGTCGAGCCCTATGTCTATACGCATTTCGTGAAGAATACGGCGCAGATGGCGCACCTGGGCTATCCGCTCGGAAACCAGGGCGGTCCGAATAGCCAAACGATAGATTGGAATGTATTTGCGCAGTTCGACGGCCATATCTTCGCGTCGCTTCGCAATACCTGGTTCTGGAAGGGGACGGATTACGGGAGTGCCGTAAATGACACGACTCCGCGCCATAACCACATGAAGATCCATAAGAAGTTTCTCGACGGGGCGAAAATGCAGTATTCTCTCACGCCCGCACTTGCATATGAGGGACAATACGTAAGCTTCATGGGTGAACTTACCTTTATTGACGACCGCAAGGTGTACCTCCGCGCCGGATTCAAGTGGTAGCTTGTATGAAAAAACCAGAACTGTTGGCTCCTGCGGGTGACCTTGTGCGCATGAAGTATGCGTATGCCTATGGTGCGGACGCTGTATATGCGGGCCAACCTGCTTTTAGCCTCCGGGCCCGCGAAAACGGGTTCAGGAGCTTGGATGACCTGGCGGAAGGTATCGCTTATGCGAGGAGCCTCGGGAAAAAATTCTACCTCACGAGCAACGTGATTCCCCGTAACGTGAAGGTCGAATCGTTCCAAAAGGCGCTGCTTGCGGCGATAGAACTCAAGCCCGATGCGCTGATTGTCGCTGACCCTGGATTTGTCGGCTGGCTTCGTAAAGAACGTCCCGATGTGGAAATCCACCTTTCGGTGCAGGCGAATACCACGAATTACCTCGCCGCAAAGTTCTGGCGAGATCTGGGTGTCCGCCGAATTATCCTGAGTCGTGAACTTCGGCTGTCTGAAATTTTGGAGATAAAGGAAAAGCTGCCGGACCTTGAACTGGAGGTGTTTGTTCATGGTGCCGTGTGTATGGCAATGTCCGGACGCTGTATGCTCAGCAACTGGGTGACCCACCGCGATGCGAACCAGGGGGCCTGCGACAACAGCTGCCGTATGCCTTACCGGCTTTATGCCAATTCCGGGCCTCAAGTGGAGGATTACCGCGAACACGAAGGCGAATTCAGCTTGCAGCGGACGGATAGACCCGAACTTCCACCGGTGGCCCTGGACGAGGATACTTGGGGAACATACTTTATGAGTAGCCGGGACCTCTGCGCCCTGGACGTGATTCCCGAACTGGTGCAGGGCGGACTCGACTCGTTCAAGATAGAAGGCCGCACGCGCTCGGTATATTACCTTTCCCAAGTAGTGCGCGCTTATCGCATGGCCATCGATGCGTCGGTTGTTGCCCTGGAATCGGGAAGTCCCTGCTCTCAGGACCTTGTTCCGCAGGAGTCCCGCAGGGCGATGCGCTTTGTGGACGGCCGCGGGTTCATGCCGGGATTTTTACGTGGCCCCCTGCCGCAGAATTACGAGGCGACACATGTGGATGCTGAAGGCGGGTGTGTCGCCGCACAGATCCTCGATTATGACGCTACGACGAATTCCTGCCGCGTGAACGTGAAGAACCCGTTCTGCATGGACGATTCGCTCGAAATCATGACTCCCGCGGGGATGGATCCGATCCAGGTGGAAAGCCTGATGGATTTCCGGGGTGCGGCGGCCGACCGCTTGAACCCGGGGACGGAAGGGCGCGTCTTTTTACAGGAAAATGTGCTAAAAAACACGGAAAAGGCCAATTTCGGGTTCATTGTAAAGAAAATCACAGCGCATAGGGCGTCTAATACGTAAATTTTGAATATGGCAGTCGACGAAGCGACGAAAAAACAGGACGAGTTGGAACTTTATCAAATAGACGATAAGGCAATCGTCCCTTTTTTCAGGGATCATTTGGATGACTTGAAGAACTTCATCGAATTGCACAAGGGGCAGAACCTTTCGCTCCTGGTCCTTCTGAAGCAGTTTATCCGCACCTACCGCTTGCCTTTCAATATGCACCGCTATATGGAAGTGCAACGGACCTTTATCCAGCAGACGTTGCGTAGCCAGCTCGAAAACAGGCAGGCCGCCGTGAGCAACTGGATTCAGGAACACGCTGGGCGTCATCGCGACCGCATGATTCAGCTGCAGTGCCTTTACCTTGAGCGCGTGAAAGGCTCGCTCCTGCCCGAAATCGAAAAACTGCTTGGACATTCTGTTGAAACTCTGTGCCATCACGAAAAGAGCAATCAGTAGCGGGCTCCTGGTCCCCGTTTCGGTTGCCCTGTTTGCCCTGTTTCCTCTGACGGATACGGATATCTGGTGGCATCTGGCTTGTGCCCGGGAGTGGTATCTGACGTGGTCCCCGGTGCGGCTTCCCGCAGTGAATGTTCACGAGTATTTCCAGCAGGTCGTCTATGCGGCGTATTCTCTCGGCGGGGCGCCGTTGCTTGTCGCTTTCAAGGCGTTGCTTTGGGGAACTGTGTTTGCGCTGTTCCTTTGGCCGTTCCGTAAGGCAATCCGATGCAATGCTGTGACTGCCGCTACTTTGACAGTGACTTTGTTTGTGTTCCGCTATTGCTTCGAAATACGGCCGGTGCTGTTCAGCCTGTTGATTCTGGGTGTCTATTGGAATCTGCTGCCGGGATTGCGCCGTGTTCCCGTTGCTGTCGCGATTCTCATTTTGCAGTGGCTGTGGTGTCGAGTGCAGGGCCTCTATATATTGGGGCCGCTCTTTGCGGCGGCCGTGCTTTTGCCGCAGATTGTAAAAAGTGCGAACGCGCGCGAACGCCTTCTGAAATCCGCATTCCTCCTTTCGATGTTTGCGATGCCTTTGTTGCGCGGGGATGGATTGCGTCTGTTTCTGTACCCGCTTGGGCTTTTGGATAGGCTTCTCGGCATTACTCCGTCGGTGGCCGTGTTTGCATCGTCCATCGCCGAGAACCGTAGCCCGTTTTCGATACTTGCGGCGGGAGAAAACGTCTTAGGATGTGTCTTTGCGGTTGCAGTGTGCGCTGTGGCGTGTGCTTGGTCGCTTCGCAACATCCTGTACCGTCGGGAGTGGACTTTGTCTGCTTCTCTTTTGACGACGGCGGTACTCGCGTTAGTCGCAGAACGCAATATGGCGCTGTTCCTACCCGTATTTGCCGTTGCTTTTTTACATGAAATATCTCGTGCTGAATGTTGCTTGCAAAATGTTAATTTGTTCTATAAATGGTCGGGGGTTGCGGTCTTGGCTTTTGTGTTCGGGCTCTGGGCGCGTTCCCTTGCCGCTTATGATTCCTTTGTCGCCTACCAGCGGGTCCCTGTCGATGCGGCGAAATGGATGTCGGCTCATCCGCATGCTGGCAGGCTTTTCAATGACGATCGCGCTGGCGGCTACCTCGCTTTCGTGAACCCGTCCGATTCCGTCTATGTCGATGGACGCTTTATTCTCAAGACGGCAGACTTTTTTGAACGCTATCTGCGCTTTGCCGAAGAGCCGGGACTGTTTTTCTCCGAGGCGGATTCCTGGGGGGTCGACCGCGCTGTTTTTCCGCTCCGCTACTATGCCCGTTGGGGAAGGGTTCTCGACGCTCTCGATAGTGCCCCGGAATGGCAAGTGGGGCATGTGGATGAATACTATATCGTATTCTGCAAAAAATGATACATAAAACTCACATAACGGCAACAATATCAACAACTTACGAATTCCGGGCCTTCCTAAAGTGCCGAAATTTGACAAAAAAACGCATTTTGTCAGGGTTGTAGTGAACAAATGGTCATTATTTTCGCTGTCAAGGGATGATTGAAAATTTTTCTGTTGATATGTTGTGCAGTCGGTAGTGATGATACCTTGATTGCTGCGTGATTAAACTCCCGAGATTTGGGGATAGAAGCGGGAATAAAAAGTTTTTTGTGGGAAATTGCCTTTTTTGGCCCTTTTTGGGGGGCTTTTAAAAAAAAAGAAAAAGCCCCGGTTTCGCTGTTGGCCCTTTATCTAATTTTTAAACCCGAAAGTTTTTTTGGTTTATTTGGTTTATTGTGGAAAATACGGTTACCTTATTGAGTTTATCTGCGTCGCCCTGGCCGATGGTCATGGAGTACATGCGTTCGCAGTGCAATGATTTTGGAATGGCTATTCTCGATGCGGTCGGATTCGAGGGAATCGACGATGGCATTGCTTATTTGACAGTCCCGGACCAGTTCCGTGAAACTTGGCTGAACAGCCACTATGGCGAACTTTTGCGCAAGGCGTTTGCCTCGGTTGTCGGGTCTTCCTTTGTCGATTACCGCGTGCGTCAAATTGCGCAGTCCGCGGCGGTTCCCGAAATGAAGCTTTCGGCTCCGGCGGTGGCCCCTGCGGTTGTCAAGCAGGCGGAAGCGACTGCTCGCACCCGCAAGAAGTCGTGTCGCATCCCGAAACTCTATGCAAACTATACCTTCGAGAACTTTGTCGAGGGTGATTGCAACAACACGGCGCTGAAGGCGTGCCTTTCGGTCGTGGATCATCCGGGCGACATGGCCATGAACCCGCTCCTGGTTTACGGGGCGACTGGCCTTGGCAAGACGCACCTGCTCCATGCCGTTGCGGCGAGGCTTTGCGCGCGGAACTCCTCGCTCAAGGTCGTTTATCGCCAGGCCTATGACTTCTTGCGCGATACCATGGATATCGTGAGAGCGTCTTCCAAGAAAAACTGGACTCTCGCGAACGAGCTGAAGGAACGCTTCCAGGGAATGTATATCGATTGCGATGTGCTGCTTTTGGACGATATCCAGTTGCTCAAGAGCAGCGTCTATTGCCAAGATCATCTTGCAAAACTCATCAACACGCTCCGTCACGAGGGAAAGCAGATTATCTTGAGTTGCGACCGCCATCCGGGTTCGTTCCGCAAGCTCATGCCGGGCGAGAAGCCGACGGACGATCAGACGCCGCAGTTTACGTCGATTCTTTTGAACCATCTCGAAAGTTGTGTCGCCGTCGGGATCGAGGAACCCGATCTGAAGACTCGCATGGACGTTATCCGCAAGAAGTCGGAGAATCTCCCGTTCGTGGCTGAAGACCGCGAGGAAATCTGCAGGTTCCTTTCCATTCCGCCGCGTGCGAACGTGCGCCTCATCGAAAGCGTGCTTCACTGGCTCGACGCCATGCACAAACTGAACGGCGTGGAACTGAGCCTCCACTGCATCAAGCAGTTGCTTGTATCCCCGCAAAACGATGGCGCGACGCTTACGCTAAAGAATATCAGCGAAACCGTGGCCGCCTCCTTCCGTGTCGACACGATTGTGCTTTCTTCCAGGCGCCAGGACAAGGGCGCCTCCTTGCCGCGCAAGGTGGCGATGTTCCTTTGCCGCGAGCTCACCTCCGAAACGGTCGAGGATGTGGGCAAGGTCTTTAAGCGCGATTATACCTCGGTGATTGCCGCCATTCAGTCCCTCAAAAAGATGATGGAAGATGACGAGGCCCTTGCGGGGCGCGTCAGGGACTTGCGTTACATGTTGGAGTCCTGATGCGGGCTCTGGTAACGGGCGGGGCTGGCGTCGTAGGGAGGGCGCTATGCCGGGAGCTACAGGAACGCGGTGTGTGTGTGCGTGTCCTGACGCTCCCCGGTGATCCCCTGGTGCAGTCGTTTCCTCGAAATATTGATGTTGTTTATGGCGATGTTGCCGACTACGCCTCCATTCGGCCCGCGTTCGATGGCGTGGACTGCGTTTTCCACCTGGCGGCAATTCTCCTTTCGAGGGATGCTTCCGCGTTCGAGCGCATCAACGCGGGCGGAACGCGCAACGTGGTCTCTGCCTGCCAAGATTCGGGCGTGCGTCGCCTGCTTTATGTTTCGAGCATTTCTGTCACCTATCCGGTGCTCACTCCCTACGGGGCAAGCAAGCTTGCGGGGGAGACTGCGGTAAAGGAATCCGGGCTTGACTGGACCATCGTGCGGCCGACCCTCGTGATTGGTGACGGCGGGGGTGTTGAATTCAGGATGTATGCGGACTTTGTCTGCAGGTTCCCGGTCTACCCGCTCCCGGGGGGCGGTACCGCGCGCAAGAAGCCCGTCCGGAGTGTTGACCTCGTGAAGGGAATCGCCGCTGCGGGTCTTGCTCCCGAGGCTATCGGGAATACGTATGCGCTTGCGGGCCCCGAGGTGATGACGATGGCCGAAATGGCGGCGCGCATCTTGCGTACCGCGGGGAAACGCCACCAGATGTTCCCGCTGCCTTGGTGGATTGCGAAAAGGCTTGCGGTACTCCGGAACTGGATTGGCGGACGGCGCGTTTCTGCCGAGCAGGCGCTCGCCGGATTCCTCTATGATGCCGTACCCGGCATCGAAAATGCGGAAAAAGACCTCGAATATCACCCGAAAAACGCTTTGTAGGATGTTTTTTGCGTTTTTCCGTGTCGTTTCCCGTATAAAAGAGTATATTCAAGGGAAAGAGGTTCTTATGAAAAAATATTTGCTTTGTGCGGGCATTTTGGCCGCTTCGATTTCGCTTGTCGCCTGTGGCGGCAGCTCTCCGTCCGATACCGATGATGATATCTTGTCTTCTGCCGATGATTCCGGGAAGTCTTCTTCTTCGCAGGAGGAAGAATCGTCTTCGTCTGTCTCGAAGGATATTCCCAAGGGTGCACGCGCGGCCACCCTCGACGACCTCGAGAAGAACATGACCCTCAAGGGCCTGTTCGGGCGCGACATCTACCTGGCGACGGGCGAGAAGCACGGCCTGTTCTCTCTCTGGATTCCCGACACGGCATGGCTTGCCGCCCCGTCCGATTTCAAGGATGGCGTGCTCAATTTTAGCCAGGGTGCCATTACTTCTATCAAGATAGATTACGATGCGATTAAGTCCATGGAAAAGCTGGTGGAGAAGGATTCCGACCACTCCATGAGATTTATCGTGAACGAGGATGACCAGCTGCAGTATTCCCTGGATGGCGGGGAATACAAGGATGTTGGCGAGACTTCCGTCAAGAAGAATTCCTCGGTAGTCTGGAACGGCGACAGCCTTGCATCGAAGGAACTCTTTTGCAAGACCGGCGAGAATACCTTTACGGGTTATAGCTTCTATAAGGGCCGCTATGTGGCGACCGATGTTGTCCGAAATGCCAAACAAACGAACGATTCTCTTGTATCCTGGTCTGCCGGCTATTACGACATCCACCGCGGCAAGCTCCTGATGCGCCCGTTGTTCTACAGTGCTCCTGTGTATGCGCTGGTGTCGGCTTCCGTGAGCTCGGATTACAAGACGTTGACTATATCAGCGGAAGATGTCTCGTGCACGTTGAGCGAATTGAAGTATAACGAAGTGCCTGCTGCCGATCTCGAGGGCGAATGGGAATCTGACGAAGGCGGCCTCGCCTGGTCTCTTGACTTGCGCACCGACCGCACCTTCGAGGTGAAGGCCTTCAAGGGCAACGAGAACAAGGCGCTCAAGCAGGGAACGTGGGATGTCTACGGCAACCAGCTGCTGATGAAGGTGACCGGCTGCCTGGGCGGCAAGTGCACTCCGGCCGTGATAGGCTCTGTCTCGAAATGGAAGGCCGGCTCGTTCTTCAACTACGGCAATTCGGATCCCGACGATCCCTCGATTCCTGAGGACTGGATTGCTCCGGAGTACGAATAGTGGCGAGGCTGAACGCCATTGAGTGATTATGACGTTGCCGGTCTTGTGCTGGCAGCGTTTTTTATATTTGGATTGAATATACAAGAGGCTTGCCATGAAGGTTTATATAGCGCAGATGAATGTGGTTCCGGGAAAGCCGGAAGAAAATTTCAAGACAATGAAGGCCGCTGTCGCGCGCGCCAAGAAGGCGGGTGCGGAGGTGGTGCTGTTCCCGGAATTTTCGGTATCTGGCGATTTCAGCAGGCTCGGCTCCAGACAAGACGAAATCGGCTTCCAGATAAGGTGCCGTGATGCGGAAGTGGAACTTGAAAAGGTTTCGAAGGGTGTCGAGATTCTCGCAGGTACGAGTGCGATGCTCGAAGAATTCATGTACAACCATTATGTGAATGGCTGTGTCGAAGACTGGAAGAACGACTTCGAGGTCGTCTCTGATTATCAGGAATTCTCGATTGTCAAGGAAGAATACGTCGACGAGTTCTGCACGGATTTCGTGAAGGAAAACAAGAAGGCGATTGTCTACATGGGCGCTGTCGGGACGGAGAATTCCGGCAAGAACATCTATGCGCTCGATGGCGGTTGCCGCGTGTACGACAGGACGGGCAAAATTGCCTACCGCATGCCGCAGTTCCGCGAATGCGAGGCCCTGCTGGATATTACGAAGGGCCGCGTGAAGTTTATTTCGGGTCAAAAGTCCGTGAAGCCCGCGGAGCCGATTGCACAGCTCCATGATGCGCTCGTGTACATGATCCGCGAGAACCTGAAGAAGTTCCATATCGAACGCATGGTCATCGGTGCGAGCGGCGGTATCGACAGTGCCGTTTCTGCGGCCTTGTACGTGGAGGCGATTGGCGCGAAGAATGTTTACCTTGTGAATATGCCGACGCGCTTCAATTCCGATACCACGAAGAATGCGGCTCGCGATCTCGCGAAGAACCTGAAGACGCCTTACATGGTCGCCCCGATTTCTGACATGCTCGAAGCCGTGCGCGGGAGCCTCTCCAAGTGCAAGTTCGAACGTAGCGACAGGAAAATCAATATCGAAGGGCTTGCTTACGAGAACTTGCAGGCGCGCACCCGTTCTTCTTCCGTGCTGCTTTCGATTGCATCCGTGCTCGGTGCGGGTATCACCTGCAACGGCAACAAGAGCGAGGCCACTGCCGGTTACTGCACGCTCTACGGCGATACCTGCGGCGTGATGTGCGCGCTCGGCGACCTCTGGAAGACCCAGGTGTACGAACTGGCCCGCTATATCAACCGCAAGAAGGAAATCATCCCGAAGGCTTCCATCGACGTACCCGCGAGTGCGGAACTCAGCGAGGCGATGAACGTGGACGAGGGCAAGGGCGATCCGATCAAGTACCCGTACCACGACAGGCTATTCGCCTACTGGGTAGACCAGAACCATGGTCTCGAGGATACGGAGAAACTGCTCGAGAAGGGAACTCTCTGCAGGGAAATCGGGGCGGACCCGAAGTACTTCAAGAAGCTTTTCAAGACGAAGGCCGATGCGCTCGAGGACATGCGCGCATGGCACAGGCGCTTCCGCGGGCTTGCGCTTGCGAAACGCATCCAGTTCCCGCCGATCCTCTCGGTGAGCGGGATGGCGTTCGGCGGCGAATATACCGAAAGCCAGGGCTAGTTTTTACTTGTCGATGACGGCGGAGGCGACAACACCGTCTCCGTCGTAGAGTACCAGGATTTGCCCCGGTGTCGATGCGAACTGGGGCTCTTCGAATTCCACGGAGATACTGTCGTTCTCGAGCTGCGTGATGTGCGCGGGTGCGCCCTTGTGCCCGAGCCTGATCTGCGCGGACAGCTTGCCTGTAAGCAGGGAAGAGTCGCGGTCGACCATTAGGTTCAGGTTTACGGCGTGGACCTGGTGGCACTGCAGGGTGCTGCGTGGTCCGAGGACGACGCGGTTGTTCTTGGCGTCGATGCTCACGACGAACAGGGGTTCCGGCTGGCCGCCGATGTTTAGCCCCTTGCGTTGCCCGATGGTGTAGTGGACGATTCCCTTGTGCTTGCCGAGGATTTTGCCGTTTATATCCACGAAGTCGCCGGGGACGTTGTCGCTCTCGTCGAAGAGTACGGAGTAGTCTCCGCATTCGAGGAAGTCCTGGCTTTCCTTCTTGTCGGCGTAGTCGTTCCAGCCGAGGTCGCGGGCCAGGTTCTTCACGTCTTCCTTGTGCATGCCGCCGAGCGGGAAGATGACGGTGGAAAGCTGGTCCATGCTCAGTCTCGAAAGGAAGTACGACTGGTCCTTAGAATTGTCGGCGGCACGGTAGAGGAACGGCCTGTCGGGGGTGGTAAATTCGAGGCGCGCGTAGTGGCCGGTGGCGAATCGGTCGAAGGCGATTCCCATCTTGCGTGCGGTATGCAGGAGGGCGCCGAACTTGATGGTCTGATTGCAGCGGACGCAGGGGTTGGGGGTGCGGCCCGCGCGGTATTCGCTGCGGAAATAGTCGAGCACCTGGCGCTTGTATTCGTCGGAGACGGGGACGGTGTAGTGCGGGATTCCCATGCGTTTCGCGATTTCCTGCGCCTCGGCGATGCTTTCGTCCTCGTTGGGGCCGAAGCATCCGGAACGGCCCTCGATCTTGGGCATGCCGGGGATGGAGTTGTCCCATGTGGACATGGTGATGCCCACGACGTTGTAGCCCTGCTGCTTGAGGGTCCAGGCGGCGAGCGAGGAGTCGACTCCTCCGGAAAGCCCTACGGCGACGGTTTGCTTCTCTATTTCCATACCAAAAATATAGAAAAGAAGAAAGGCGGGCATTTTTGCGAAAATTTCTGAACCGCGCGGGCGGATAGAAATGTATTTTACGGATATGGTGAAAAAACTTGTTGACGCTCTTGATTCCGTGCTGCTTGGAAAGCACGATTCCGTTGAACTGCTTGTGATGGCGCTCCTTGCCGATGGCCACGTGCTGATCGAGGATGTGCCCGGCACGGGCAAGACGACGCTCGCGAAGGCGCTGGCGGCGGCTGTCGGTGCCGACTTCGCGCGTATCCAGTTCACGCCCGACCTTTTGCCCGCCGACGTGACGGGAGGTGCGGTGTTCAAGGCGAATACGGGCGAGTTCGAAATTCGCAAGGGACCCGTGTTTACCCAGGTGCTCCTGGCCGATGAAATCAACCGAGCCTCGCCGCGCACGCAGAGCGCCCTCCTGGAAGCGATGGAAGAGCGGCAGGTGAGCCTCGAGGGCGAACGCCACGCGCTGCCCGAACTCTTCATGGTGCTCGCGACCGAGAACCCGGTGGAATTCCACGGGGTTTTCCCGCTTCCCGAGGCGCAGATGGACCGCTTCATGATACGGCTTTCGCTCGGCTACCCCACGGCGGAGACAGAACTCGACATCGTGAGGAGCCACCGCGCGGGGCGGCCTTTGGCAAAGCTCGGCGCGGTGACGTCGCCGGAAGGCGTCCTGGACGCGCGGGCCCAGGTGCGGGATGTCCATGTCGACGAGTCGCTGGAACGCTATGCGGTGTCGCTCGTGCAGGCGACGCGCGGCGATGCGGGGGTGCGGCTTGCCGCAAGCCCGCGTGCGGGTATCAACCTGCTGGCGATGGCGCGAGCCTGCGCCTATGTCGCGGGGCGCGATTTCGTGAACCCCGATGATATCCAGAGGGTGTTCTACCCCGTGATGGAACACCGCGTGTTCGCGAAGGAGAGCGCGCCCGGCGCTTCGCATGCCATTCTCTCGGGAATCCTCTCGCAAACGTCTATCCCCAGGTAAGCTTGAGGCAGTCGTTTTTCAAGTGGTTTCTGGATTCTATCCCCAGGACTCCGCGCCGTGCCGGAATCCTGATGCGGCTCTATTACCTGTGGCGCGAACGCTTCACCTATGCGGGCCGCGCCTGTGCGAGCCTGTTCCTGTTTTCGCTGATGGTGGGCTTTGTCGCGAATTTCTGGCTGCCGTGGGTTTTCTCGGGAGTCTGCTTCCTCTTCATGCTGACGCTTGTCCCGTCGCTTTTCATGACGGCGCGCAAGACCCGTATCGAAGGCCGCGGTATCCGCGTCGTGAATGCGGTGGAAGGGAATGTCGCGCATGTCGAGCTCCAGTTCCGCGCCCTGAGTCCTCTTGACTACGCGACGCTTTCTTGCGAACGGATAGATACTTCGCTTGTCTGCAAGGAATCCGGGCCCGCGACGCTATGCGCGCCCGGGAGCGACCACACGCTGCGTTGCGATATAGCTACGTCGCGCCGCGGGGCCTTCGTGATTCCGCGCGTGTCGCTTGTCGTTCCCGAGATCAGGGGAATGCTCTGCTGGCCCTTTGTCTGCGGGGAAGCCGAACTTCTCGTGTACCCGCGCGAGATTGCGTTGCGTTCGTTTGCCTATCTCACGATGGGGAAGAACGGCCAGGCGTTCGCCCCGCTCCTCATGCCGGATTTCGGACGCGGCCTCGATTTTGTGGGTGTGCGCGAATACCGCGAGGGCGATTCCCTGCGCGACTTGCATCACAAGGCTTTTGCGCGCTATGGTCGTCCCTTCACTAAGGAATTCGAAGTGGAGCGCGGTGCGGGCATAGTGCTCGT
Source organism: Fibrobacter sp. UBA3629 (assembly GCF_002374005.1). Lineage (NCBI taxonomy): Bacteria > Pseudomonadati > Fibrobacterota > Fibrobacteria > Fibrobacterales > Fibrobacteraceae > Fibrobacter > Fibrobacter sp. UBA3629. The sequence goes on along the minus strand of NZ_DFLC01000012.1, from coordinate 75,749 downwards.
TATAGATGTTACAGCCCGCTCGATACAGGAAAAGTACCGCGTGGAACCCTTGATCCGGCTAGCGGCCGGCGTTTGCCATTGGCTGTGCGAGCGTGGAATCCTCGGTAGGCTCTTCATTTGCGACAGCGAGATTGCGCTGAATGCGGACAGCCGCTTCGACGCTTGCCTGGAGGCCTTGGCGCGCATCCCGCGTGCGGAAGTATTCGAAAGGTGGGTTCGCGGCTCGTCTGCAAGATCGCCTGCAGGTAAAGTCTGGTCGCCCGCGGCCCGCCCGATGGGACCAGTGCTTCGGCTGGGGCTTGAGGTGGAATCAAACCCGCTTGTCCATAAGCAGGTTGTTGTAGCCTCGTCGGCTGCGAAGGAATGTGCGGAAGACGCGCTGTTTGTCGACTTGGATAGGCTTGATGCGGAGGGGGTGGCGCTATGAAAAAATTCACCCTGCGCGAATGGGCGAAGTTGCTTCTCCTTGGCATGACTAGCATCAACCTGGGATTCTCTTCGGGGTTGGTTTGGCTGGGCTTTATTTTCTTTGCGGTTTTCATGGTGGTGTTTTTCCGCAACGATGCCTCGCGCAATCCTGTGTACCGCAAGTCGATAGCCTACGGGCTGATTGTTCCCTTTGCCATCTGGTGGGTGCTTAGCCCGCAGGCGGAATATGGAATTTCTCCATGGCTGGTGTATATTCCCGCATATTATCTCTTGTCGCTTGCTTTGTTGCAGATGCGAAGTCTAGGCAATGGCGGACACGATGTCTTTATCCTCTTCAATGGCGTGGCGGCGATGCTGTTGAGCTGCTATCAGGGGTATGGAAACGGAGCTGCGGCGGTCCTTGTGGCGCTCTTGATCCTTGTCCATGCCTACGCCAGGCCCCGAGTCAAGTGGTGGAAACATGCGCTGTTCTTGCTCCTTTTGGCGGGCTTCTCCGCCATCTCGTATGCGGGATTCCAGTACTGGCGTCATCACCGCAGCTACAGCGCCGAGCGCATGGCGAACTACTATGAGAAACGCAACCTGATGGGCTTTGACCCTGTGGTAAAGCTCGGGTCGTTCGAATCCAACTTTGCAGGCAAGTACAACCGCGAGGTCGTATTGCGCGTGTGGGATACTCTCGCTCCGAAGTATATGCGCGCAGCCGTGTACGAAAAATACGTGGGTGGCATCTGGAAACTTCCGGCACACCACGACCGCATGCTCTACGCTTCGCGCTACAAGGTGGATTACGCCGTGTTCGAAACCCGCGATTCCGTGTCGTCTGCCGATAGCACGCGCCCGGTGTGGGTGCAATCTTCGCTCGACAATTTCGGGTTTATTTTCGCCCCTTACGATGCCGTTGCCGTTGCCGCGAAGAATGCGGATTCCGTGGAATATTTCAGAGCGAATATATTCAAGCAGGGCGATACTCGCCGTGGCGATTGGTTCTACTACATGCCGGTGCCGAGCGGCTCCACGGGGCCGTTTGTTGCGGGTACATATGGTAACGATACGCCGGACAGTTCCTACTTGCAGGTCTTTGCACCCCTCGCGGGCTTCCTCGATACGGTTGCGATGGAAATGGGGCTTGATACGATTCCTGACGAACCGGCTGTATTAAGACCATATCGCTATTCTCGTGCAATAAGTGATTACTTCTTGAATCATTTTGCGTATTCCTTGAAGGTTGACGATTCCAAGGAGGCTGCCGCCAAGCTGGGCGCGAAGGCAGACCCGCTTCGGGTCTTCTGGGCGACCCGCTCCGGCTATTGCGAGTATTATGCAACGTTGTCTGTGCTCCTGTTGCGCCGTGCTGGAATCAAGGCTCGTTATGTGACGGGTTTTGCCCGCCCGGAAGTCGAACCGGGGCGCCCGTATGCAATATTCCGCCGGAATTCCTCGCATGCGTGGGTAGAAATGCGTAACATGGGAACCTGGGCAACGTTTGACCCGACGCCTCCGCTGTTCGTGGTGAAGGTGGAACGCCCCTCCTGGTTTGACATGAAGTTTGAATGGGTGCGTGCGCGTGCGGCCCGCGTTTTCCACGTGTTGCGCGATGGGGAATGGAGGCTTGCCTTGAATTCCTGGCAGGATGCCGTGCAGAACATCCTCTCGGGGACTGCCCTCTATGTGGTTCTCGGGTGCATCGCGCTTGCGGTTATTGCTTTCAGGTTCGTGCGGGGGCTCCGTTGCCGCAAGTCAAATGCGGGATACGCGCAGTCCGTGCAGCACTGGGTCAAGGGGCTCGATTCTGCGGAAAAAGCACTTGCTAGGCTCGGGCTTGTCCGCAAGCCCGGAGAAACGGTCGGTGCGTTCTTGCGGCGGATAGAAAATACAGAGGGTATCCCGCAAAAAAGGCGCGCCCTCTTCGAGCGTGCCCTGGATGTAATTCGCGATTACGAGAAGAACCGCTGGCGCCGTTAGTTTGCCGCGCGGATGTAGTATTCCGTCGCGTTCTTGTTGGTGAGCGAGTCCGTCATGTCGTTCACATGGAACAGGAGTCCGTGAAAGTCCATGTAGGTGTCGTTGATGGTCGGCGTGACCGTGTAGCTTCCTTCGACGGGTTCGCCGCAACGGGAAATGTCGATTTTGATGTTAAGGTTCGCGCCTGCGATTTCCCATGTTCCGAACGAACTCTGCCCGGCACATCCGCGGCCTGCCATTTCGGATTCGGTCGTGTTGGAGGTGCAGGTGAAGGTGAACTTGCCGTCCTTGGTAAACTCGATTGTGCTTGGTGTTGTACCGAAGTCGATGTGGACGCTGCTCAGGTCGAGTGTCTTGATGGCCTGGAGGTTCCAGGTGCCGACGAGGCAGTCCTTGCTCAGACCGTTGGCGCACTTTTCGACCATGGTCGGTTCGGGGTCGTCTCCACAGGCAGAAAGGAGCGAGAGGCTTGCTGCGGCAAGGACGGTCAGGAAAATTTTTTTCATAGAACTTCTCCGGATAGTGTTTTTAGAGAATATATATAAAACTTTTGCAACTAGCTAGTCGACATATCTTTTTTTGATGTTATTGAGCCTTAAAAAGGGGCTGGTGTTGCTTTTTTATACAACGGAATTTGGATTCTAGGCTCGATTATCCAGCGTTTATGATTTATTTTACATGGTGACGGGCTGGTTACCTGTCTATGTTATGGAGTATAAAATGAATCTAAAGAAAATTGCACTCGCAGCGTGCGTTGCTTCGGCTGTATACGCAGCGCCGGACCCGAATTTCCATATCTATCTCGCGTTTGGCCAGTCCAACATGGAAGGTCAGGGCGATATCGGGAATCAGGACACGACGGTTGACAAACGTTTCCAGGTTCTCTGGGCGGCCGATAACGGCTCCTGTTCTGGGAAGACCAAGGGCAAATGGTCTACTGCCGTTCCGCCGCTGGCCCATTGCCAGGGCGCGAAGCTCGGCCCCACGGACTACTTCGGCCGTACCATGGTCGAAAAGACGGATCCCCAGATCAAGGTGGGTGTCATCGTGGTGGCTGTCGCGGGGTGCAGTATTGACCTGTTTGACAAGGACAACTACGCAAATTATGCGAGGACGCAGCAGAGCTGGATGACCCAGCGAATCAACACCTATGGCGGCAATCCCTACGGTCGCATGATCGAGATGGCCAAGAAGGCCCAGGAAGAAGGCGTCATCAAGGGCATTATCTTCCACCAGGGCGAAACGGATGCCGGTAACGGCCAGTGGCCCTCCAAGGTCAAGAAGGTCTACGACAACATTATCAAGGATCTGGGCCTCGGTAGCGACATTCCGTTCCTCGCTGGCGAAGTTCTGCGCAGCGGCGTAAGCAGCGGTGCCAACAACAACATCGCGAAACTCCCGCAGCAGTCCAAGAACTTCTATGTGGTCTCTTCCGAGGGCTTCAACCAGGCATTGGGCGATGGCCAGAACGTGCACTTTACCTCGCAGGAATACCGCGACTTCGGCAAGCGCTATGCCGAAAAGATGATCGAAGTGCTGGGCGACAAGATCAAGCCTGCGACCGCGGCCGCGTCAAGCAGTTCCGAGGCGAAGTCAAGCAGCAGCCATCAGGCAGAAAGTTCATCGAGCGCGGCGTCCAGTTCCAGCCATCACAATTGGTCCTGGCCGAAATCTTCTGCGACGGATGCCATTGATTTGCAACAGGCTCAGTCCGGAATCATCGGAAAGGTAGTCGTGAAGGATAACCGCGTGTCCGTCCCGGTCATGGCGTCCGCGAACCGCATTGTCGCGAAGGTCTACAGTTTGCTTGGAAACGAGGTCCTTGACTTTGGCAGCAGCTATGCCGGTGGCATGCTCGGGTTCGATTCCGCGATGCTTCCGTCTGGAAACTACATTGTTTCTGTCGAGGTGGGCGCTGTTCGCTCGGTGCAGAAGTTGAAGATTAAGTAAAAATCACCTCTTTGGGGTTCGGTTGGAGAAGCAACCAGGGGTGGTGATGAGGCCTAGGCGATGGAAACTACGCTTAGGCCTTTTTCGTTGACCTTGAACTTGATTTCCTTGCCTGCGAAAGGAAACCCGTAAATGCGTTCGGGGTCGTCTTGGTAATGCGGGCGCGGGTCTTGCGCGAGGACTTCCCTGAGTGCGTCCATTTTTCCTGCAGGAAGAGCGTCTGCGAGTTCCGCGGGAACGACCACGGGGAGCTTGTCTTCGGCGACTGCCGTGGCGAAACCTCCCTTCGCATCGGAGATGGCGTCCGCATACGGCAGGTAGGGCTTGATATCCACGATGGGGGTGCCGTCCATGAGGTCTGCGCCGCTCACGACAATTTCGGGCCCATCGCAACCTTCTAGCCGGATTTCCTCGATTTTCACGCAACTCATTGCGATGGGGTTGGGGCGGAAACTGCTGCGGGTCGCGAATACCCCGAGCCGAGTGTTGCCTCCGAGTCTGGGCGGCCGTACGGTCGGTTTCCAGGTGTCGCGCACGTTCTCCGAGAAAATCCAGAGGAGCCACAGGTGGCTGAATCCGTCAAGTCCACGCAGGGCATCGGCGTTGCGGAATTCGGGTTCGAAACGGATCGTGGAACGCAGCGCGGGAACTATCCCGCTCTGCCTCGGAATCCCGAATTTTTCGGGAAAGTCGCTTTCGATTCGCGCGATGACCTTTAGTTCCAGACTATCCATGACGGAAAATATCTAATAATTTTTTTGCCGCCGTGCTTTTTTACGGATCTTTCGGGGCCGGATTGTTGTAGTTGACGGCATTCCTGCGCTTGAGTTCCTTGTTCAGCGGCCAGTATATAAAGGCGAACAGGATGTAGCCGCACAGGAGCACAATCCAGTGGTTCAGGTGGAGGTAAATTTCCAGGTAGCGCATCTCGATGAACATGAAGGGGCCCGCGATGAGGAATAGCGGGAGCTGCCTGCACTGGTCGCCCAGCGAAAAGCGGCTCTCGTAGCTCACGATGGAGTTCATCATCGGGAAACTCGTGCAGAACCCGCCCATGAGCCTCTTGATGACCATGAGCCCGGCGACTACGCCCGCGATGGCCGGGGCCTTGATGTAGACGGGGAGGGGCGTCTTGTAACGCACACCGGACTTGTATTTCTGTTTTTGGAAGAGGATTACGCCTACGGTGAAATCAAATGCGCACGCCCCGAGGAACATGGCTTCGGTATCGGGGACTATGGGCATGAGGAAGGTCCCGAGGGCGACAAAGCAGGCAAGACCGATCACGATGGAGGGAATAATCGGGATTTTGACCTTGTAGTGCATGATCCGCACGATATGCACGTACAGGAGGCACATGAACCCCGAAATGGCGTTAGCTGCCCCCATCGGGAGACCGACGGCGATGTAGGCGAAACCGCAGGGGATGGGGATGGTGGCGGCGACGGCCTTGAGTTGGGGATCCTTGGTGTAGGCGCTGAAAACGCCTAAAGCGGTCACCATGAACACGAGCAGCCAGTCGTAAAACGCGAAATGGAAATTGAGGTTTTCCAACATGGAGGGAAAATTTAAAAATTTTACTCCTTTTTCGGCTTTTTCGGTATAGATTTCTTTATAAGGTCGTCGGATGCCGGCCAGGTCTAGTAAAAAAAGAGGTCTCTATGCTTACTATTCCATGCTATTGGTATTTGGTTCCGGTCGCAGCGCTGGTGGCGCTCGCCATGGCGTTCTTCTTCTACCGCTTCATGAAACGGCAACCCGACGGCAATAAGAAAATGAAGGCGATTGCGCATTTTGTGCGCGTGGGCGCGTTTGCCTACCTCCGGCGGCAGTACAAGACGGTCTCTATCGTGTTTGCCGTGCTTTTCGTGGTGTTCGTGGTGCTAGCCGTTATGGGCATCCAGAACCCGTTCGTGCCGGTGGCATTCCTGACGGGCGGCTTCTTCAGCGGGCTTTGTGGCTTTTTGGGCATGAAAACTGCGACCTACGCGAGTTCCAGGACGGCGAACTGTGCCATCAGCAGCCTGAACCGCGGGCTTGTCATCGCGTTCCGGAGCGGTGCGGTGATGGGGCTCGTGGTGGTGGGTTTCGGCCTGCTCGATATTTCGGCCTGGTTCTTTGCGCTCAACTACATTTACGACCACAACGTGTGGAACTTCGGTGCCGATGTGGCCGCAAAGCTCTCGCTCGGGGCCTGGAGCACCGATATGGTGAATAACGCCGAATGGGCGCACGCGAAGATGGTGGAAATCACCACGACCATGCTTACCTTCGGGATGGGTGCTTCCCTGCAGGCGCTGTTCGCCCGCGTGGGTGGAGGCATTTACACGAAGGCGGCCGATGTCGGCGCCGACCTTGTGGGCAAGGTCGAGGCGGGCATCCCCGAGGATGATCCGCGCAACCCGGCGACCATTGCGGATAACGTCGGTGACAACGTGGGGGATGTCGCCGGGATGGGCGCCGACCTCTACGAATCTTACTGCGGGTCCATACTCTCGACGGCTGCCCTCGGGGCGGCCCTCCCGATGGGCGGTATAAAGCTCGTAATCGCCCCGATGGTGGTGGCGGCAATCGGGATTGTCCTTTCCCTCGTGGGCATATTTGCTGTACGCACGAAGGAAAATGCCACGACCAAGTCCCTGTTGCGTTCGCTCCTTACGGGGACGCTTGGCTCGTCGGTGCTTATTCTCGTGGCGCTCCTCGTGCTCGTGAAGTTCGACTTCATCTCGATGGGCATATTCGGCTCCGTGCTCTCGGGCCTTGCCGCGGGTATCCTTATCGGGCAGTTTACCGAGTACTACACTTCCGATGCGTACAAGCCCACGCGTGGCATTGCGGGCCAGGCAAAACTCGGGGCCGCGACCACGATTATCGACGGCATATCTGTGGGCATGTTCTCCACGGGGCTTCCGGTGGTGACGATTGTGGTGGGTATCATCTTCTCGTTTGGCTGCTCCGGCGGATTTGACAACATGGCGATGGGCCTCTATGGCGTGGGCTTTGCCGCGGTGGGTATGCTCAGCACGCTCGGCATTACGCTTGCGACCGATGCCTTCGGGCCGATTGCCGACAACGCGGGCGGCAACGCCGAGATGGCGGGCCTCGACCCCGAAGTGCGCGCCCGTACCGACGAACTCGATATGCTCGGGAACACTACCGCCGCGACGGGCAAGGGATTCGCGATTGGTTCTGCCGCCCTTACCGCGATGGCTTTGCTCGCCTCGTATGTGGAAGAAGTGAAGATTTGGCTCGGGCACCTCGCGACCTCTGCGGAGGGCGTGTGGAAGGTGGGCTCCGTCGCGTTTGCGAACGGCGCGAACGACCTTGCGAATGCGCTTTCGGGTGTCGCTGGTGTCAAGTTCCTGGATGGAGGCACGCGTGCGATTGCTGAGAACGGCGACCTGCTCGGTATGGTCGCGAGCAAGGTAAATTACGCGGACTTCATGCAGATATACAACCTGAACCTGATGAACCCCATGCTGCTTGGCGGCCTGTTCATCGGCGCGATGATGACGTTCGTGTTCTGCGCGCTCACCATCAAGGCGGTGGGGCGTGCGGCCAGCGCGATGGTGGAGGAGGTACGTCGCCAGTTCCGCGAGATTCCGGGAATCATGGAAGGGACAGGCGAACCCGATTATGCTCGCTGTGTGGAAATTTCAACGACGGGTGCCCAGCACGAGATGATTGTGCCGTCTATCCTTGCGGTGGTTGTGCCCGTACTGGTGGGCCTCTTCATGGGTGTGGCTGGCGTGTTCGGGCTGTTGGCCGGCGGGCTTGCGAGCGGGTTTGCGCTTGCCACCATGCTTAACAACTCGGGTGGCGCCTGGGACAATGCGAAGAAGTTTGTCGAGAAGGGCAACTATGGTGGCAAGGGCTCCGATACGCACAAGGCTGCCGTAGTGGGCGATACCGTGGGCGACCCGTTCAAGGATACCGCGGGCCCCTCGCTCAACATCCTCATCAAGCTCATGACCATGGTGAGCGTCGTTTTCGCCGGTGTCATCGTCCGCTTTGGCAATATGTTCTTCTGATAGTCGCTGACTCTAAATTCTTCTTTATTATATTTTTGAAATATAAAAGGAGGATATATGACAAATTTATGGTGTCATCCTGGAAGGAGCCGCAGGCGACTGATAGGATCCATTGCGTTTCTTTGTGCGGCGATGCTTGTCGCCTGTAGCGACGATGACAGCGATTTCGCGACGAAGCCTTCCGGCGATTCGTCTTCTTCTGTTATGTCCAGCAGTTTGGCGAAATCTTCGTCTAGTATTATATTGCAGTCGAGCGATGGCGAGACAAACGTGTCCAGTAGCAGTGCTGAATCTAGTAGCAATAGGGGAGATGGCGAATTTCATTCATCAAGTTCAGAGCAGGCTCTGTCCGTCATGACGAACAGCAGTTCTGCGAAGTCGTCTGATCCTGAAGATAAAAGGGATCAGTGTAATGTTGAAACAGACGAGAACTGCTTTAAGGACGAACGTGACGGCCAAACTTACAGGACTGTGAAAATTGGTGACCAAGTATGGATGGCGGAGAACCTGAACTACGAAACGTCGAATAGCCAATGCTACAACGATTACACCAGCAACTGCGCCAAGTACGGTCGCCTTTATTTATGGAGTGACGCCATGGATAGTGCTGGTATATGGAGTACGAACGGCAAGGGGTGCGGATATGACAAGAGGTGCTCGCCGACTTATCCCGTGCGTGGCGTTTGCCCCACAGGTTGGCATCTACCCAGCAAAATAGAGTGGAAAACTTTGTGCACTGCAGTCGGCGATTCTTCCACTGCTGGAACAAAACTCAAGTCAACGTCTGGGTGGTTTAGCAATGGCAATGGCACGGATGATTTTGGGTTCTCGGCGCTGCCTGCTGGCAGGGGTGGCTCTGGGTATTACAGTGAGCGCTACTACGCGTTTTTCTGGAGTTCTACTGCGTACGATAGCAGAAATGCGTACCAAATGAGTTTGTACTACGACAACGACTATGCAGAGCTGCCTCACGTCCTTGTGTACTGCGCTTATTCTGTCCGTTGCGTGAAGGACTAATTCTATATTTGCCCGCGATGAAAATCCTGTTCACAGACCTTGACGGCACGCTCCTGACCGACGACAAGCGCATTTCGGAAACCGACATGCGCTCTATCCGCGCGATGATCGATGCGGGCCACAAGTTCGTGATGACTACAGGTCGGCCGCTCACGAGCGTCAAGCAGTTGGCAGAACAGTACGGGTTCCTGGAACCAGGGTTTTTCCTCGTGAGTTTCAACGGCGGGCTCATTTACGATTGCGGCGAAAAGAAGCCGATTCTCACGCGGTACATTCCCGTCGACGAGGTCAAGGCCATCATGGATGCCGCTCACGCCCGCGGGATGCACGCGCACACCTACTCGGGCGACCTGGTTGTTTCGGAATACGAGACGGAACAGCTCAAGACGTATTGCCGCCTGATGAAGATGGATTACGTTGTTGTAAATGACATTCGCGAGTATTACGGCAAGTTTGTGAATGTCGTCGTAAAGCCCCCCATCAAGGTGAACATCATTACGCCCTTCGAACATTCTGGCCTCGTGGATTTCCGCACCGAGATGCGCAAGACTACCGAGGGCAAGCTCTTTGACGTGTTCAGCAAGCCCGAGATGCTCGAGTTTTCTCACATGCTAAGCAACAAGGGTGCTGCGGTGAAGTTCATGGCCGACTTCTACAAGGTGGGCATCGAAGATACGATTGCGGTGGGCGACGAGGAAAACGATTGCCCGATGATAGAGGCGGCGGGTACAGGTGTCGCGATGGCAAACGCCTCGCAGGTGGCGAAGGACATTGCCGACTACGTGACCGTAAACGACAACAACCATTCGGGAATCACCGAGGTTATCGAGAAGTTCGTGCTGGCCCGTTAATAGCCCCGTTTGCCGCTTGTTTTTGATTCTTTGGGTTGCCTAAGGCAAAAAATTTTTCTCTATTTGGTGCGTCTTGACGTTCGTGGACCCGTTTTCGGCTTAAATGAGCAGATTTCGGGGCCGTATACGAACGCCGTTTATTATACGAGGTCTATTTGGTTAACCAGAAACTGGATACGCTTATCGCCGAGGCTTGCGAGGCTGCTGGCGTGACACTAGTGGAACAGGACATGTTCCGTGCCGGGAAGCGCAAGACGCTGCGCCTTTACATAGACAAACCCGAAGGGGTCTCGATTGACGACTGCTCGAACGTGAGCCGTCACCTTTCTGACGCCCTGGACCTTGACCCTGAGATTATTGAGGGGGCCTACACGCTCGAAGTGTCGTCTCCCGGGTTGGACCGCCCCCTCAAGTCGGTCGCTGATTTTACACGCAACATCGGTCGTTTTTTGCGGGTGACCCGCAGCACCGGAAAGCCCGTGACAGGCAAGCTCAAGGCTTGCGATGAAGAAAGCTTGACGCTCACCCTCAAGGGAAATGCCGGCGATATCGTCGTGCCGCGCTCCGAGGTGCTTGTGGCGAAAGTGGATGTACAAATATAATAGGAAGGTCTAGAATGGCTAAAATTAAAGAACCCAAGGTCAATTTGGTTGAAGTGCTCAAGGAAGTGATGGATGCCAAGAACATGGACGACTCCGTCATCGAGGGAGCCCTCAAGCAGGCGTTGATTTCTGCTGCGCGCAAGTACCTGCATATCGACAAGAAGATTGAAGTCGACATCGACAAGGAAACGAACGAAATTCACGTGTTCCTCCGCGTTGAAGTTGTGGACGACTATCCGGACTACGACCCGAACATGACCGCCGAGGAAGTCGAGGAGATGGACGAAGGCTACATGCTTGTAGCCGAGGCCCAGGAATATAACGAAGATGCCCAGCCGGGTGACTTCCTCGAAATGGAAGTTCCGACCACCTCCTTCGGTCGCCAGGCCATCCAGACCGCCAAGCAGCTCCTGACCCAGCAAATCCGCGATGCCGAACGCCAGAAGATTACGGACACCTACCGCGGCCGCATCGGCACGATGATCAGCGGCGAAGTGCTCCGCCTCGAAGGCCGCAACGTGATTGTTTCCTTGGGCAAGCAGACCGAGGCCATGATTCCTCCCCGCGAACAGATTGGTCACGAACGCCTCGTGCAGGGCCAGTCCGTGAAGGCTGTCATCGCCCGCGTTGAAGATTCCGCGAAGAACGGCGCACAGGTCGTTCTTTCCCGCGCAAGTGGCGACTTCCTCAAGGAACTCTTCCGCCAGGAAGTCCCGGAAATTTACGATGGCTCCGTCGAAATCAAGGGTGTCGCCCGCGAACCGGGGTACCGTGCAAAGATTGCCGTATACTCCCGCGACGAGAAGATCGACCCGGTCGGCGCATGCGTCGGCATGAAGGGTGCTCGCGTGCAGACGATTGTCCGCGAACTCGGTAACGAACGCATCGACATCGTGCACTGGAATCCGAACATGGACGTGTTCATTACCCGTGCCCTCGCTCCGGCGAATGTAGTGAAGCTTTCCGAAGTCCCGGGCACGCGCCGTGTGGTGGTGGTCATCAATGACGACAATCTCGCGCAGGCTATCGGCAAGAACGGCCAGAACGTGAAGCTCGCTTCCCAGCTTGTGGAACGTGACCTCGACGTGTTCGGCGAGAAGGAATGGTCCGAGAAGGACGACGAGGCTAAGGCTCTCGTGCTCGCTCCGCGCCCGCAGGAACTGCGCCGTGCCGCCGCCCGCAAGGCCGACGCTCTCTTTGGCGATGCCGCCAAGCAGGAGAACGCTGCTGCCGAACCTCAGGAAGAGGCTGTGGCGGAAGCTCAGGAGAACGAGTAGTCGCATCTCAGGAAAAGGGTTTTATAAACAGGCTAATTGATGAGTATTGAAGAACAAATTAAACCGATCGATTGGGCGAACAAGCACGGACTCAAGGTAGACGTGGTCATGAAGCTCCTGCGTGATGCGGGAGTCACCGTTCGTACCCATGTGTCCAAGGTGGATGCCGCCGATTTCGAGAAGATTGAAGAGGCCGCCGCTGCCGAAAAGCAGAAGCAGGACTCCCGTGCGAAGAACTTGAAGAAGGCGTCTTCTTCGGAGTCTGACGCAGCCCCTGCCGAGAAGAAGTCGACGACGACATCGACGACGAAAAACGGCGTGAAGGTAAGCCTCAAGAAGGCTGCAGTCAAGAAGGATTCTGCTGCGAAGGTCGCGAAACCCGCTGTGCCGAAGCCTTCGAAACCCGCTGCAGAAAAGCCTGCGGTCGAAAAGCCCGCGGCTCCCGCTCCGAAGCCGGATGCGGCTCCTGCTGCAGAACCCGTCGTCGCAAAGCCCGTAGAGAAGGCTCCCGAAAAGCCGGCTCCGGTGGCTCCCGCACCCGCTGCTCCCGAAAAGCCTGTTGCAGCGCCTGTCGCCGAGGCCGAGCCGAAGCCAGAGGCGCCCAAGATGGATCCCAAGCCTGTTGCGGCTCCCGCCCCGAAGCCTGCCGCTCCGGCCCCGGCCGCGCCTACGATGATGACGGCCAATACTGAACTCAAGCAACCGCCGATGAAGGCCCAGGTCTTCAAGCCCGATGCAGCAATCCTCGCGCGTATCGCGAAGAGCCAGCAGCAACAGCAGGGTGGCCGCGGCCCGGGTGGCAACCGCCGTCCTGGCGGACGCCCGCAGGGCAATGCCCAGGGGTACACCGGTTCGTTCGGCCCGCGCGGCAACAACGACAACCGTGGTCGCCAAGGCGGCCAGAATGCAAGTTCCTCCCGCGGCGGCTACACCGGCCGTAACGGCGGGTTCTCCAGCGGCTCCATGCAGGAGGCGTTCAACGCGAGCGCATCCGGGATGGGCGCGCAGAATGCCGGCAAGGGCGGCAACGCTCAGGGCAAGGGCCAGAATGGCCGTCACGGCAACGACAAGAACCGCCGTGGCAACAGCCGTGACCGCCAGGAACAGCAGAAAGAACAGCAGCAGGAAATGGTACGCCAGAACGTCTCGCGCGTGATGGCCGACCTTTCCAAGAAGCCTGTCAAGAAAGTTTATCGCAAGGAACACAACGACAACGGTTCCGGCGAAGAGAAGAAGATTCTCAAGACCTCCGACTTCATTACCGTGGGCGAACTCGCCGGCCTTATGGACCAGATGCCTGCCCGCGTGATTGCGAAGTGCATGGAGATGGGCATGATGGTGACCATCAACGCCCGCCTCGATTTCGAGACCATCCAGATTCTTGCCGACGAGTTTGGCTACGAGGCCCAGCTCATGGAAGAATACGAAGAGGAAGCTCTCGGCGTGGAAGAGGAATCTCAGGAAAACCTGAAGCCGCGCCATCCGGTGGTGACCGTGATGGGCCACGTGGACCATGGTAAGACTTCTCTCCTCGACTGGATCCGCAAGACTCACGTGGTTTCTGGCGAATCGGGTGGCATTACCCAGCACATCGGTGCATACGAGGTAACGACGGCACAGGGCAAGGTGACCTTCCTCGATACTCCGGGTCACGAGGCGTTCAGCGCCATGCGTGCCCGTGGTTCTCAGGTGACCGACGTAATCGTGCTCGTTGTGGCTGCCGACTCCATGGTGATGCCCCAGACGGTTGAATGTATTGAACTTGCAAAGCGCGAGAAGGTCCCGATGGTTGTTGCCATCACGAAGATCGACCTTCCGACGGCGAACCCCGACAAGATCCGCGCACAACTTGCCGAACGCGGCGTTGAAGTGGAACAGTGGGGCGGTACCACGAGCTGTGTGGAAGTCTCTGCCCGTACGGGTCAGGGCATGGACCAGCTCCTGGAAACGCTCGCGCTCGAAGCCGAAGTTCAGGAACTCAAGGCGAACCCGGACGCTCACGCCCGCGGTGCTGTGGTGGAATCCAAGCTCGACGTGGGCAAGGGCTCCATGGCTACGATCCTCGTGCAGAACGGTACGCTCCATGTGGGTGACCCGTTCGTGTGTGGTATCTACGCCGGTCGCGTGCGCGCCATGTTCAACGAACGTGGCGAGCAGCTCAAGGCCGTGCCGCCTTCCAGCCCGTGCCAGGTGCTCGGCTTCGACGGTACGCCGCAGGCCGGTGACGACCTCATCGTGGTCGACGACGAAAAGACGGCACGTGAGATCGCGAGCAAGCGCCGCATGGCCGCTCGCGAACGCGACCTGCGCGCCCGCAAGACCGTTTCTCTCGAGAACTCCTTCAACGACAAGAAGGAAGGCAAGCTCTCCGAACTCAACCTCATCGTCAAGGCCGACGTGGGTGGTTCTGCCGAAGCTCTTGCCGCATCCCTCGAAAAGCTTACCAACAGGGAAGTGCGCGTCAACATCATCCGCAAGGGTGTGGGTACCATTACGGAATCCGATATCCTGCTTGCGACGACCGCATCTGCCATCATCGTCTCGTTCCACCTGATGCCCTCGCTCTCTATCCGCGAGATGGCGCAGAAGGAAGGCATCGAAATCCGCAACTACCGCGTGATTTACGACTGTATTGAAGATATCAAGAACGCCGTGGAAGGCCTCCTCAAGCCGATTATGCGCGAGGAACTTTCGGGCGAAGCCGAAATCCGCCAGGTGTTCAAGATTCCGAAGATTGGCCTCATCGCCGGCTGTATGGTTACCGACGGCGAAGTGGACCGCACCTCTCACGTTCGCGTGTACCGCAACGGCGTGGAACTCGGTACGACTGTGGTCCAGTCGCTCAAGCGCATGAAGGACGACGTCAAGTCTGTCGCTCGTGGCTTCGAGTGCGGTATCGGCCTCAAGGGCTACGACGATATCAAGGAAGGCGACAGCCTCATCTTCTTCAAGGAAGTCAAGGTTGCCCGTACGCTTGAAGACGTCGCCCGCGAAGAAGCCGAAGAGAAGGCCAAGAAGGCTGCCGAGGAAAAGGACGCCTAATGAGCCGCAGAACAGACAGACTGGGCGAACAGTTCCGCGAGGAAATCGGAAAGCTTTTGCAGAAAGGCTTGAAGGATCCTCGCGTGAGCAGCCTTGCGAGCATTACCCGCGTGACGATTACCGAGGACCTGAGCTATGCGAAGATTCTCGTGTCCGTCATGGGTACCGACAAGGAAAAGACCGATTCCCTGATAGGCCTCAACAATTCCGCGGGCTTTATCCGCGGCGTGCTGGGCAAGTCGCTCAAGATACGCAAGATTCCCGAACTGAAGTTCGTGCTGGACGAGAACCTGGAACATGCGATGCACATCGAGGAAATCCTCGCCGAGCTGAAGCAGAAAGGGGAACTCTAGTTGGCTCCTTCGGGATTCATCCTGCTGGACAAAGCTGCCGGCGAAACATCGTTCAAGGCCCTTTTCCCGTTGAAAAGGGTCTTTTGTACTAAGCGCGTGGGGCATGCCGGGACGCTCGACTTGCGGGCGTCGGGCCTGATTATCGCTGCCACCGGGCGTGCGACGCGCTTGTTGCCTTACGTGGAGGCGAAGGACAAGTGCTACACGTTCCGCCTGCATCTGGGCTACGAGACCGACACCCTCGAATGGGATGGAGATGTCGCCGAGCAAGGGGCCGCGTTGACGGTGAGCCGTGCCGCCATCGAGGCGGTTCTTCCGCAGTTCACGGGCGACATAGACCAGGTTCCGCCCCGCTATTGCGCCGTGAAGATTGACGGCCGCCGCGCGAGCGACTGGGCCGAACGCGGGAAGGATTTCGAGATGAAGCCGCGCCGCATCCACATCGAATCGCTCAGGGTCGTGGGCGAGGGTGGCTTAACCGAAGGCTGCTCCGGCAAGGAATTTGCGACGTTCGATATCGAGTGCGTGTGCAGCAAGGGGACCTACGTGCGTGCGCTCGGGCGCGACATTGCCCGCGCTCTCGGGACCTGCGGGTGCGTCTCGCAGATTCGCCGCCACTGCATCGGGAAGGTCTCCGTGGAATCCGCCGTGCGCGGGGAAGACCTGACGCGCGAACACCTCAAGTCCGTGGAGCAGGTGCTCGACTTCCCGGTCGTGAAACTTGATGCAGACCAGATGGCGGTTATCCGCAAGGGCAACTGGATTCCGTGGCGCGAGCCCGTGGAAGGCGCCGAAAAACAGCAGGGCCGTGGCGACGACTGCGAAAGGCTCGTGTTCGCCGCCGATGCAAGCGGCAACGTGCTGAGCGTGTGTCGCTACGAACCGGGCCGTATCTGCCCGAAGATATATTTAGGGGAAGATGAGTAAGGAAGATCCCCGCCTTCGCGGGAATGACAAGGTAGGGAACGAATGTCGGTGAACGAGAAACAGAAAAGAGCCGTGACGATGGGCAATTTTGACGGGTGCCACCTGGGGCACCAGGCGCTTTTCCGCACGCTCAAGGCCGTCGCCGAAGTGAACGGCTGGACTCCGACCGTCATCACCTTCGAACCCCATTCCAACTACGTGTTGCGCGGCCCCGGCGACCCGCTGCTCCTCACCACCACCGAAGAAAAGCGCGAGTTCATCGAGAGTCTCGGACTCGATTTCCTGGTGCTGCCGTTTACGCCCGAAGTCGCGAAACTCCCGTTCGATGAATTTGTCCGTAAGGAACTCATCGAGAAGCGCGGCGTGTGCTCCATGTTCTTCGGGCACGACCACTGCTTTGGTGCTGGCGGCAAGGGCAACTACGAGACGATTACCGCCGCGTTCCCGGAACTCAGCACGCAGATGCTTTCCATTGTGCTGCACAAGGGCGAACGCGTGAGTTCTTCCGCCGTGCGTAACGCACTTTTGAACGGCGACGTTTCCCGCGCGCAGACATACCTCGGGCGACCCTACCGCCTCTCCGGAACCGTAGTCGTGGGCAAGCGCCTCGGGCATACCATCGGGTTCCCGACCGCGAATTTGCAGGTGGAACAGTACAAGTTCCTGCCGAAATCCGGCGTGTACGTGGCGTCCGCGAGGCTTGCGGATGGCCGCATTTGCCGCGCCGTGGTGAATATCGGCGTGCAGCCCTCTGCGCCCGGGCCCCACCAGATGGCTATCGAGGCCTACCTTCTCGACTTTAGCGAGGATATCTACGGGCAGCACCTGGTGCTCGACCTGATGGCCTATTTGCGCCCCGAACAGAAGTTCGCCAGCATGGAAGACCTTGTGCGCCAAATCGGCATGGACGCCGACACCGCCAAGAACTACAACGGAAACCACTGGGCGGAATAGAAACCAGGCTCAAGTCGCTGAAAATTTCCTATGATTGGAGAGGTACAGAGTGTTACCCGGAGTAAATAATGTTAGTACTAAAACAAGGATTGCTGAAATTTGTTTGGTTTTTCTTTATTGTATGGACGGTCATCTTTATTACGATGATTGCATATATATCTGTAGTTTATTTTAATAGCCCTTATGCTAGTAAGTTTATTGAATGTTATGTTTTCTTCATATTATTCGTGTTGCTAGCGTATTTTTTAACATCAAAGTATATCCTTCTTCGTTTAGCCAAATCTGTTGAAAAAATAGATGAGGACAAATATCGGGTGCACACCTTGTTGAGTCATTATGACTTTTGCAAGAAAGATGTTCGTCTTTGTAGATATGGTCAAATAAAAATTGATGTATATAGCGGGAAAATACGATTGAAACCTGATGAATATATTGATACTACCCCAAAAGGAAATTTTTTAAAAGAAATGTTATCTCATTAAGAAACTAATTCAAATGCTTTGTTTTTTCCAAAGGTCGCTCCGGCGGCCTTTTTCTGTGATTAGTTTGTGCTGAAATCTTGCTATACGAGGGTGTTGTCGAGCCCGAAGACTTCGCCGAGCTGCTTGTCGTCCATGTCGGCGAGCCAGGTTTCGCCCGCGCTCACGGTCATGTTCGCGATGGATTTCTTTGTCTCGAGAAGCGCGTTGATTTTTTCTTCGAACGTTCCCTTGGTGATGAACCTGTGGACCTGCACGTTGCGTGTCTGCCCGATACGGAAGGCGCGGTCGGTGGCCTGCGCTTCGATGGCGGGGTTCCACCACAAGTCGTAATGGATGACCTGCGATGCGGCGGTGAGGTTGAGGCCCGTTCCGCCCGCCTTGAGCGAGAGGATGAGCACCTTGCATTCGGGGTTCTTCTGGAAGTCCTCGATCATGGAGGTGCGCTGCGTCTGCGTGCATCCGCCGTGGTAGAAGTGCGTGCGGAGCCCGAGTTCTTCCGTGATGGTCTTTTCGAGCAGGAATCCCATCTCGGCGAACTGCGTGAAGATGAGCGTCTTTTCGCCCTGTTCCTGGATGGAGGTGAGCAGGTCGAGGAGCATCTGCATTTTGCCGGAGGAAAGGGCCGGCGTCGCTTCGGCAGGCTCAGCGACCTTCTCCTGCGATGCGGCTGCGGCTCCCTTCAGGAATGTCGCGGGGTGGTTGCATATTTGCTTGAGGGCGAGAATCATCTGCAATATGATTCCCTTGCGCTTGAATAGCGCGTGCGCGTCGTTCGCCTTCTCGCTCAGCGCCTGTTCCATCTCGAGTTCCTGCATAAAGTGCTCGAGCGTCTTTTGGTACAGAGCTGCCTGCGGCTTGGTGAGTTCGGCGTATTCGTCCTGGATAATCTTGTCGGGCAAGTCGCTGATGATGCTCTTGTCGGTCTTGAGGCGGCGCAGCATGAAGGGTGCCGTAATCTTGCGGAACGTTTCTGCCACCTTCTCGTTGCCCATTTTTTGGATGGGCGTCTCGAACTTTTCGCGGAATTCGGCGGCGCTCGGGAAGAACCCGCGGTTCGCAAAATCCATGATGGTCCAGAATTCCATGAGTCGGTTCTCGACGGGGGTGCCGCTCATCGCGATTTTCATGGGGGCGCGCATGCGGCGCAATAGCTTGCTCTGCTCGCTGTCGGCGTTCTTGATGTTCTGCGCTTCGTCGATGACGATTACCTGCCATTCACGTTCGTTCAGTTCGTCAAAGTCCTTGCGGAACGTGGCGTAGGTGGTGAGCAGCACATCGGCGTGGAATTTCTCGAGGTCGCGGCTCCCGCCGTGGTAGGCGAAGAACGTGAGGTCGGGCGCGAATTTCTTGATTTCGACCTGCCAGTTGCACAGTAGGCCCGCGGGCAATACCACGAGCGCCTTCTTTTCGGCGAGCTTGCCTTCTTCGTGCATCTTGAGGAGGAACGCGATGACCTGGAGGGTCTTTCCGAGGCCCATGTCGTCGGCGAGGATGCAGCCGAAACCGATTTCCAGGTTCTTGTACATCCATGAGTAGCCGCGCACCTGGTAGGGGCGCATGGTCGCGTTCAGGTGTTCGGGGAGGGCGACTTCGGTTTCGCTGCGCCAGGAATCGAACTGCTGCTTGAATTCGCCCGCCATGTCGACCGGGATGCCGTCGCATTCCCCGGTAAAGCACGCCTGCACGAGTTTCGCCTGCGTGATGATCGGTTCGCCGTCCGCGCTTTCATCACCCGCAGCGGAACCTGCGCCGTCTTTACCCGCGTTTTCGCTGTCTGCGGCGCCTTCCGCATCTGGGTCTTTCGCGCCCTTATCGCCTTTCGCGCGGCCTTCAATCTGTTCGCGGATGCGTTGCAGGTCCTCGGCGCTCACCTCCACATACTGCGACTTGTATTTTAATAGCCCATCCGCATTCTCGGCAAGTTCCAGGAATTCTTCCGCCGACACGTTCTCGTCGCCAATCGCCACTTCCCAGTCAAAATCGAGCAGGTCGTTCGCGGTAAATGCGCCAAAACTCATGCTCCCCTGCAGGCGAATCTTGGGCTTGGGCTTGCCCACGTTCATCAGGTTCTTCGGAATTTCGGTCTTGATGCCGAAAATTTCAAGTTTCTTGAGGCAATCCTGCAAAAACTGGAGCAGTACGGCTCCCTGCATCATGATGGGGGAGGCCGCACGGTTCTCGATGTAGGTGCCCATCGGCTTGAAGGAATCCGCGATGCCGTTCAGAATGTTCAGGATCGAAAGCAATCGCGCATCGTTCTCTTCGAATAAAGTAGAAAGGGGTGTGAGTTTGTCCGTATCGATAACGAAAACTTCGAGTGCGACCTGCTCGCCGCTCTCGTAGCACTTGAACAGCAGTTGCGTGCGGAAGTCTAGGCTCGAATAGACGGAGAACCACTTCTGGATGCCCGCCGGTACGGAGAGCATGTTGCCCGCAAGCCTGCCCGAGACGCACGTGAAGAAGAACGATAGCAGGTTCCCGTGGTTTGTCTTGAGCGCGGGCTTGTACGTGTGCGCGAACCGCAGCAGCTGCGAAATAAACAGCGAGAGCACCTGTTCCGCGGGTTCCGCCATTTCCACGAAATCCTCTTCGCGGGCGGTAAATGCGAACTTTTGCGGGGCGGCCGCCTCGAGGTCCGCGACAATCCCGAGGATATCGGGCAGCATTTCGGCGGGGAGCCAGCGCACCTGCGCGACATCCTTGTGCGTCCAGAAGACCTGCGGGTAGATGGCGCCCGTGCGTACCAGGTGGAACGCCACCTTCAGTAGCAAGAACAGGTAGCATGCCGTGTAGTGGTGCCAGGAGAGGTTGCGGCCCCCGAGCCAGCTCACGGCTCCCATCACCTGGGGCACGCTGAGGCCTGTCTCGATGACGTTCCCTCCTTCGTTCAGGTGGTCGAAATGCCAGCGCCAGCCGTTCTTGTGGTAGATGCGCAGGGCCTCGTTCTCGGCGATAAACGTCTTGGAGTTGTTTACGCGGTAGTGCTCCAGGAACTGGTCGAAGTTCTCGTAGTTTGCGAAGAATTTGCGGCAGCCTTCCAGCTCGTCGGTAAAGCTCTTGCGGAAGTTCCCGGCGGGGCAGAACTTGGGGTAGTTCGGCAGCATGGCGGGCAGTATGCGCGAGTAGTCCTTCCAGGAATCGAAATCGAATTGCGGCAGTATCTGCCGGGGCGTGCGGGTTACGGAAGCCTGCGAGTTTGCAAACAAGCTGTCGCTCGAATCCTCGGCGAAGTCGAGCCGGTTGTCTATCGCCTGTTCGAAAATCTTGCTCTTGCCGCCCAGGGCGCGCACGATTTTCTGTTCCTGCGGGGCCTCGAGGTTCGTCTCTAACGTGTGGTGCTCGCGGTAGGCTTCCAGGTCGAGCCCATGCAGCTTGAACAGTAGGTTGGGGCTCGAATCGGCCTGCTCGGCAATCTTCACGAAGGTCGCCACGATGTACTTGCAGGGCACGGGGTCGCGGCAGTCGCAACCCATCTTCACGTCGGCGATGCTGTCGAAAAGCGTGAGCCCGCTCTTGGCGAGCAGAAGTTCGAGCGGCGGGTTCATCGCCCCGTTCTTGAGCGCGAGCATCTCGGCGGGCTGCTGCATCAGCAGGTTCATGAACACGTCGGCCTTCTCGTCCTTGAACTTGGGGAACACGATGTAGTTGTTGTGGATGCCGCCGTTCGGGCCCTTCACTACGGAAATCACGCGGTTGTCGATGATGTCGATGCTCGTTACCTGCCCGCGTTCCACGAACTTTAGCCCCTGCTTCACGGCCTGCTCGTCGGCCGATTCCAGGAGCGTGTCGAGCCACTTGCGGCTCCACCAGGTATTTACGCGTGTTCCAAAATCCATCGCGCCAAATATAGCAAAAAATTGCTCATTTGTGCATAGATTTTACGCTGTTTTGCAAGCGGGCGTGGGGCGTCTGTTGATGAGGGCAAGGCCGAAGCATGCCAGCACATAGATGGCGAAGAACCACAGGAGGGCGGTCTCTACGCTGTCGCCGTAGTGCTGGTAGGGCGTGTCGCGGGTCTTGAGCTGCATCTTGCGCGAGACTACGCGGTCGGTAAAGATTTCGGTGTTCTTGTCGTAATGCCCGTACTGGTCGATAAACGCCGTGACGCCGCTGTTCGCAAGCCTTGCGGTGGGCATGCCGTTCTCGATGGCGCGGTAGCGCACGAGGTTCAGGTGCTGGTAGGGAGCGGTGCTCCTGCCGAACCAGCCGTCATTCGTAATGTTCACCATCAGGCGTGAACCCGCGTTGATTGCCTCGCGCACGAGGTCGCCGAAGATGGCGTCGTAGCAGATGAAGGGCGTCCACTTGTACGGTTCGTATACGGGAGTCTCTTTGCCGGGAACGAAATCGCCTTCGCCCAGGTCCACGTAGTTGAGGATGGGGAAGATGTCGTCGAAGGGAATGCGTTCGCTGAATGGCACCAGGTGTTTCTTGATGTAGCGTTGGTACGAATGGAAATTGTCGGGAGTGAACAGGAATGACGCGTTGTAGATGTCGTATTTGCGCGGATTGTCCGGCTCGTTACGGTGGAAGTCGAGCGCCCCCGTGAGGATGCTCGCCTTGTGGCGTTCCGCGAGCTTGTGGAGTTCCCTGATGGTCGTAGGCTGCCTGCGGATATGGTCGGGGACGGCGGTCTCGGCGAGGATGATGAGGTTTGTTCCCTTCTGCACGCTGTCGTTCACCATGCCGAAGGTTTTTGCGGTAATGGAATCGAACCGGGCCTTGCTCCATTTTTCTCCCTGCTCGATGCTCGGCTGGATCATCGCCATCAGGGGCGTTTCGGGGGCTTCTGCGCCGTAGAAGGGCTGCGCCTCGGGCTTGCTGAGCACCATGTTCCCGTGAATCAGGAGGGCTGCGAATATCAGTGCGGGTGCAGCCAGTGGGAGTTTCGCGAGAACGTCGCGCCTGTTGCGCGTCCACGGGCTTTCGATGGCCTTCGCGACCATCATGTTCGACGCGATGATGAGTGCGGTGTACCCGAAGATGCCGATGACGGAGAGCGCCTGCAGTGCTTCGAGCGTGTTGCCGAAAACGTACCCGAGGTGGCTCCACGGGAAGGCGAAATCCCCGCGTGTGCGCGTCATCTCGAGACCCGCGTAGAATATGGGGTAGAGCGCGAGTAGCCAGGCGCGGCCACCGAACTTGATGTTCTTTGCGAGCGTGTAGATGAACGCGGCGAACACGCTGTACGCGCTGAAGAATGCGATGAGCAGGAACACACCGAGGCAGATTAGGCCGGAGGGCGCGGAATCCACGTTCATCACGTTGTAAATCCAGTAGTAGTTCACCGTGTTGTAAATCATTCCCGACCAGAACGTCGCGAATATTGCGGTGTTCCTGTTGTAGCGGTCAAGCACGATGAACCAGGGCACGAGAAGCAGGAGGGCGGCGGGCCCGAGCGGGAGAGGCGGGAAGGCGAATGCGAACAGCCCCCAGGCGATGCCGCTTAGGAGAAGCGCCCTGCGGGAATCGAACTCGCGGATGCGGGCCACGTTCCAGCGGGCGAAAAGCACGAGCCAGAAGATAAACAGCGGGAGGGCGAGGGTCGCTATCTGGTACAGGCCCGCATGTCCTGTGCCGGCATTGTCCCCGAGGGTGTAGTCGAGGGCGAGGAAAACGAACTGCAATATGCCGTAGGTGTATATGTGGCGGCGGAAGTTCTTGCGGGCCTCGTGCGTAAAGAGGAATCCGAGCGCGATGGCGAGCGGCGCGAAGTGCACGGGGTTCGAGTATAACCCCGGTTCGTTGGGCCGGAGCGCGAACGCGACAAGTTCCGCTACAAAAAGAGCTGCAAAATAAATCCAGTAAATTTTTGGGAGCGAGCTAACCCGCAATTTCAATTGGTTCAAAAAATCTGCCATCTATCGTCTAACCTACAGTCCGCTCTTGTCCTTCGGGTTGAATATCAGCACGAATTCGCCCTTGGGCGGGTGCGCCTTGAAGTGCGCCGTAATCTCGGCCGGCGTGCCGATGAGGTGTTCCTCGAACTTCTTGGTGAGTTCGCGCATCAGCGCAATCTTGATTTCGCCGAAAACCTGGCCGATTTCCTCGACGAACTTGTCGATGTTGTGCGGGCTCGCGTAAAAAATCTGCGTCGCCTCTTCGTCCTTCAGCTTTTCGAGCAGGTGGATGCGCTGGGCGCTCTTCTTGGGCGAAAAGTACTGGAACGTGAAGTGGTCTGTGGGCATGCCGCTCGAAACAAGCGCGGTAATCATCGCGCAGGGGCCGGGTACGGCACGCACGTCGATACCTTCGCGCACGCACTGCCGCACCAGATTGAAAGCGGGGTCGGCGACGCCCGGCGTTCCCGCGTCGCTCACGAGCGCGATATCGCCCTCGTTCTTCAGGTATTCCACGTACTTCGGGGTCACCTTCTCCTTGTTGAAGTCGTGGTAGGCTTCCATCGGGGTGCTTATCCCGTAGTTGTCGAACAGGATGCGCGTGTGTCGCGTGTCCTCGGCGAGCACGAGCGGGACTTCCTTGAGGATCCGCACGGCGCGGTAGGTGATGTCTTCCATGTTCCCGATGGGGGTCGCGACAATATAGAGAGTGTGCATGCTAAAAGTCCTGCGCGGAATTGAGGTCGGTGTTCCTTCCGAGTTGCGTTTCGTACCGGATGCGCTCCAGCAGCTTGCGGTGCATCTCCTGCGAGGCATCGTTCACGAGGTCGGCCCGGAACTTGCCGTACCAGAAGGCGTCCACGTGTTCGCTTTCTTCGAGTTCCGCCTTGAAGGTGAGGGAGCCGTTGCAAAAAATGCGCACGTCCATCCTGTAGGTCCACGTTTCTTTCACGGGGGCAATCGGCCAGAACGGCACGAATGCGAGACCCACGTTCCAGGCGCTTGGCTGTTCGTCCTGCGAGACGCTTGCATTGATGTGGGCTACCCCGCGGCAGCTTTCCATCGGGTAGCTAAGCGTGTCTATTACCCGCGTGTAGGCGCGCTGCAGGTTCGTATCGAGGTAGAGCGTGTCCCCGCCGTATGCAATCGTGATGGGCTCGAAGAACGGGATAGTCTTCGGGTATTCCTGCAGGTCGTATTTCGTGAGGCTCATCGAGCACCCCACAATGAGCGCACAACCTGCAATGGCCAGCGATTTTGCTACGGAAAATTTCATTACCTTAAATATAATTCTTTTGTTCACCTACTGCCAACTAAGTTCAGCGCTCTGCCAACTAAGTTCTGCGCTCTGCCAACTAATTACTATATTCTTCTACAATGGAATCCTGTGCCTACTTCATATCCGATGCCCACCTGGGGGTAAACCCTCCTGGAGCGTTGCCCGACCGCGAGAAGATGCTCGTGGACTTCCTCGCCTCCATCAAGGGCAAGGCATCGCACCTGGTTGTCGTGGGCGACCTGTTCGAATTCTGGTACGAGTACAGCGACTACGTGAACAAGAACCACATGGAACTCTTCTTCACGCTCCGTGAACTTGTCCAGGCGGGCTGCGAGGTGCATATCTTGCGCGGAAACCACGACTTTGCCTACGGGGATTTTTTCCCGAAGGCGCTGGGTGTTCAGGTCCACAGGAGCCTTGTCCTTGAAATCCAGGGCAAGCGCGTTTATTTCCATCACGGCGATGGTGTCGCGAAATCCGATTTCGGTTACCGCATCATGCGGCGCGTGCTCGACTTCCCGCTGAACCGTTTCCTTTTCAAGCAGATTCACCCGGACTGGGGAATGGCGCTTGCGCGTTTTGTGGGCCGCAATAGCCGAAAAATCGGCGAATCCCGAAAGATCCGCCTCGAAGAATACCTGAGTTGGGGCAAGTCCGTCCTCAAGCGCAACAATTGCGACTTCTGCATCCACGGTCACCATCATCTCGCAGGCATGTGGGATGTCGAGGGCGGTGTGGTCGCCTCTCCCGGGGAGTGGATATGGAAACCCGCCTTCCTCCGTATGGAAAAAGGCGGGCTAATTCTTGAGAATCTCTAGAGCGAGCTTTTATTCGCCGACGCCTTCGCCGTGCGATTCAGACGCCTTGATCATCTTCTTGCTCTTGTTTTCGCCCCACAGTGCTCCGATGACATCGGTCTCCGAGAAATTTTCCCAGATCTGGTCGACCCAGCACCAGTGGTGGATGGTGTCGCCACGATCCACAATGACACCTTCTTCGTTGACCCAGTTCTTTTTGACATCGAACGTCATGGGAGAACCCTTGGTCTCGCCGAACTCGGTCTTGACGACTGCAGGTTCGATGGTCCAGGATTTCCCATCGGTCATCTTGTAGAAGGCAACGTTCATGATGAGCACGATAACTACCGTAATCGCAAGGAAGATCCACATTTTCTTCGTCGCGAAGAGGATGCCGATCAACAGGATGATTATGGCGAGGATGCCGAAATTGTAGTGAACGCTGTAAAATGCCTTGAGAACGTCAATCATGGCTACCGCCTAGTTGTTTACTTTTTTGCCTTTGCCGCTTTTTCAAGGGCCTTCTGTTCGGCGACGAGAGCCGCAACGCTGAAGGTGACGACCTTGCCGTCGATTTTGCATTCGGTGCGGAAGCTCTTCTTCGGAAGCGCAATCCCGTGAGAGGAGAGCGTGCCCATGAAGGAGGCATTCGCATGGCTTGCAATAGTGCGGACGTTGATGAAGCCCTTCTTGCTGAAGGTGAGCTTGAAGGTCTTCTTCGCCATGTCGTATTCGGCGATCATGGTGTCGTTCTTGGCCGTTTCGACGGCAGTGCTCGTGCGCTTGTCAAAAATGATGGTGCCGCGGGAGTCGATGGAGAGCATCGGGATGCCGACGGAATTGCGGCAGGCGATGATTTCCCATGCGCCCTTCTTTTTGGCGGGGGCCTTGCCCGTGAATACAAACTTGTTGCCTTCTCTGACCATGGTGTAGCTTCCGGTGACAATCTGGAAGCCGGTGGCGTTCATGGCACCCTTGAAGTAGAGAAGGTAGCCGGCACCGTTCGGCATGAAGCGGAAGGATGTGGGCTTGAGTGTCTTGCTCGGGGTCACGGCGATGCGCTTGCCGACGACATCGATTTCAAGATCCGCATACGGATTCTTGTCGAGCTTGAGTTCCTTGACAGCTTCGTTGGAGAAGCGGATGAATCCGCGGATGTCCATTTTGACGTTGATAGAGTCCATTATACACCTCTTATTTTATTTGATTATTTCTTCACCCCATATAAAAGATAAACAAAATAAGGGGCTTTTGTCAAGCGGTTGTTCAAAAAAGCGGAATGTGAGGTATTTCACTTTCTTGTATTTTTGCATGAAAACTATTTTGCACATTACGTTGTTTCATTAAATAACGTTTCCTATAAAAACCCTTATAAAATAAGGGACTGGAGGCGTTTTAATACGATTGAGTAATCCAGTAGAGGAGGATTTCTGCGAAGCTTTTTTCGCCTCTTTCCAAGGAGTTTAGACCGCCGAAACGGCTTTTGAACGTGTGATTTGCATCACGGCTAAAACTGCGGTCCAGAAGGATTGTGGTGCGCTTCCCGAACTTTTCTAGCTTCTCTGTCGGCATTTTTACATCGGCACGCACCAAAAACTTCGGATAGAGAAAGCGGTATTTTGCCCCGATAGCGTCGGCAATGCTCATGGCGGGGTCGATAAGGAGCAGGTTCCCGTTCCCGTTGAACTGTTCGGCGGCTAGAATGGCTCCGGTTCCACGTCCTGCAAGGAATTCTGGAGATTTACCGCCGATTTGTGCTGCGCATTCGGCGATGTCCTTCGCGTCGGCCTCGAATGCCTCCTGCGAGGGCGTTCCTTTGTTCGAACCGCTGCCCCTGTAGTTGAATGCGGCGAGCGAGAACCCTTTTTGACCTTGGGCCTCGGCGAGGAACTGCGCTGCATCCTCGTTTGCGTCGGGGTAATAGAGCAGTAAGGGTGCGACCGAATTGCCGATGGTCCAGCCTTCGAGCGCAATTCCGTCCTTGGTGGTGCAGGTGATGGATTTAGCGCTGTTTGCGATGGCCTCTCGCGCTTCCTTGTGCGTGATGGCTCTCGGGAAGGCGTTCCGGCGTTCGGTAAGCGCGAGGTAGAAAACCATGCTCACGTAGATGACGGCGAGGATTCCCACAAGACGTAAAATGCGGAATGCGATTCCGGTAGCGCTCTTCTTGATGTCCATGCGCGCAAATATAGAAATAAGGGGGCGAAAAAAAGGACCTTCGCTAGGAGTATCAGCGAAGGTCCGAGGGATGGGATTGGGTGTTCCCCAAATATATCCAAATTTTTTGGCAAAGGGTATGGGTGGAATACGAAAAGTGTTCTCGAAGTGTTCTTTTTTACCCAAAATTTGACAAATATCGCAAATTTTATCAAAAATCGCAAAAAGGGGGTGTTCCCGGGAAAATAAAAAATTATTTTTGTAAGCAATGAACGTCTACGCCTACTACAATTACAGGAAGTACCTGCAGGACTATTACGAGTACCGTAAGTCCGTCCAGCGCTACTTCTCGTACCGGTCCTTCGCGAAGAAGGCGGGCTACTCGTCGTCCGGACTCTATCTCGACCTCATCCGTGGCCGCAAGTCGCTCACCCCGCAGATGTTGCCCAAGTTTATCAAGGCGCTCGGCCTGAACGAACGCGAAAGCCGCTATTTTACCCTGATGGTGGATTTTACGCACGCGACGACTCCGGCGTCCAAGCAGCAGATCTTCGACCAGATGTCGGCACTTTTGCCCCGCACTGTCAAGACGCTCACCCGGAACCAGCAGGAATACTATAGCAAGTGGTACTACGTGGCTGTCCGCGAGGCGCTTTCGGTATTGAACATCAACGAGAAGAACATTCAGGAGGTGGCGCTCTTCCTGAATCCTAAAATTTCGCTCCCGCAGGCGAAGCAGGCCGTACAGCTCCTGCTCGACCTCGGGCTTATCGAGATTGCCGAGGACGGTTTCTACCGTTCCGTGAACAAGACCATATCGAGCGGCCGCGAAATCGCCCCGCTTTTCGGTCACCAGTTCCAGAAACAGATGATTGACCTTGCGAAAAACGCTCTTGACCATTATAGCACCGAACGCAGAAATGTATCTTGTACTACGATGAGTGTCTCGGCCGAGGGCCTGGAGCGCATCATCAACAAGATAGACGTGTTCCGCAAGGAAATCTTGGATATTGTACGGTCGGATAGTGGTGAATCCATGGTGTGTGAGTTGAATGTTCAGTTTTTCCCCCTCAGCAAGGAGAGGGAACCTTCGAAGTCCGTGGAGGACGTGGAGGACGCAACATGAAGAACTTTTTGAAGATTGCCGTCGCTTCGGCGGTTGCTCTTTGCGCCTGCTCCGATGGGGATAAGGTTGCCGGCACGGCGACCGATACCGAGAACATGATAACGGCGGAAGTTTCGGGCTCTGTTGTCCGGACGGACGGCTCGTATGCGAAGAATGCCGTGGTCCGCATGGCGCGTATCTACGATGAATCTGAAAATCTTTCCGTTCCCGAATTTGTCGAAGTCCGGACGGATACGACGGGCGTGTTCGCGTTCGATTCCGCTATCGCCGACACGTTCCAGCTTGCTGTCGTGGACGAGGATGCAGAAGAAATCTCCTACATGCCGCGCGTAACGGCGGCGTCCAAGGAAGATTTCGAAAAGATCAAGCTCGAAAAGGCGGCCGTGTTCGGCGGAGTGCTTTTCTACGAGGAAGTGACCGAGCCTGCGGTGCCGGTCGGGTCGCACTTTATGGTGTACATGCCCGGCATGCCGTTCACGCAGAGCGTGTTCGCGGGAGATTCCTTCTCCATGATGATCCCTGCCGGCACGTGGTGGTTCGGGTTCTGCCCGGGCGACCCGCAGATCGTGGCTAAGCTCAAGGATTCGGGCGTTGCCGACAGCCTCATCTACCGCGTGTGGAACATGGATTCTGTCGAGGTCGAACCTGGCGATACGCTCCTTACGGGGCCGTTCCTCTGGAGCACCGAGTCCGAAGTGGATTCCCTGATGAACCAGCCGGAAGAACAAACGCCCGTTTCGCGCATTTCCGGCCGTGTAGCCTGCAAGAACGCTAAGGAGTGTGCCGGAGTGGAGGTCATGGCGATTACGGATCTCTTCGGCTTTGGCTTTGCAGGGGATGTCTCCGAATTTGTCGCCGAGACCACGACCGACAGTCTGGGACGCTGGTGGCTGCCGGTCCCGTCCGAAATTCCCGCCGACAGCTTCCGCGTGGAGTTCCGCGCGGTGGGCAAGGTGCCGGGGATGGGGCTCAGCCGCTACGTGATGAAGTCGGAAGTCGAGGCCCTGGAAGACACCTTGGACCTTGGTACGGTCGAACTTTCCAAGCCGTCGGGACTCAACAGCCGGATAGCCCTGGTTATCGACAAGCAGGATTCCAGCCAGTCGGACAACTGCATGATGAATAGCGTCGTTATCGGAGCGAAGGGAACCGCCCATTTTGTCCGCGCGGTGACGTGCAAGCCTTTGTCCATTGCCGAAATCCCGTCCGGGGAACAGGAACTGGTGCTTTATTCCGGCGATGCGAAGGTCATTTCGACGCTCCAGGATGCCGAAATGGCTTTCGACGAGTATGTGGTGAGCGTTTTTGTGAACCTCCCCGAAGGGGACGTGCTGGAATGGCAGGGAATGACCTATACCCCGCCCGCTTTGCCGAAATCTGTAAAATAATTGAATTTACCCCTTGCACGACAGAAGAAATTTTTCTAAAGTTGTGCCCACACTGAGCTATGGTGTAATGGTAGCACAACAGATTCTGACTCTGTTTGTCTAGGTTCGAATCCTGGTAGCTCAATAACCTCTCGCCCGAGAGGTTTTTTATTTTTGGTAAAAATGGAGTTCTTCGACTACTTTTCCAATCTTTTCGGCGACCGCTGGCCCGCACTGCTCGAATCCCTGAAGGGGGAGGGAAAGGCCACGGAGCTCCGCTTTGGCGAAAGCCTCGAACCCTACTATCTCGACGAGGCGTCCGTATTCGCGGCCTGCGCCCTGGGGGTATGTCCCGGAGACAGCGTGCTCGACATGTGCGCCGCTCCCGGCGGAAAGACGCTTGTGCTTGCCTCCATGCTCAAGGGCGAAGGCTTTTTGCAGAGCAATGATCGTTCTCCCGACAGGCGCCTACGGCTTTCGCATGTCATCGAGAATTCGCTCCCCGAGGAGTGGCGCAAGATAGTCTCGGTCTCGGGCTACGATGGCGTGAAGTTCGGGCTCCACCGCAAGGAATCCTACAGCAAGATTTTGCTCGACGCCCCTTGTTCTTCGGACCGCCATGTGCTGAATTCGCCGGAACATCTCAAGGTGTGGTCGGTAAAGCGCGTAAAGCGCCTTGCGGTGGAACAGGGCGGGCTCCTGGCTTCGGCAATCGATGCCCTGAAACCCGGCGGAACGCTCGTGTACGGGACCTGCGCACTTTCGCCCATGGAAAACGACGACGTGGTGAAGCGAATTCTCAAAAAGCGGCCCTCGATGCGCAGCGTGCAGATAGCGGAACTGCCCTCCGGCGCCGACCGTACTGAATTCGGCGTCCACATTTTGCCCGACCGTTGCGAAGGACGCGGCCCTATTTATTGTGCAAAACTCGAAAAGGCTCCCTAGTTTGGCTTTTTTTATATATCTTTAGATTATGCTGAAACGATTTGCTCCTTTCGTGTTTTTTGTTGTGTCCTTAGCTGCTGCCCTGGCGTTTGCTGCCGAGAGCCCTGCCGCTCCTGTATCTTCTGTGCCGACCAAAGCCGATACGGCTACGACCCGCGAGGTGCCCGTCCGCTACTTCCTTGTGGGTGATTCCGTGGAACAGGAAGCCATCTTCGTGAAGATTGAGAAGGATACCGTCTACCTGCGTGCCCCGGACGATGCCGCCCAGAAGGTGCTTGAAGAAATCCGCGACGAGGAGGCGGTTGCGCTTCAGGAAAGCAACGGCCAGAAGGTCGAGGAAGAAGACGAGTTCGAGGATGATGACAAGGCCGAACCCGCGAAGCCAGCCGAAATCATTATGACCGATGCCGTGAAGGATTCACTGGCCGCGAAGTCCGATTCTGCCGCCGCTGCCGATTCCATTGCCGCCGCCGAGGCCGCGAAGGCTGCCGAGATTGCTGCCGATGCCGAAGACGATCTTGAAGCTGCCCTCGAAAAGGAAGAGAAGCGCCTCAAGATGGAAGAGGTAGCGAAGGTCGAGGCCGAAATCCGCGAACGTGAAATCCAGGACAGCCTTGCGAACGTTGTCGAAAACCCCTACATCAAGATTTTCAGGCTTGACCTCAAGCGCCTGTACAACCTCGAAGACAAGGTGATGATTGACCTTTCGCTTTCGAATTACGTGGTCCCGGTTGTCAAGGAAGAAGAGGAGACCATTGAACTTTATCCTGCAGGAAACGCGAACCTGTTCGTGACGTCGAATCCGGAAGCGTGCTCGCTCTTCGTGAACGGCATCCCGCTCCATCAGGTGGCGCCCGATACCATCAAGAATATCAAGCCGGGCAAGTACACTATCTCCGTGATGAGGGTGCTGCGCGACGTGGAATGGTGGGGTACGCAGACGGTAAAGATCAACGCGGACAGCCTGAACAAGGTGGATATCGCCGTGGAGCGCCCGTCGACGAGGCTTACGCTCAATACGAACCCCGAAGCGGTCGAGGTCTATATCGGCGAGGAACCTTCGGTGAACCACATGCCCGACTACGTGACCGACGTGGTGGTGGACGAAATCAAGCCGCAGCCGCAGCTGCAACTGTTTTTCCGCAAGGTGGGTTACCGCGATACGACCATCACGACAGAAGTCAAGGCGTTCATGCCGAACTTCATCAATGTCGAACTCCAGTCTATCGACGATGTCGAGTACATCCAGGGACAGAGGGAATTCAACCAGAAGCGCAGCGACCGCCGCATAGGTAAGGTGTTCCTGCTCAGTTCCATCGCGCCGATTGTCGCGGGTGGCATCCTCTGGTACTTGGCTGAACGCAACTGGGGCGATGCGGCCGACAAGAAGCACGAGTATGATCGTTCCGTGTTCGATAGCGAGAAGGCGCAGCGTCTCATCAAGGACAATCACGACTTGAACAAGCAGGGCGATGTCAAGGGCGGTGTCGCCATAGGGCTTGGGGCGCTCGGAATCGGCCTTCTGGTGGCGGGAGTTGTCTTTGTCTTCTAGTCTTTTTCGCACGGGGCGCCTGTCGGCGCTCCTTCTTTTTTTGGCATTTGCGGTGCTGGCCCATGCGCATCCGCATGTGTTTGCCGATATTACGGTAAAGGCGCTTTTTGATGCGTCCGGTTTTACGGGAGTCGAGAACCGCTGGGTCTACGACGAGATGTATAGCGCCGGGATGATGGCTTCCGCCGACCAGGATAAAGACGGGAAAATTTCGAAAAGCGAAGCGAAGATACTCGAATCCGCAATCCTTGACCCCATCAAGCAGCAAAACTATTTCAACTACGTGCAGGCGGGGACGGACTTCTTGAAGGTTTCCCGCATCAAGAATTTCAAGGCGGAACTGTCGAAAGGAAAACTGGTAATCGATTTTGTCGCGGAGCTTACGAAACCTGTTGCCGCCGACTGGACGATGCTCGTCGTTGTCGTTGCCGATCCGTCGAATTACATCCAGATGACGACGGATATGGAAAATGCGGATGTGCAGTCCCCGGAATCGCTTGAAGTGGAATATTTTGCTGACGGACTTGACGGTTTGTCTCTTTTCAAGGCCTTTCGTTCCGAAATAGAGGGCCTTTATCTGAGATACAAGAAAAAGTAGACCTTTGTCCTTGCCTATTATATATATTTGAATTGTTTGATAGGAGGACTTTATGCGTAATGAACTCGGCAAGTTGCTTTTCCCGGCGCTAATCGGGGGTGCGTTCCTGCTTCTGGCCTGTGATGGAGGTGACGGCCCGTCGAATCCCCGTGAAGGTGGCAATAATGATGAATACAATGCCTTTACGGACAAGCGCGATGGCAACGTCTACCGCGTTGTCGAGGTGGATGGCCGGATGTGGATGGCCGAAAATCTCAGGTACCGGGATGTCAAGGCCGACCCGATTCTCGAGGATAATTCCTGGTGCGCATCCGGTGACAAAAAGAAATGCGAAAAGGAAGGCTTTCTTTATAGCTGGGCGGCCGTGATGCTCGATTCGTCGTGTGCGGAATCGAAATGCGATGTTGTTTACCCGCACCGTGGAATCTGCCCCGAGGGCTGGCATGTCGCCGAGAATTACGAATGGCAGGAACTGTTCGATTTTGCCGCTGGGCAGGATTCGTTACTTGTGAAGTATCCCGGATTCGACTGGTCGCCTACGGGCATGTACTATGCGGACGAGGACTTGTTGATAGATGATATCGACTCTTACTACTGGACGTCGTCGGCCAGGGCAAGCAACGAGGCTTTCGTGTGGTTGCTCGAGGATGGCCTTGCGGATTTCTTTCATATTGAAAGCACGAAGGACAATGGCTTTGCGGTCCGCTGTGTTGCCGATTCGGGCGAAGTCAAACTCGACAAGTATGTCGAATTTGAAATACCGGAACGGCCTAGCTCGCATGAGGGGTCGTCTTCTTCAAGAAGGGTATATTCGAGTTCAAGTTCTTTCATGGAACGGTCATCGTCTTCGTACACAATAGATGTATCGTATGTGGCTGAGGGAGGGTTGAACGCATTCACGGACAAGCGCGATGGCAACGTCTACCGCGTCCTTACGGTAGGGCCGCAGATTTGGATGGTGGACAACCTGCGGTACAACGATACGGCGGCGTCCCCGGCTCTCAAGTCTTATAGCTGGTGCATCGGTTCTGGGGTTGATTGCGGAAAAGACGGTTATCTGTACGACTTCGCCGCTGTGATGGATGTTCCGGAATGTGCCTATTCTCTCTGCGAAGTTTCCTACCCGCACAGGGGTATCTGCCCGGAAGGCTGGCATGTTCCTTCCAATGATGAATGGGATTTCCTTTTGAAGGAAGCTGTCGCGTTGGGCGTGCCTCTCGATAGCTATCTCGGATTCCCCTCTGCCCCGACCGGTGAACATGGAAGCAAAACCACGATGGACAACTGTGCCCGCTACTGGACGGCGTCACAGGCGAATGCCGAAGCTTCGTACGAATATTACCGCTGCGGCAGAGATTCCAATTTCTATAGCCAAAGCTACAGAAAGTCGTATGGGTATGCGCTCCGTTGCGTTGCCGATTCGGGCGAGGTTAAACTCGACAAGTATATCATACCTGAGGAATCTTCGAGCAGTTCGGAAAAGTCGTCTTCTTCTTCGCGTCCTCAGTATTCGTGTGACTACTCGTGCTTTTCATCGTCGTCGAACGAAACGCTTGCGGAATCTTCGAGTAGCGAGGGCTATGTGTTCCGCGATGACCTGGAAACCTTCACGGACGAGCGTGATGGTGAAGTTTATCGTGTGGTGGAAATTGGCACGCAGGTCTGGATGGCGGAAAACCTGAGGTACGTCGACAGCACGGAAACGCCCGTCCTCAAGGGTTCCACATTCTGCTGGCAGGATGACCCCGAAAATTGCAAAGTGCGTGGGGCGCTTTACCTGTGGCATGCAGCAATGGGGAAGACAGAAGAAGAATGCGGGTATGAAAAGGATTGCTCGCTCGATAGCCCTGTTCGCGGAATTTGCCCTGCGGGATTCCACGTGCCGACGGATGATGAGTGGCTGCTGCTGCAGTCCGTTGTTGGAATTTATCCCGGGTCAAGAATGTGGGCGGTACCTCGCGGGACGGACGCCTACGGTTTTGGAGCGGTTCCGTCGGGGGAGATGGATGGTCGTGAAGGAAGGGCTTATTCCAGCGGAGAAAACGCCCACTACTGGAGCGCGACATCTTCGAATTCAAGGTCGGCCGTTGACTGGTACCTTCATGTCAATGAATTCAAGGGGCAATCCTTCGATAGACGCATGGGTTATGCAGTCCGTTGCGTCAGGGATGCCGAAAATACACCAGATTAGTTGAAATTTCTCACAGATAATTTTGAGGCTCTTTCTCATTGCCTTGTAAAAAGGTAAATTTAGGGGTATGAGAAAAGCCGCCTTTGTCGTATTTCTTTTGGCCTTTTTCCCCGTGTTTGCCCAGGAAAAGGTTTCGGATTCTGCCCAGGCCGTAGTTCCCGTGCAGACCGAGGAACTAAAGCCTGCAAAGAAATCGGGCCTTCTGGGTGCCCTTTTCCCGGTTGAACCGGACGAGTCGATTGCAAAAGGGAATTTTTATGCGGGCGCAACACTTTCGCTGATTCAGGCGAATACGGAAGACGATGCCTTGAACATTCTTATCGGCGATGTGTATGACGCTTACGGATACACGTTCACGGTAGAGGGATTCGGGGGCTATTTTATCCGCGATGCGATGGCGCTTGGCTTGCGAGCGGGCTATTCTCGCACTTGGTTCGATGTCGATTTCTCGCTTCTGGAAGACCTGATGGACGTGAAGGAGCGCCGCAAGTACGTGAGCAACGGCTTCTTTGTGCAGCCGCTTTTGAAAAATTACCTGAAGGTGCTGGATTCGCGCATTTTCTACCTCTTCAACGAGACTTCCGTTTTGGTGGAGTATTCCTACGGAATCTCGCAGACGGATGACGGCGAAGACCTGAAGAAAACCCGCAATACGGGCTGGTCCATCGAAGCGGGTATAAATCCGGGCATCTGCATCATGGTGTTGAACCGCATTGCTTTTGAAACATCGGTGGGACTTCTGGGGCTTAGCTCAAGCATCATCGATGTGGAAGAAAATGACGAAACAAAGAGCCGTGTCGTATATAATGTCGTCAATTTTACAATCAACCTCCTGGCGCTCAAGTTCTCGCTGGTGACGTTCTTCTAGGAGGTTCCAATGCGGTTTGCTTTTCAATGGAAGAAATTGCTGGGTGCGGGCTTTTTGTGCTCTTTTGCCTTTTTGCTGCACGCTTGCGCGGAGGAACCGGAAGTTCCTGTTGCAGCGCCTGAGATGTCCGAACTCTTTGAAGATGTAGACGATGCCAAAATCGACATCGAGTCGCACTTGATTGTGCTTCCCGATGGGCTAAATTCGTTTACGGTCGATAATATTGCGGCCCTTGGCGGCAGCAAGTGCTATCTCGCGCTCGACGACGATCCGGTAGATCCCGAAATTGACTGGGACAATCCCGTAAATACTGGTACGGAAATCGAACTTGGAGATGAAGATCTCCGGTTGGTCGTCCTTGACGACGAGAGTCGTGTCGTTGCTGTCTGGACTATAAGGTTGCCTGAAAAGAAATCCTCGAGTAGTGTAAAGGCGAAGTCGAGTTCTTCTAGTGAAAAATCTTCGTCGTCGGCAAAAAGTTCTTCTTCGGAAAAATCGAGCTCGTCGGAGGATGAGTCGTCGTCCAGTGTGACTCCCGAATCCAGTTCTAGCGAGGAATCGTCGAGTAGTGAAATGCCAGAGTCTAGCTCCAGCGAGGCGGTGAAACTTTCTGAACTTTCTGTCGCTAAGGGAACTGTGACGGTGAAAGATTCGCTTGTGTATGTGGAAGTGCCCTACGGAACGGACATCTCGAAGGTGAATCTTTTGCCGCTCGATACGGTGAACGACTTGCGGCACAGGGTAACGATGGAATTTGCGGATGATTCCGGGAAAGTTGCAACCTACAGCGTGGTTGCCGGAGTGCAGCTGCCCGGTTCCGACTTTAGCGCCCGCAACGACTTCTGGGCTACAACGAGCGATGCAATGGCGACGAAGACATCGTCTGCCGCCATAAAGGTCTCTTCGAAGGCGAATCTTGAATTCGATGGCGGTATGGCGACTGTTACGACCCGCGAAGTGGAAGGCTCATTCTTGTTTATTGATGGAAGCTGGAAGATGGCGGGCGGTTTCTACTTTAGCGGGGAATACGCAGGTGAGACGGCGCTGGATATTTATGAGCAGGGCTCTGACGGAGGTACACCTTCGACAGGCGATTCTTACATTGCAAATGACATGAGTTTCGGTAAGCCCTTTACTGCGCGTCCGGTTGCCTTCGAATTGAGGTATTCTTACCATCATGAGACTGGAAAATCTTCGGATTACCCTCAAAAGAGCCTCGTTTACGTGATGCTCGTGGGGAAGAACGGCAAGGTCGTGGCTACGGGGGCGTTCTCGGACGATGCGAGCGTGGATATGAAAAACCGTACGGTGAATCTTTCTTACGGCAAGGATCCGTTCGGGCTGCTTTCGGGAGAATACCCCGTCGCGGAAGGCCTTTCGCTTGGCAAGGGTGACGAGGATGTGGTCGCGATTCATGTGATGTTCGCTTCTTCCGCATACGCTCATGTCGTGAGTGGCGGGACGCTGGGCAATGATGACAAGTATCGTGGTGGCGAAAATTCGGCGCTTGTGCTGGATGACTTTAAACTGATTTATGAGGAGGAATAGATGAAGAAGTTTGCGATTTGCCCTCTTGAGTTCCTGCTCGTCGTTGTGGCGTCATTCCTTTTGTTTGTTGGCTGTACTGCGGACTACGATACGTTCGGCACGTCCGATTACCGGAAGATGAACGAGATTGCCTTTGAGGAACAGGATGGCAATGCGGCGGTCTATCCCGATGAACACAAGATTATGGTGACTCTCGCCGAGATTCCCGACAGTCTCGATACCTGGGATTCTGTGGCTATTGGCAATCTCGATATAAGCTCCATGGCGACGCTCCATCTCGTCACCAGCAAGTTCAAGGAGTTCCCGCAGGATTCCGCTGCATTGGATTCGCTTTCACAGGAGGTTTCGTATGCGAAGGAACGCTTGCGCGAAGGCGATAAGATTCGCATTCCTTCGAGCGGGATTGTCTATGTGGTGGTTGTTTCCGAAAGCGGTATTCCCGACTTGTGGCAGATCGCGTTTGAAATTCCCGAAAAGAAGGAATCGGACAAGTCGTCCTCTTCGGCAAAAGGCTCTAGCAAGTCATCGTCTTCGGCAAAAGATTCCGATAAGGATGGTTCTTCGAGTAGCGCGAAGAAGGAGACGTCTAGCAGTTCTTCAAAGGGTGGCGATTCTGCAAGCAGTGGAAAGTCTTCGGCGAGTGGCGAGGAACCGGAATCCTCCTCGTCAGTGGAGGTGCCAGCGAATGCCCCGAAACTCCTCAGGTTTATTGCCGGCGCGGGAGAGGTCGAGGGCGAAATCGACCAGGATGCCGGTACGGTTTTCCTGAATATGGATTATGCAATTGATTTGGACTTGCGCGACCTTGAAATCAAGGGACTGGATCTTTCGGATGGCGCTACGGCAAATGTCAAGGTGGGCGAGTCCCACGACTTTTCGCGTGGATTGAAGGTGACTCTTTCTAATGACGATGCTGAGCGAACCTACACCGTGAAGGCGGGCTACCAGTATCCGGGCAGCGATTTCAACCACTGGGCGAAGGATGACTTTGGCAACAAGAACGATATCGACGGCTGGGACAATGGCAACAACTCCGCCATTTCGTCGACCAAGACTCTTACTGTGAACGAGGATGAAGAAGTTATCAAGATGGAATCGATAAATGCGACTGTTTTAGGCATAGGCCGCTTTGCGAGTGGCAACATGTTTATCGGCTATTTCAATCCCAAGGGCGTAGGCACGCTCAAGTTGACCAGCTACGACGACGGCAACGAACTCATAGATTTTGGCAGGCCGTTCTACGGTCGCCCGAAGTTTGTGGAATTCGACGTGAAGTACGAGGGCAAGAAGGATTCCTGTGACCTCTACGTGATTCTCGAACACCGCAGCCGCACGAGCAACGAGGGCAAGAACCAGTACCGCACGTCCAGCGATGTGAACACGATGGTGGCCTCTGCATGGTACCGCGCGACGACGGTCGAGAGCGAGGATGACCCGGATGTGGTCTCCATTACCGATGCCGGACGCGATGGCTACAAGACTATCCGCCTTGCGCTCAAGTATGGCCCCCCCCTAGAAGGGTCGCCGATTTTCAATTCTAGCGCTTTTAACAAGAACCTCAAGAATTCCGCCGGAATCGACAACCATATGGTGCAGACGGAAACCCCGGATGACTTTGACGTGACGCATATCCGCGTTGTCGTGGCATCCAGTGCGCTCGGAAATCTCTACAAGGGGACTGTCGGGGCTACTCTCTGGGTTGACGAGATGCGCTTGTTCTATTGATTTATTACTATATTTGATAACATATTTAACCATTCTTTACTAGAAGGAGATCAAAATGTTCAAACGAATCATTGTCACATCCCTCCTTGTCGCTGTTCTCGCGAATGCCCAGGACGATTATAGCTATGGGGATTCTGACGGAAGTAGCGCCACGCAGTCTAGCCAGGAAGCCCAGCCGGCTGCTTCGGCTCCGTCGAACGACTACTCCATGTCCGTGTCCATTCACCCGATATCGATGGCTATTTTCTCTCTTATTGGAATGC
This sequence comes from Fibrobacter sp. UBA3629, assembly GCF_002374005.1. NCBI lineage: Bacteria > Pseudomonadati > Fibrobacterota > Fibrobacteria > Fibrobacterales > Fibrobacteraceae > Fibrobacter > Fibrobacter sp. UBA3629. The sequence continues at coordinate 35,613 of NZ_DFLC01000012.1, read as the reverse complement.
CTTCGATTATTGCGACGGTCGAAAATAATCTTGGCACCCACCTGTCCCTGGTATCCCGTCCGGAATTGATGTGGCTGGACGTTTCGGATAAGGATGAATCGATCAGCATGTTCTTGGTTGGCCTCTATGAAGGTGTCAGGTACTATTTTAGAGAAGGACATCGTGGTTGGTACGTCTCCCCGCAGATTGGCTATGAACATGTTTCGATGGAGTACACTTACAAATATGATCATGACGATGACAAGGAGGCTTCCGTGAATGCGTTTGTCTTTGTTGTTTATGGCGGTTATAAGTATACGAGCGGGCGCTTCGTCATGGCCATGGATGTCGGTATGGGTTATACGGTAATGTCGGGTTCTGCCAGCGATGCTGAAGATGCCGAGGAAATTGCCGGAAACGGTTTTGGTTTCGATCTGAACTTCTCCATGGGCTTTGCTTTCTAGCCTAGAATTTTCTATTTTTATCTACAAAAACGGAGATTTTTATGCCGGCAATACATTTGACTGCTGAAAATTTTGACAAGGCCATTTCTTCTGGTCAGCTTGTTTTTGTGGATTTCTGGGCAACCTGGTGCCGTCCGTGCATGATGATGGGCCCTATTATCGATGAACTTGCCGACGAATACAACGGCAAGGCCATTATCGCGAAGATGGACGTGGACAGCGATGGCGCGAAGGACATTTGCGCCCGCTTCGGCATCACGAACATCCCGAACATGAAGCTGTTCAAGAACGGCGTAGAAGTAGGAAACGTGGTGGGTGCCGTGCCCAAGGCGACCGTCAAGGCCGTCATCGACAGGAACCTGTAGTTCCATGTTGACAAAACGTCTGATTGTTTGCCTCGATGTCCGCAACCGCAAGGTGACGAAGGGCGTCAAGTTCAAGGGCAATGTTGATATCGGCGACCCCGTAGAAATGGGGGCGCAGTATAGTACCGATGGCGTGGACGAGCTCGTTTTTTACGATATTACAGCGAGCGCCGAGAACCGCCCGTGCGACATGGAAATGATACGCCAGATTGCTAAGCGTGTGTTTATTCCGTTTGCCGTAGGTGGCGGAATCCGCAACCTCGACGACATGCACGAGGCCCTGCTCGCAGGTGCCGAGAAGGTGAGCGTGAACAGCCTCGCCGTGCTGCATCCCGAAATCATAGTCGACGGCGCGAAGGCGTTTGGTCGCCAGTGCGTGGTGCTCGGCATGGACGCCAAGTTCGTGGGTGTTTCGGACAAGTTCAAAAGCGGCTACGAGGTGTATATCCGTGGCGGTCGCCAGGCGATGGGAATCGATGCTGTCGAGTGGGCGAAAAAGGCCGAAGATTTGGGCGTGGGCGAAATCTGCCTGAACGCCATTGATACCGACGGCGTGCGCAACGGCTACGAACTCAACATCACCGACCAGGTGGCGCGAACCGTGCAGGTGCCGGTGATTGCGAGCGGTGGCGCTGGTACTCCGACGCATATCGTGGACTTGTTCCGCAAGACTTCTGCCGATGCGGCGCTGGTTGCTTCGATGGTTCACTTCGGCGACTACACGGTTCCCGGAATCAAGAAGGAAATGCTTGCTGCGGGAATCCCCGTGCGCAAGAAGATGAACGGCGAGGTTTAAAGTGAATCCGTCAGTCGCTGTCAAAATTTTCGAGGCGGGCAAGGCTGCCGGCGCCGACTTTGTCGAAATTTTCGAAGAAGAAACCCGTAGCTCGTCTCTTGGACTTAAGGATCGCCATATAGAGACTGCAACGGCAGGGACAGAATACGGTATCGGCATTCGCCTCTTGTACGGGACTGAGGTCCTTTACGGCTTTACGAGCGATGATAGCGAAGATGCTCTGGTCAAATTGGTGCAGACGCTTGCTTTTGGACGTATCGCCGGCATGTCGGCGAAACCTGTAGAATTTGCACCTCGGAAGCGCGTGGCGGATTTTAATGCGGATGCGTTCCGCGATCCTCGCGTGCTTGGGCAGGCGGTCAAGCAAGATTTTCTTTTCCGTGCCGACAAGGCAGCTCGTGAAATTTCGGACAAGGTAGTCCAGGTGGGCGCTTCGGTAACGGATTCCTGTTCCATGATAACGCTCATGAACAGCGAGGGCTTGAATCTCGTTCTGGATCGTTCTCGTCTCCGTGTGAACGTAACGGTCACGGCGACGGATGGAACCGAGAGATTGACGACGCACGAAGCTCCGGGCGCACTTGGCGGCTACGAACTTCTCGATAATTACTCTCCGGAGGAATTGGCGACTGTCTGTGCCGAACGCGTCGTGCGTATGCTCGATGCAGGCTACATCGCAGGCGGTCAGATGCCCGTGGTGATGGGTAACGGCTTTGGTGGTGTAATTTTCCACGAGGCGTGCGGCCATCCGCTCGAAACGGAAGCGGTGCGTCGTGGTGCTAGTCCCTTCTGTGGTAAACTCGGTGAGGCTATTGGCCAACCGTGCCTTACAGCCATTGACGACGGCACGCTCGATGGCGTGTGGGGAAGTCTCAAGTTCGATGACGAAGGGATGCCCACGCAGCGCACGACTCTTATCGAGAATGGTATTTTGAAAACTTACATGAGCGACCGCGTGGGCGCTGCCGAAGTGGGGATTGCCCGCACGGGGTCTGCCCGTCGCGAAAGCTACAAGTACGCACCCGTGAGCCGCATGCGAAACACGTTTATCGCACCTGGTAAGGATACGCTCGATTCCATGATTGCGAGCGTCGACAATGGTCTCTATGCAGCTCGCATGGCAGGCGGCTCCGTGAACCCTGCGACGGGCGAGTTCAATTTCGCGGTCGACGAAGGCTATGTCATCCGCAATGGCAAGATTTGCGAACCTGTGCGCGGGGCTGCTCTCATCGGCAAGGGGCACGAAATCATGCCGCGCATCAGCATGGTCGGGAGTGACTGGGAATTGGCTGCGGGAGTCTGCGGAGCCTCTTCGGGACATGTGCCCGTGACCGTGGGACAGCCGAGCATTAAGGTCGATCAGATTCTCGTCGGCGGCCGCTAGGCGATACTTTTGCTTTTTATAGCCCGTAGGCTTCTTTCTTCAGTTTCCTGAAATACTCGAACTGAGCCCTGGTGGAACTCTGCATCGTGTATTTGCGCGTGCGTTCGTATGCGGTCTCGCGCATTTTCCGGTATGCTTCCGGTTCTTCGAGATAGAGACGTCGGCTTTCTTCCAGCGCATCGAGCCAGGCGTTTTCTTCGATGGGGAGAATGTGCCCGGCATCGTTGTCCATCACGATGTCGTGGGGACCGCCATAGTCGCTTACGAGGGCGGGTGTCCCCGTCGCCATGGCTTCGACCACGACGTTTCCGAAAGTATCGGTTACGCTCGGGAATAGGAAAAAGTCTGAATCTGCGTAGAGGCTTGCGAGAGTGTCGCCGCCCTGTTCTCCGGCAAAGTGCACGCTGCTGTCGCCTTCGAAGAACTTCTTGATTTCTTCGAGATACCAGCCGTAACCAACATACATGAGTTCCACATCATTGTGCTTGGCCGCGAATTTTTTCCACACGCTGTTCAGGAATTCCAGGTTCTTTTCTTTCGAGATGCGGCCGATGAACGAGAATCGCACCTTGCGCTCGGCTTGTGCCGATGCTGCGGTGCCGTTGAACTGTTCCCACACGCCTTTGCCGCGCAGGTCGGGCGAGAATTTTTCGAGCGGGAGTCCACGGGGTAGAATCTGGACCTGGTTCTTGGGAACTTTCAGTTGCGAGGTGAGAATGTCTGCGTAGTCCTTGCAGGGGCTTACGACGGGTTTGGTCATGCCATAGAAGGTTTTCATGAGCCAAAGCACGAAATAGTACATCCACTTTGCCTTTACAAGCGTGCGCGTGTAGGTGGGCACGTCGGTGCGGTAGTGGCTGAATACCTTGATGCCCGCAACCTTTGCACAGAAGCATACGAGCCAGGCGCCGGGACTCGGCGTCTCAAGTTCGATGAGGTCGACGGGGTAGCGTTTGAGCAGTCGTAGAACGGGGCCTATGCGCGGAATGGCGAGTTCGCTGTTCGCGTACCCGAGCTGTTCCATGCTGAACAGGCGCGGAAGCAAAATGCAGTAGCTGTTTTCGACGACACCGCAGGGGCGCGTGTTGAACGCGCTTCCCGCAAGGAAAGCCTTCATGTTGTGGGCGCGCATGTAGGGAATCACGTTTCTCAGGTTGTTTGCGATTCCGTTTGTCTCGTCCAGGTTGTCAGAGTAGAAAAGGATGCGCACGTCGTCGGCGGGACGCTTTTTGCGTTCCTGCTTTAAATAGAAGCGTAGCTTAAGGAGCTTGGGAACGTTTACGAGGAGCGCCAAGAATACTACGGGCGGAATCAAGCCGGTGCGGAGGTTTCCTGGGGGCTGGTGTCTGAAACTGAACATCTTCCTGAAGGTGCTCGTGACAGTGCGCCCGAAGATATGGGGGCGCGAATCCAGCGCGTCGGTCGCCTTAAGCTTTGTTGAACCTGACGCAGTCTTCATATTTTACTCCTTTGCCACCGAAAAGGTCAAGGGCCGATCCGATGGTGAGGTCAATCTTTCCGTTAGAAATTTTTTTGCAATGTTCAAGGTCGGCAAGTGACTTGGCTCCCCCCGCGTAGGTGCAGGGAATAGGGCTGTTTTCTGCTAGGAAAACGATAAGTTCATCGTCCATGCCTTGCTGCTTTCCTTCCACGTCGGCGGCATGAATTAGGAATTCGTCGCAATAGCGCGAAAGGTCGTTTAGCGTCTCTGCCGTAATCTCGATATCGATGAGCGTTTGCCAACGGTTAATGGCTATCTTCCAACGGGGCCTTGCATTGCTATACGTGTCGGCTGTGCGCTTGCAGCTCAGGTCAAGGACGAGATGCTTGCGGCCTACGGTTGCCGATAGCAGTTCGAGCCTTTCGCGGTCGAGCTTGCCTTCTGGAAAAATCCAGCTTGTCACAATAACATGCGATGCGCCCGCATCGATATATTCGCGAGCGTTTTCGGCGTTGATTCCGCCTCCGACCTGCAGTCCTCCGGGGTATGCCGCGAGGGCTGCTTTCGCCGCTTTGTCGTTTCCCTTTCCGAGCATGATTACATGCCCGCCCTTGATTCCATCTTTTTTGTAGAGCTCGGCGAACCAGGCTGGGGAACGATCGGTCTCGAAATTCGTCTTGAGTCCTTCTCCGCTGTCAGAGAGGGAACTTCCGACAATCTGCTTTACGCGGCCGTCGTGCAGGTCTATGCAGGGGCGGAACTTGGTCATTAGTCCTTCACTCCAGTGACCGTCCAGTCAATTTTTTTGCCGTTGCTTCCATCGCTACGGCCGCGGTAGAACAGGACTTCGCCACCGGCTGCCATCTTCATCGCCTTTTTCGCGATCCAACCGTCTACCTTGTCCAAGAGGCTTGCTTTTTGGTAAGTCTTGTTCACGGGGAAACTGAGCATGGGGGAGGCTTCTTTCCATTCAATGGCGAGCGGATTCTTGGGGAACTTCTTCCCGTTGTAGGTTTCTTCGCCTTCCTTGATGCTTGCCGGGATTACGACCTTGGAACCGTTTCCGTCGTTGTAGAGCGCATAGCCGAAGGACTTCCCGTCCTTGGTGAGCGAGATGCGTCCTGCGAACATCGGGTTCCTCGCATTCGTGCTGAAATTCAGCGAGCGAATGGTGAGATCCGTTGCCTGTACCGTTTGCCAGGTCTGGTCCATGTAGGCGTATCCCTTAACGGCGATGGTGTCTTCGTTGTAGCCGATGCGGCCCGAGACACGGCCATAGGGAATATGGATGTATTGGGCGAACTTGTCGTTGCCGACTTTCCAGATGCCGTCTCCGTTGACCTTGCCCTGTTCGGCGCTTTCAAATGTCAAATCCAGGAAAAATTTTCCCTCCTTGTCGGCGGTAAAATACACGCGGTGGCCCTTGCCGGGCTTGCCTTCCATCGCATATTCACCTTTGATATCGATGGATGTTTTTTCCTTGAGAACTTTCAGGCGCTCCGGAGGATACTGGCGTCCGACGGCGTGGGTCTTGCTCTTGAAATTCCAGAAGGTCAGGTCGCAGCCAACTTTTTTGCCGGACGCCGGAACATATAGCGTGGAGTAGTTTACAAAAGCACGGGTGCCGTTGTCAAATACAAACTGGTAGCTCCATGTTTCGTTGAATTCCTTTGCGCTATTTTGGTGTGGCAAGAAGTCATTTGCTGTAAGGTTACGCGTTGCTCCTGACGGTGCAGAAACATCGACTGCATAGACGGTTGCCACAGCAAAAGCCAGGAGTACAGAAAAAATAATGTTTGTCATTTTGTTCATCATATAAAAAAATAGAAAAAAGGGTTATGAAAAAAATTGTGTCCCATGAATAACTATATTTATTTTATGGTTATCAGGCAGTACAACGAAGCGGACCTTACGGCAATGATCCGCATCTGGAACGAGGTGGTCGAAGACGGCATCGCCTTCCCGCAAGAGGACTTGCTCACACCCGAAAGCGGCAAGCAGTTCTTTACCGCACAGACCTACTGCGCCGTTGCGGTTGAGGACGACAAGATTTTCGGGCTATACATTCTTCACCCGAATAACGTGGGCCGTTGCGGGCACATTTCAAATGCGAGCTACGCAGTCGCTTCGGAATCCAGGGGCAAGCATATCGGCGAAAAGCTGGTGAAGGACTGTCTTGAACAAGCTAAAAAGCATGGCTTCGGAGTCTTGCAGTTTAATGCCGTCGTCGAAAGCAACACGCACGCGCGACACCTGTACGAACGCCTCGGATTTGTCCAGCTCGGAACCATTCCGAAAGGTTTTCGAATGAAGGACGGGCATTACGAAAACATCTGCCCGTACTATCACGAGTTGTAATTTATTCCAGGTACACGACCTCGCCCATTTGCGGCATGAGCACGGGCTTGCCCGATTCCTGGGCGGCGCGTTTCGCATTTTCCAGCGGTTCCGTGTACGAATGCTTACTCAGGCAGAACTTGGAGTGGTGAACCGTCATGTAGCGGTTCGCGCCTAGTTCCACCATTTCCTTGCCCAGGTATTCCGGCATGGTGTGGATAAGCGACCAATCCTTGTCGTACTGCCCATTTTCAAGAATCGCCAAATCGATGTCGGTAAATTTCTTTCCGATTTTCTCGAAGTGCGGGCCATAACCCGAATCGCCGCCAATCCAAATTGTGCGCTTAGGAGACTTGAACGCGAACGACGCCCACAGAGTCTTATTCTGGTGAAGATCGCGGCCCGAAAAATGCCTTGCCGGAGTCGCCGTCACGTTAAAGCCTTCGCCCAGGTCAACAGATTCCCACCAGTCGAGTTCCGTAAGTTTTTCAACGGGATACTTCCAGTATTCAAAATGCTCGCCCACGCCGAGGCCAGTCACCACGCGCTTTACGCGGGGTTCCAGTTCCGTCACCACCCGGTAATCCAAGTGGTCCCAGTGGTCGTGCGAAATCACCAGGTAGTCAATATCCGGCATGTCGACGGGCTTGTAGACGTCCGTTCCCTTGAACATCTTGTTCACGAAACTCACCGGCGAACCCTGGTAAAAAACCGGGTCCACCAGCACTTTCTTTCCGGATAAATTAAGCAGGTACGAGGAATGTCCGAACCACACAATCCAATCGCGGTCCTGCGGTAGCGACTTCAGGTCCGTCTTGATGACGTTCAATGCGGTGTCGGGAACGGTCTGACTCTTGTCTCCGAACAGGAAATCCTTCCAAACGGCAAATACGCTCCTGTCGCCCGTCATGGTGACGGTTTCTACCTCGTTCATGAACTGCTTTCCGTCGTAATTCGGCGACTGCTTGATACGTTCAAGGCGCTTGCCCTGCGGGATGCGCCCGAAACTTGCCTGCGATAAGAACAACACGCCCACATCTCCCAAAATAAAAAGTACAGATAAGATAATCGCCGTAATCATGAGTTTCTTGTTCTTTGCAAAACGCAAGCGCATCGTTCCCATTCTAGCGGATAAAGTTCGTGAAGATTTTCTTTTCGGCAATAGGCTGCACGACACCCGCCTTCTTGCCCGCTTCGATGCTCTTCAGGATCCACGCCATGTTGCGGCCCAGTTCCTTCATAATCTGCACGCCCTCATCGTCCTTCAGCACATCTTCCGGGCTGGAACCGTGAACCATGTTCCAATAGCGAGATGTCACCAGGGGCTGTTGCGCAAAGGTGGGGTACTTGTTCAGGGCGTCGAGCGTTGCGGTAGTGCCGGCACGGCGGGCAGAAGCAACCGTTGCGGCGGGCTTAAAGAGCAGTTCCGCTTCGGCAATGCCGTAAAGCCTGTCCAAGAACATCAGCATCTCGCCACTCGGGGATGCATAATAGACCGGGGAGCCGTAAACGACGGCGTCGGCAGTTTTAAGGATTTCCTTGGCTTCGTGAACCACGGCATCGGTTTCGCCCTTCAGCACGCGACCACCCACAAAGAAGATTTCCGTCTCGATGCCAGCGGCCTTGAGTTCGCCAGCCACCAGGTTCAGAGCCGTGTAGGTGCAACCCTTTTCGCGACGGCTACCATTGAATAAAACGACCTTCATGATAAATTCCTTTGTTATGAAAAATGTTTCTTTATTAAAATTCTACTTGTCAAAATCGTCCGGGGATTCGAACAACTTTTTCTTCAG
>NZ_DFLC01000012.1:20156-26927 GCF_002374005.1 Fibrobacter sp. UBA3629 | reverse complement strand
AGTTCCTTGTAGCGAATCTTGTTCATGACCACCGTAAGGCGGGCCATTTCCTTTTCAAGAATCTTGCGGCGGTTTTCAAAAAGGGACAGCCTTTGGGAAAGCGTAGAATCGCCCTCGTTGAACCACTCGATGTACTGGCGGATTTCCTTGATTTGCAGTCCCGAATCCTTGAGGCATTCAATCATGGTAAGCCAGCGAAGGTCTTCGTCGCTGTAGGCCCGCACGCCCGAGGCGTTCTTCTTGACAAAGGGAAGCAGGCCCTCTTTTTCGTAATAGCGCAGGGTATAGGCCGAAAGTCCTGTTTTCTTGACGACATCACCTATGGAGTAACTCATATTTACAAAATATAAATATTTTCGCCCAAATGATAGAGTTAGAGCCAACTCTAAATTAAATTTTTCAACTTTTTTCACAAAAACTCAACACCTAGAGTAAACTCTAAGTATTATATTTCTTATAGAACTTATTCAAAAGGAGATTTTATGGCCTGTTTTGTCGTGCCCATGGCCGAAGCGGTCGTCACCACCATCGCAACCCTCGTGTTGCAGCAGACCGACAAGTCTAAAAGTGAATCCAGAAACCTTGAAGCCGCGGTTTCTGGCGGTCCGCAACCCTTCTATAAAAGCCTGCGCCTGCTTGCCCGTATGCTCTGGCTCGTGACTGGCGTCCTAATTATCGACCATGTCATGAACGGAGAACTCATGTGGAGTTATCCCTTCTTTACCGCTGCCACAAGCCCCGAAGGTGTTTCCGAGATGGTGCGGGAAATGTCAACGGTAGGCGTTGCCATGTCGGCATTTATCACGTCCGTATGGGCGGTGATGATTATCGCACGCAAGTACAAGGCCCAAACCCTCGCCAAGGCCGAGGTCCACACTAACCACTAAATAAGCAACTGCCTGGATTCTATCGAACCTTCGGTTCTCCAGAATGACAGGCTCAAGGTAAACTATGGACAGAAGAGACTTTTTAAAAACCGCAGGCGCAGCAGCACTCGCTTCCGCCGTATTCACACCCGCTTTCGCGAAAGGGAAATCCATGGAACAGAAGGAACCCGGAAAGGACGTTTCCAACGTCTATTTCACCAAGGACCTGAGTGCCGCCGGCCTCATCAAGTTGTACAAGAAAATCAACGAGGGCATTACCGGACGCGTGGCCATCAAGCTCCACACCGGCGAAAAGAACGGCCCCAATATCCTGCCTCGCGAATGGGTCAAGGAATTCCAGGCACAGGTTCCCAACTCCAAGATTGTGGAGACCAACACCTGGTACGAAGGCGACCGGTACACTACCGAACAGCACCGCGAAACCCTCAAGGTGAACGGCTGGACCTTCTGCGACGTGGATATCATGGACGAAGATGGCGAAGTGATGCTTCCCGTAAAGGACGGCCTCATTTTCAAGGAAATGTCCATGGGTGCACACATCAAGAATTACGACTCCATGATCGTGCTGACACACTTCAAGGGCCACGCCATGGGCGGTTTTGGCGGTTCCATGAAGAACATCGCCATCGGTTGCGCGGGCGGACGCCTGGGCAAGAAGATGATTCACGAATACGTGAAGGGCGGCCCCACCAAGATGGAACCGGGCGGCACGGCAGGCTGGAAAACCAGCGGAGCCCTGTTCATGGAAACCATGGCCGATTCCGCAAAGGCAACCTGTGACTTTTTCAAGGGTCACATCTGCTTTATCAACGTGCTGCGCCGCATGTCCGTAGACTGCGACTGCGCAGGGCTTTCTGCAGCGGAACCCAAGTGCCGTGACATCGGCATCCTTGCCTCCACAGACATCGTGGCGGTGGACCAGGCCAGCGTTGACATGGTCTACAAGCTCCCGCCCAAGGAACTTCACGACCTCAAGGAACGCATCGAGACCCGCGAGGGCCTACACCAGCTGCCCGCCATGGAAAAGCTGAAGATGGGTAACCGTAAATACAGGATTATCGAACTGTAGCCTAGTTCGCGACGGCACCGTAGATAAATTCTCGTCACCGTCGCGGATTATGTTATATTTCTAAGAAAAGGCAGGTAAAATATGTCCCTTGGAATTCCAGAAATAATTCTGATTGTGGTCGTGGTGCTCCTTTTGTTCGGGGCAAAACGCATTCCTGAACTCGCACGTTCTTTGGGCAAGGCCCAGAACGAATACAAGAAGGCGAAAGACGCCCTGAAGGAAGAAGCCGAAGACCTGCAGAAGACGGTGGAAAAAGCCGCTGAGGCAGAAGATAAGAAAGGCTGATGACCTCCAAACAGGATCAAGAGGCTACGCTGATTTCGCATTTGGAAGCGCTCCGACGGGCGCTTTTGCGTTCTATTATCGCCCTTGCCATCGGCATCGTGCCCCTGTTCCTTGTTTCGCCCTACGTTCTGGACTGGTTCTGTAAGCAAATTGCCCTGCAGGGCGGCGTCACGCTCCACTACTTTTCCCCGATGGAAGTGTTCCTGCTGCAGCTCAAGATTTCTGCTCTCCTGGACTGCATGCTGTTTTCGCCCTACATCGCCTGGAACATGTGGCAGTTCGTGCTTCCTGCTCTATACGACAACGAAAAGCGATTCATCCGCTCCATCGTGGCCATGACCAGCGGGCTCTTTATCGCGGGCGTCGCCTTCTGCCTTGTCGTCTGCTTCCCGCTGATTGTGCAGTTCGGCATGAGCTTTGCAAGCACGACATTGCAACCCGTATTCGGAGTCTCTAACCTGGTAACACTCGCGCTCTGGCTTTCGCTTGCCTTCGGATGCATGTTCCAGTTTCCGCTGGTGACCTACGCGCTAATCCGTGCGGGCATCGTGAATTACGAGACCGTCTGCAGCAAGCGCCCCTACGTGGTGGTGGCAATCCTTGTGCTAGCGGCCCTCCTCACTCCCCCCGACGTTGTTAGCCAATTGTTGCTCGGAGTCCCGACGTACCTGCTCTTCGAAGCGGGTCTCCTGGCAGCCAGGCGTTACAAGGGGCGCGCCTTGAAAGAAGTCCATCCTGAAAACGCCCCGAACATCGCACCACGAGATTCGACCGCAACCGCGACGGAATCGGAGCCTGCGCAAACTACAGCGACGAAAGCCGAAACCGACTCCCCCGCAGCCGACGACATCGACTTCGCGGCACCTTCTTCCAAGTTCCAGGTCGGCGCAGAAAAAGACGCCGACAACTGGAAACCTTATTGATTTTAGAAAAATTTATTTGTCTTAGAGTCAACTCTAAGTGGTATATTAGAAGTATGAAAAAGTTTGTTTCAAAAGATTCCTTTGAAGACCTCGGTTTTGCCAAGCTGGACGTGAGCCGCGAATCGCGCACAGGCACTAGCGAGGCCGTTTATTGCGCAGGCAAGACTTCGGAACAGCTCCTGAAAATTCTTAGAAAGTTCCGGGACAAAGGCATCCGCGTGCTCGGGACCCGCTGCAGCAAGGAACAGGCGGAATTCATCGCAAATGCAGGTGAGAAAATCTGCTACGACGAACTTTCCTGGACGATTTCGCTGGCCGATGAAATTCCGGCTAGTCGGAAGCGCGGGCGTTCCGGCGGCAAGGCATCGCAAACGGCTGCAAAACTCGGGCCCGTGGCCGTATGTTGCGCAGGAACGGCGGACCTGCCTATTGCCGAAGAAGCCGCCAAGACTCTGGAATTTAACGGCGTGAAGGTCGTGCGCCAATACGACGTAGGGATTGCGGGGCTGCACCGCCTACTTTCGAAGGTGGAGGAAATCCGCAAGGCTTCGGTGGTTATCGCCGTCGCCGGAATGGAAGGCGCGCTCCCCGGCGTGATTGCCGGACTCGTGAGAGCACCCGTGATTGCCGTGCCCACATCGGTCGGGTACGGGGCATCCTTCGGCGGGATCAGCGCACTGCTCACCATGCTCAACACCTGCGCCGAGGGCGTGACGGTGGTAAATATCGATAACGGTTTCGGGGCGGCCATCGCCGCATTCCGCATGCTACAAATTAAATAATCGAGTTTTTGACCATCGACCCTAATCACCAACCACTAATCACTATTTTTATGAAATATCTCTATCTCGACGGCTCTTGCGGTATCAGCGGCGACATGACGGTTGCCGCACTTCTTGGACTTGGCGCATCACGCGAAAAAATGGATGCAGCCATTGCGGGGCTCGGCCTAGAGGGCGTCCACGTCCATGTGGAGAATTCAAAGAGTTACAGCATTGCGGGGCTTTCTTTTGCGGTGCATGTTCACGGTCACGATGCTGACCACGTGCATTCTCACGAAGAAGGGTATGTAGAGCATCATCATCACCATGAACATGGCGAACATTGTCACGGCGCCTCGACAAACTCGGCAACATTGCATCATCACGAACATCGGCACTTGTCCGAGGTTTACGAGATTCTGGACCGCGCAGCAAATGCAGGGGCAGTCACTCCCCACGCCCTTGAAACCGCGAAAAAGATTTTCCGCATCATTGCCGAAGCCGAGGCGAAGGCACACGGCGTGCCCGTAGAAGAAGTCCATTTCCACGAAGTGGGTGCCATTGATTCCATCGTTGATATCTTGGCGGTAGCCGTCCTTGCCGATGACCTTGGTATAGAGAACTGCATCGTTACAGGGCTCAACGAAGGCTCTGGCTTTGTGGAAACGCAACATGGCCAATTGCCGATTCCCGTGCCTGCGGTTGCGCACATTGCAGAAGCTGCGGGCATCGCGCTTCACATCACCGAAACGAAAGGCGAAATGGTCACCCCAACGGGAGCGGGCATCGTGGCGGCCCTCCGGACAAGCGAACGCCTCCCCGCAAGCTACAAGATTTTAAAATCGGGCGTGGGTCTCGGCAAGCGCGATTTCGGGCGTGCGAACTTCTTGCGGGCGCAAATCATCGAGGACGCCGCAAACGACAAATGCGGCGACGCAACATCCACTACCACAGGCTGCACCCCCGCAGATTGCAACGTTTTCCAAATTGAAGCGAACATCGACGATTCCACTCCCGAAGAACTGGGCTACGCCATGGACAAACTCTTCGAGGCGGGGGCCCGCGACGTCCATTTTATCCCCTGCTACATGAAGAAGAACCGCATGGGCACTCTCCTGTGCGCCCTCGCCGACAGCGAGCACCTGGCTGCCGTAGAGAAAACGATTTTCTTGCATACATCGACCGTCGGCGTGCGCCGTTTCCCCGTAGAACGCACCTGCATGGCCCGCAGCACCTTCGAAGTCGAAACGGAATTCGGCAAGGTTCGCGTCAAGAAGTCCGTTTGGGGCGGCATCGAAAAAATCAAGCCCGAATTTGACGACCTGAAAGCATGCGCCGACAAGGCGGGCGTTCCCATCCGCGAAATCCAGAAAGCGGTCGAGAAGAAACTGTTCTAAAAATGAATTGTCAAGCCGCAATTTTGTATTTTACTTTATATGGAAAGCTTGAGCCAAAAGTTTGAAAAACTGAAAACCCTCCTGTGCGAAATGGACCGCGTCTCCATCGCGTTTTCTGCCGGCGTAGATTCCACGTTCCTTGCGAAAGTCGCCCACGACACGCTGGGCAGCAACATGGTCGCCTACACAGTCCAGGCGGGAATGGTCCCCGAGCGCGAAATCGCATTTTCCCGAGAGTTCTGCAAGTTGCACGGAATCCCGCAGCAACTGATAGAAGTTGACGAAATGCAGGTAGAAGGCTTTGTCGAAAACTCCAGGGAACGTTGCTACTTCTGCAAGCGCAACCTGTTTTCGAAAATTGCAGAACGCGCAAAGGCAGCAGGATTTTCAACCGTCTGCGAAGGCAGCAATGCCGACGACATTCACGACTACCGCCCGGGAATGCGCGCCCTCCAGGAACTAGGCATCAGGAGCCCCCTCCTGGAATGCGGACTCACAAAAGCGGACATCCGCGAACTTTCGCACCAACTGGATTTACCCACGTGGGACAAGCCTTCCTTCGCCTGCCTCGCAAGCCGCATCCCTTACGGAGAACCCATTTCCCGAGAAAAACTTTCCATGATATCAAATGCGGAGCAACTGCTTTTTGAACTGGGCTTCAAGCAGTTCCGCGTGCGCCTGCATGGCAACCTCGCCCGCATCGAGGTATTGCCGGAAGATTTCGACAAGGTTCTAGAAAAGCGCGACCAGATTCTCGCAGCCTTCAAGAAAATCGGATTTACCTACATCTCGCTAGACCTGCAGGGCTTCCGCAGCGGCAGCCTGAACGAGACTTTAGCCACAAAGTAATTTTAGCCCACTATTGGGCGTTCCCCGGCCAGGGGCCGGGGCGGGTGCTGCTCGCCTCTCGTCACCCCGGACCTGATCCGGGGTCGGCTCATCGAGCCGCTTGCGCGTCTCGCCACCGCACGGCGGTGCGACGCCCCCTAACGCGATTCCAGTGTGGAATGTGTAGTGTGGGGGTCCTAAAATGGGCTAATTTCTCCGTATTTTTTGAGAAAAATAACCTATAAAGCCTTAAAAATTATATATTAACATTAAAGTCACTTGCATTCATACAGAATACATTTGTATATTTTGTAAATACGGAGGTATACCATGCAGAGCACATTGCTACAAGTCAGGGTGGACGAAAAGACCCGTTCCGCAGCAGGGAGCATTTTCGAAAGACTCGGTATAGACCTGCCGACAGCCGTCCGAATGTTCCTTGCCCGCACCATTCTCGAAAACGGCATTCCTTTCAGCATGAAACTCCGCCCGACCGCACCCGACGATGTCCTTGAAGCCATGAAGCAGGCTTCGCAGTCCGCCGCCGATGCAGGAGTCGCCGACATGACCCTTGAAGAAATCAACGCCGAAATCGCACAGGCGCGGGCAGGCAAATGAAGT
>NZ_DFLC01000012.1:0-20102 GCF_002374005.1 Fibrobacter sp. UBA3629 | reverse complement strand
GAAGTCCTGTCGCGCAAGAAGTTTCATTTTCCAACAGAAACCGTCGATTTCTTGATTTCTCGCCTGAAATCCATCGGCGTGAACCTTGCAGCCGTTGAAACTCTCGTTGGCGATTTTCCCGATCCGAAAGATGTGGTGTTTTTCGAGGTCGCCATGGAGAAGAACAAGACCGATGAAACTTTTCTGGTCACGGGCAACCAGAAGCATTTTCCGCAACACCCGAAAGTCGTCACCCCTGCGGAAATGCTGAGAATTCTGGACAACCTGTAGTCTGCCTAATGTAAAAACAGGGCGTTCCCCGGCCTGGGGCCGGGTCGGGTGCTGCTCGCCTCTCGTCACCCCGGACCTGATCCGGAGTCGGCTCATCGAGCCGCTTGCGCGTCTCGCCACCGCACGGCGGTGCGACGCCCCCTAACGCAGAAGCGGGTGTGAAATGTGTAGTGTGGGGTGTGGAATGATTGTTTATCGGCGGGTTAATCGGAATCCTTGAGGTAACGAACAGAACGAAACCAGCATTAATAAAGAAATCTCTTACAAGACTACTTTCGGATTTCCCGAAAATTTCATCACGCCACGGGAAGACTGGACAAACTTGTCCAAATCATCAAATGTCTTGACGTTGTCCACCAAAGAAGAACGCCACTTTGTATAATCAAAGCGCTCTCGCAACAGGGTTGCTATAAAGAGTTCGGTCTCCATTGCACCCATGTTTTCACTTAGGCAACGCATTCCTTTTTCAATGACATCGACAGAACTAGGGCTCATGGTTTTCCTCCACTTCAAGAATGAAAGTCATGGGATTAAGGATTTTGATTTTATCGGTTTGATATTTAAGTAAGCGCTTGTCGGTCGTCAAAAAATAATCACATTCTGCTATAATTGAACTTGCCACATGACACGCATCCATCAACTTAACGCCAGTCGCCGTAATTTCCTTTGCGAGAGACTTTACTTGTCCATCAACATTTTCACTCACATACGTATGCGTGTAAGTATCTATAAAATCCTGGATATCGTTCCTTTTCGACTCAAATCGGTTGGCCGCATTTTCGGCAACGAGAATATACGACGTGACCAAATCGAACACCCCATTACGAATCTGCTGTTGGATTTCCAATTTAGCCTGAGCCTCTAAACTGACCTTTAGTTGAGACTGGTCGTCGTAAGGACGATTATAGCAACAGTTGTCCAAATATATCTTCAAGCGTTCCATCGAAATCCTCTTCTAAAATATACCTTTCTTTGCACAAAAAAGCAAACACCCCATTTCATATATTCGGGAATATAAGGACAATAACCTAAATCTGTTTTCTTATGGGCGTTCCCCGGCCTGGGGCCGGGTCGGGTGCTGCTCGCCGAGCACCCTCGGCTCATCGAGCCTTGCGATGCGTCATCCTGAGCGAAGCCCGTCAGGGCGAAGTCGATATACGAAACTTGGCAACTTGTTGCCTTAGTTGAGTTAGGTTCGTAGGAGCAGGATCTATCGCAAGTCTCGCCACCGCGTGGCGGTGCGACGCCCCCTAACGCGATTCCAGTGTGGAATGTGTAGTGTGGGGTGTGGAATGACTATTTGACGGCAGCCATGAGTAGGCGCGGTTCAAGGGGTTCAATATTGAAATTATTTTGAGAGTTCTTCTTGGAAGATTTCTTAGACTTGTTTTTCATCTTGGATGTCTTTGTTGAAATTTATTTTAATTTGACACAACGGACGGAAAGGGCGTTAAGTTTGGACTCCACAGAAAGCGCAGACCCGTCTGAATCACGCGAAATATTTTGACTACTAACCACGGTCCCATCATACAACTCTTTGGGATAGAACATAAAGAAGCTATCATCTATATATTCATATCTTTCTTGGTAGAAATACCTGCCCGACCCGGTAAGAGAAAGTCCGCTTTCATTGTTTCCTGTAAAATTATATTCAGAACGCAAGCCATAGACCCCGTATTCCGTACTGCTTCGGGCAACTTCAAAATCATGCCGCGTCATCAAACGCCAGCCTTTTGGGCAAATTCCCTGGTGGTTTGGCCGTATAAGGTCGGCACAACTCTTAGTATTACAGCTGTCATTGAAACCCATCATCTCTGCCCACTGGTAAAGGCCGCCGTAACGGTCGCACTTGGTGGTGTCGTCGTTGTAGCAGTAGCGTTCGATTTTCGTGTCGTCGGTCATGTTTTCGCCAGCCTTCAAGGTGACATCGGCGATATTCAAGTTCTGTGCCATAACGTCTATGGTATCCTTGACACCATCTTCATCTTTGCCCATGATTGTCAGGTAATAATAGACACGGCCATTGCGCGAGTCAGTAAATGTCTTGTAGCGCTCTTCCTCAAACTTTTTCAAAGGCAGAGTTTGGTCGAACGGTTCATAGGGCCCAGAACTGGAACTTTCCGTAGGCACATAAAGCACATATCGTCCATCCACACACAAATATATTTTTCCCGTATTTCCATCTGAAAGTATGCCTTCACAGGGCAACCCAACATAGTCGGTTATTTCACTCGAAGATGAACTCACCGACGAACTAGATACATCCTTCTTGCTGCTAGAAGAATCTCCTGACTTTATGGAACTGGAGCTCTTGGAATCAGAAGAGACTTTTGGTTCTTTTGTGGAACTGCTAGACTTATTCTCACTACTCGATGACTTGTCTTTGGTTTCGTTACTAGACCCATTCGACTCCGCTGACGCTCCGCTCAGGGTGACACTCGAATCAGGCGACTCTACCGATGAACTGGAAACACTTGTTTCATCGGAACTAGCCGACGAAGAATCGTCGCAGGCGGAAAGGGCGAAGATTGCCGCGAGCACCGCCACCCACAAGAAACCAAGACCCTTGACACACTTCATACCATTATCTCCTGTAAAAATTTTCACCACCCACAAACCAAGCAATGTGAAATATGGAATGTGGAATTTATACCGCAAAGTCCATCATCATGCGGGGTTCAAGTTGTTCAATTCGGTAAAGATTAACATCCTTTTTAACTTTATTTTTCATACAAACCCTTTTTGCAGTCTTTTTATTTTCATTGAACATATTGAACCCCTTTTTTTTATTCCTTATCCATTACACAGCGGATAGGAAAGGCCGTTTTTTTGGGATAGTAAGCAACTTTAGTCAAAGTAGCCGTTTTTATGTATTTTTCATCAGTATAAATACGAAATCCTTTAGCCTTATCCGTTCCTAACATATCAACACCATAACCTGCATGAACACTATACCAGAACTCAGTTTGTTCACCTCTATATTTGAATGTTTTTTCGTCAATATACCCAGTTGCTAAAAGAGAAATTCCGGCCTGATTGGTTGCATCTTTTTCATACCACCAAGAAGCTTTAGATAATGCTCGCCACAACACAGTTTGTCCAATGGCAGCATTCCATTCATCATAAGTTAGAATATGCCACCCATCAGGACAAATTCCCTGTTTGTGTATGATGCTTTTCCATCCATCGTTATTAACATCCGGATCCGGATCGTACCAAACAGTATCAGGACACGCAGGACTCGTCCCTACGGGTATGGTATCGCAGGCTCTCGGGAAACCAAAGGTTTCGCTCCACGTGTAGAGTCCACCAAAATAATGGTCGCAATACCATTCGTCATCATCGTAACAGTGCTTCTGCACCTCTGCATCGGAATTCTCACCCAATTTCACAAATGTGCCGTAGTTCAGGTTCTGGGCGAACATCGTCCGAGTATCACCATACCCGTCAACAAAAGTTATCGTCTTATACACATTCCCGTCGCGTTTATCCTTAAATTCACCGTATTCCACATCGGGGTTGAACACGCTGTCGAGATTCGGCCTGGGAATCCACGTTTCAGAAGTGTCTACAACCACTACAAGGGAGTCCCTTACCCACATACCATTTTCGCAATGGTAATATGCCATGGCAACATCAGCAATAAGATTTGATTTTGTGTCACCATCTTGGCAATTACCGTTTAATACATCTGCGGATGAGTTCGATGTATTTTTTTCAGACGACGAACTATTTGTAGCATTTCCTTTTTTGGAAGATGAACTATTCAATTTTGCATCATTCGAAGCATCCTTACTCTGACTATCAGAGGATTCTACTTTCTTAGAACTACTCGATCTATCCCCATCATCACAATCCTTACAAATTGAAGACGAGGAATCAACGGTCGCACTTTCATCCGGTCCATTGCTAGAGGCAGACGACGAATCATCGCAGGCGGAAAGGGCGAAGAATGCCGCGAGCACCGCCACCCACAAGAAACCAAGACCCTTGACACACTTCATACCGTTATCTCCTGTAAAAATTTTCACCACCCACAAACCAAGCAATGTGAAATATGGAATGTGGAATCTATACCGCAAAATCCATCATCAAACGAGGTTCGAGTTGTTCGATTTTGAAATTATTACAGGTGGATTTTGTTTTATTGTTTTTCTTGGACATTGAAAGCTCCTAAAAAAATTGTAAACGAGTCTAATCTTTTTGTTCAACCTTTACACAACGAGCAGAAAAGCCCTGTGTTTTATATTGTTGAGATCTTCCGACGCCCGTAGAAGTTCGACTTTGAGAACCCGCCCAAGCACCTTCATTTTTGTATTCATCTGATTCTTCTGGATAAAACCAATACGTATGTTCATTCAAACTTTTGAATTTTTTATTCCAATTCTCTCCAGCTCCAATCAAGGTGTATCCACTATAATTCAAGCCGCCAAAGAATGTTGCCCGAACATCAGAAACACCATTCTTGTTTTTATCAGCATGTGCAACAATATAAAAGTCGTCGTATGTTAAAAGTCTCCAACCCTTCGGGCAAATTCCCTGATGGTTTTCGTGAATCAAATCTGCACAACTTTCTGTATTACAACGGCTCGGCAATTGCATCATTTCCGCCCATTGGTAAAGTCCACCATAAGTCAAGCAAATCGCAGTATCATTGTTATAGCAGTATTTTTCAATTTTAGATTCGTTAGACTGATTCAACGTTCCATCAATCATTTCGCCAACATTCAAGTTTTCAGCCATAACGGTAACAGAAGCGCGTTCACCTTTTTGATTTTCCCCTGTAATAGTCAAATACTTGTAAACACGATGGTCTCTATCATCTTCAAACTCACTATATGAGAGACTTGGATTAAAGTACTCCCCTTTTACAATACTGCTTGACGATTGAGTAACATTTGAACTAGAACTTGATTGTTTCACGGAAGAACTACTACTTTGGTTCTTGCTTGAAGACGAGCTCACCGATGAACTAGAGTTGTCCTTGTTGCTGCTGGATGAGTCATCGGACTTCACAGAACTGGAACTCTTGGAGTCGGATGAATTCTTTGTTTCTTTCGCGGAACTGCTCGATACATCGGCAGGCTCTGAACCCTTGACACTACTGGAAGACTTGTTTTTTTCTGTAGATTCATTGCCAGACGACTTCTTGTCAACAGACGATGACGACTCTTCCGAATCAGACGACTCTACCGATGAACAGGAAACACTTGTTTCATCGGAACTAGCCGACGACGAGTCATCGCAGGCGGAAAGGGCGAAGAATGCCGCCAACAAGAAGATGGTTATGAGCCGGCCCTTCGGCAAGCTCAGGGACCTTGGAGCAATGAAATTTTTCATAAAAACATCCCCGTCTATAGTTTATCTTGTTAAATATAGGTAATGCCCCTGCCAAAGTCCATACCCCCCCCCATTGTAAAATTTAAGAAACAAAAGTCCAAAATAACGCAGAAAAACAACTTTTTTCAAGGTTTTCCGTCAAAAATTTCCTATATGACTCAACCTGGGACATATAGGAGTCATAACTTGCCAAATGTAGGCATTTTATGGTAGATTTGGGCAAAATAAATTATTCAGCAGAAAAATAATTTTCCTACTAAATAATTCTAAGGACATCTTCCGGCAAAAAAACTATTCCATCCGTCTTGTCGCGAGGTTTTTCTTTCAAAAAAAGAACCGGGACGATTTTTTTATACTTGTGGACGAACGGCAATTTCTGGACCTGCTCATTCAGATGAGCAAACAGGCGCCCCGCATTTTCGCCATTCGTCCATTTGCATTCCCCGACAAGTAGCGTTTTCTTGTCCATGCTTTCGGCAACGACATCGATTTCGATCCGCTCTGACTTGCCGACATTGCCCCACCACCTGGAAGCCACATTGAACATCTCGCCACCGACAACCTGCCCGCTAACCGCCTGCCGGCAAAGGCGTTCCCAGCAAAAACCTTCAAATTCAGGGAAATGCTGTTTTACGATTTCTTCTACGTAATCAATACGCCCCAGTTCCAACAGCGAGCGATACGGGCTAATAAACCGGTAATAGAAATTAATGAACGGGTCGGACAAGTGGTAAATGCCGTGCTTGCTGTTTTTTGGATTTTCACCGAAAGGGATTTCCCGGTCCACAAGCTGCATGGTCACGAGCCTTTTTAAAGGGGCGCTCAAAGTCGCCGCATTCTTTTCGGCACGCGCCGCAATCTCCGAAATTCGGTTCGCGCCGTTCCCGATGATTCCAAGAAGTGTGGAAGCCTGCACCAGGTCGCGCATGTCGTCGCGCAAAATATGCACAGGCTCGTCGTGAAGGACGCCCAAGGGAGAGAGGGCCAATTCCTGCAAGGCCGACTTGAAATTCCGATACCGTTCACGCAATTCCCAATAGCGGGGCACCCCGCCCCAAACGGCATATTCAGAAACGGCCTCCTTTGCCGAAATTTTCAACGCAGAAGGCAAGTAAGAAACCGGAATAGGCTTCAACCGGAGAATTTCATGGGCGCGCCCATACAAGGGCGATTTTTCGTCGAGGGCGACATCGAACATCATCTGTTGCGACGAGCCGCAAATCACCAGGTTGAAGTTCAAGGACTTTTCGTCCAGCAGTTTCTGCAGTGTAGAGGGCAACATCTCGCACGACTTCACAAGATACGGGAACTCGTCCAGGCAGAGCGTAGAACCCTTCGCGCACCTGTAGTTGAAAGCCCTGAAAAGCGACTCCCAGTCGGGGTAAGCAACGGAATCGAAACCCTCATACCGGACTGCAATCGCCATGGCCAGGAAACGCCGCTGGGCGGATTCTTCCGAACGGTCCGCCATAAAATAGATATCGTTTTCCTTCAAGACGCGCTTTAACAAGGTGGACTTGCCCAACCTGCGACGGCCATAGACAACGACAAAAGACGCCCCCTTCCGGGAGAGTTCCGCCTTCAGCCTTTTCGATTCTTCTTCACGATCTAAGAATTCCATACCCCTAATATAACAAATTATTTAGCAGAAAAATAATTTTCCTACTAAATAATTATCGAAATTTAGCCCACTATTGGGCGTTCCCCGCGTTGTCAACGAGGCCCCCTCGTTTTCCGAGGGAGCCTTTTTGACGATATGTCCGTTTATTTCACGAAAGCGGCAAGAAGTTTATGCGCCTCGTCGCCTTCGGCAAAACGGATTTCACCTACGGTATGGTACTCGAATCCCGAGAACTGCTGCAGGTGCAGTGCCGCAAATTCGCGGTCCTGCGAATAGCAGAGATTCAGGCGGAAGTTCCCGTTGTCGCCTGTTTTCGGATGGCCATTTTTTTGAACGACCGCGTCCAGGGCGCTTGGAGAAGCCTCGACAATTTCCTTGACCTTTTGACCCTCCGTAGGGCTGTAGTCCAGGCATATTCCCACAACGGGTGAATTCGTCTTAGTGTAGGTGACATTGGTTTTGAAACCGAAAAACTTCTTTTCGATCTTGATATAGGGCTTATTGAAGAGGGCGTTAGCCATCTCCATCTTGGAAATGTTTTCCATGTTCTTTCTCTTTTTTAAAATGAATGTTATCGCGCACCCCGGCAGGGGCCGCGGCAATTTACCTGTGACTGAGTGTTCGGAGAAAGAACTTGCTAACAGAGCATTCGCTCTAGCGTGTAAACGTAATATTCTTTAGGTTTTTGATAAACTAGCGGCAAAGGGAAGCCGCAATGGATGCAAATAGTTGACCGCGCGATTTTAGTCGCCAACGGTGTTGCCTGTTTGAACGTTGCCGAACTGCGTCCGCCATAGCCTTGAAGGCTACCGCTTCGCGATGTCCGCAATGAAACCTGCCGACCCGATCTGCGCGTAAGCAGTGTTGCATCAGCTGTTGATTCTCGAGACAGGTATAACGGATTATCGGCAAAATCGTGAGCAGTGAAAACTTTCGCACTTTCTGCAACCTGACCAAGTTCAGCGCCGTAATCGTAAACAAAAGAACCCTCGACAATAGCAGAAAGAATCGCGAACAACGCGACTGCAATCATCGACAGAATATTTTGTTTAATATGCTTCATTGTACTAATAATGTACAAATCTACGCCTTCATAAGTTTCGCCGTATAATGCACCACCATCGCAAACAGCACGACGATGGCGATATAGTCCGCGAAAAAGAGGGCGTAGCCGCGTTCCGCATCAAAGAAGAAGAAGGGCTGCTGCAGGAACAAGTATTTCCAAAGCCCGCGAATGGCGAAGGCGTAAATTCCGTAGCCAGCCACAAGAACGGCAACCACGCGGGTTGCGACAAGCACAGCCTTTGACTTGAAAGCGCCCGCAAGCCCCAAGCGGTTTGCAATCAGGCTTACATGCAACCCGATGTGGAGCGATATGAACACATAATACCAGTGGCTTGCGAGCAGGTGTGCCGTGCGGGCAAAACTTGCGCCCGATTCAATCCCGAGCCAGGCGAACACGTGGTTCGAAAGCATAATTCCACTCACCATCAGGAAAATCGCGCACAGAAGAATTCCGCAATTCACGACCGCCTGCAAAATGCGGAATGCGTTGTAGCGGCCCTTGAACAGCGAAAGGAAGAATCGCCGGTTCAGCGTGATGTGCACCGCCCACAGAACAAGCAACACCACGCCCAGAATCTCGTGAATGGCAGTCGATTCAAAGAAATAATTGCCGCCCATCAGCACGAGCGTCGCGACCGTCATCGCGATATCAAGCGGCATACGGATTTTAGCGGAAATCGGCATATCAAGGAATATACATTATTTCGTCTTCATGCCGTTTTTCAAGACTCACTTTAATTTAAGGCCGTCCTTGAACGCTTCGCCGACTCTGCCTCCAACCTTGTAGTACCCGTGAGTATAAGGATCAAATGCAATGGCTTCCAACGAATCGATATCGACCTTTCCGTCCTTGAGATTTACCTCTTCAACAGATGTCCTGACCACCTTGCCAATAACCCCGATTCCTGTGGAATCGTTCTGATACTCGACGAATTCACATTCAATAGCGACAGGCAACTCGTTGATGATCGGTGCGTCCACCAGTTCGGATTTCACAAACGTCATGCCGGACTTCGCAAATTTATCAGGATTTTTATTTCCGCTGACCACACCAAACCAGTCCGCTTCGACTACATGCTTGGCATCCGCAAGATGAACGACAAAGCCCTTTCGTGCCTTGATGTTCTCCACCGTCTTGTGCGTCTCGGTAAGATTGAGGGCGACCATATCGCGATCCAGCATCGTTCCCCACGCAGCATTCATCACATTGACAGAACCGTTTTCGTTAAATGTTGAGATGAGCAATACGGGCATCGGGAAAATGGCTTCTGTCGTCTTGATTTGTTTTTTCATTTGAAAATTTCCTTTTTTTTGTTACACGGATGCAGAAATCCTTCTAAAATATATACAAAATGGCATTGGCAGGCATGTTCTATTATTTCGTCTTCACGCCGTTTTTCTCGAGCCACTTGGCCACATCTTTCGAGAGGCTCAAACCGCCGGAGTAATGCACCGAAAGGCCCTCGCCGATTTTTGCGTTGGGCGCAAGTTTCGCAATCGCGGTGATGCTCTGGCCAAAACGCCCGCCACCGTGGGAGCAGAACGGCAAAATCCGCTTGCCCGCAAAGTCATAACTTTCGAGCAAAGTTGCAATAGGCATCGGTATGCTCGCCCACCAGTTTGGGTAACCGATGATAATCGTTTCGTAATCGGCCCACTTCTTTGCGTCAGGCTTTTTCTTGAGGGCAGGGCGCGCCTGTTTGTGCTGGTCGTTCTGCGCCTGCTTCAAGACGGTGTTGTAGTCGTCGGAATAGGGCTTCACGAGTTCAAGTTCCACCATGTCGGAACCGGTCTGCTTCTTGATTTCGCGGGCCACGCCACGGGTATTCCCGCTCCAGGAATAGAAAACGATCAGCGCACGGGAACTGCCTTTCGGGTTCGACGCCGCCTGCGCCTTTTCGTCCTTAAAGCCCGCCGCTTCTTGAGTCACAAATGTTCCCTTGACGCCTGCACCCGCATTCATGGCGAGTCTGAGCCCCACATTGTAACTCTTGCTGGATTGCTGCATGGCCCCACGATAGGCGCTGCGGAGGTTCTTGCCGAAATCGTTCCAGCCGCCACCGCGATGCACGCGCCTCGTGCCCGAAGGTTTGCCCGCCGGATCAACCGCCACGCTTGTCGAGCCTGCAGAAACACCGTAATCGCCGTAAAAGTCAAAGCACCATTCGCCAACGTTCCCGTAAATGTCATAAAGCCCGAAGGGATTGGGCTTGAATTTGCCCACGGGGAGCGTGTTCCCGCGGTAAACGCCGGGACGTGTTTCCAGGACCTCGTCGTTGAAATAGTTCTGCTCGATTTGATACGGGTAATGCCCGTAAAAATTCACATCGTCGGCACCGGGAGCCTTCTTTGTGTAGAATGGCGTGGTCGTGCCGCCTCGGGCCGCGTATTCCCATTCCGCTTCGGTAGGGAGCCTGTAGCCGTTCGCCTCGCGATTCCAGCTGACCGCATCGCCTTCGATAGCGTAAACGGGAGTTCGCCCGTCGCGTTCGCTTAACTTGTTGCAAAAACGAGCCGCATCGAGCCACGTGATGTTTTCGACAGGCAAGTCGTCACCCTTGAAACTGGAGGGGTTCTCGCCCGTCACTTCGCGGTAAAGCTTTTGCGTCACCTCGTATTTGCCTAGGTAAAAATCGGAAACTTTCACCTTGTGCAGCGTCTCGTCGTTGACGCGCCAGTCCTCGTTTGCGGGGCTTCCCATGTTGAAAGTCCCGCCCTTGATAAGCACGAAGCCGTCGGGCGCAGGTGCCGCCGCAAGCGACACCGCCGAGAACAACAAAATTGCACAAGCCAACAACCTAAACGTATTCATGAGCAAAACCATTCGCGTCATTAGGCCCGATTTTATTTCAACTTCCCGTAGTCTTCGTCGCTCACGGGCTCAAGCCATTCGTTGCGACCGCCTTCGCCGGGAACTTCTATCGCCAAATGCTGGAACCAGGAATCCGGAGCAGCACCGTGCCAATGCTTGACGCCAGCCGGAATGTTCACCACGTCGCCGGGCTTCAGTTCCACCGCCGGCTTGCCCCATTCCTGATAGTAGCCGCGACCCGCCGTCGCAATGAGAATCTGGCCACCGCCCTTCTTGGCATGGTGAATATGCCAGTTGTTGCGGCACGCCGGCTCAAAAGTCACGTTCCCCACACCCACCTGTTCCTTGCTGATCATGTCGAGATAGCTCTTGCCCACGAAATACTTGGCATAGGCGTCATTCGGCTTGCCCACCGGGAACACACTCCAGTCCTTGCCCGGCATGGATTTTGCGGCAGCAACCCCAGCACCAGCCGCGTTCAAGGTCCCTGAGCTTGCCGAAGGGCCTTGTTGGCTTGCCGTCTCAGCCACCGCTTCCTTAAGCAGTCGCAACGCATTCAGCGTGCGCGGGTAACCGCAATACGGCAGGCAGTTGTAAATCGCCTGTTCCACGTATTCGGGTGTACGAATCTTGAGGTTTGCACCGATGTGCGCCTTGAGCTGCGGCTCCGTTCCCAAGTTCACGAGAATCGCCATCGTCAAGAGTTCGCGGGTATTCAGGTCGAGCCCCTTGCGGGTGTAGTAATCGCCAAAGCAGTTGCTCGCAAGGAAGTAGTTGATAGTCGGCATACCGCTCTTGCCGTTCTTCGCCATGTCGCGGAAAGTCTGGCCGAACAACGTTCCCTGCGCATCGGCCCCCGCCTCCAGGCGGGACTGTGCCGTCACCGTCGCACGTTTTTCATCCACCTTCACGTTCTTCGCCTTGAACACGCTGCGGGCAATTTCCACAGCATCCACCGTCCGCGGGAACCCGGTGTAAGGGGCACACTGGTAAATCGCCTCGAGAATTTCTTCGGGAGTAAGCCCCTGCGCAAGCGCCGTCGCCACTTCTTCTTGCAAAAGCGCGCCCGACTGCTGCGTCACAAGCGACACCAGGCGAATCAACTCCACCTCGCGCTTTTCCACAAGCGGGGTCGCCGCCGGAACCTCGTTCTGCGTGAAATTGTCCATCACGGCACGCAGTTCCTTGTCCTGCGAAAGTGCCTTCGCCTCGCCCTGCGGGCAGCAGTCACATGCGGCAAGCACCGCACCCATACCAAGCATCGTCATAATCGTCCCTAGTTTCATGGTTTGTTCCTTATAAATTTACGCTTTTAATATAAATAATTGCGCAAACCCTGCAAAATACCATTTTTTCATGCTCAGTATGCGCAAAACGCATAGTGAAAAATCGTTTCAAACATCATCCACCCCAAATACGTCTGTATGTCATAAGAGAAGCGTAAAAAACGTATTTTTCAAAAAACACTTGATTTTCTCCAGTTAATATATTATTTTTATAGTTATTGGAGGAAATCGTGATAAGAGCCGTATCAGAAATTCTTTCAGACCTTGGTCAAAAATACAGGCAGCCCCAAATGAAGTTGCGCCAAATGACCCTGCGCGGCGAAATAACGCAAGTTATCCGCGGGCTGTACGAGACCGACAAGAACACCCCGGGCGAAGCCCTTGCAGGGGCGATTTACGGCCCGTCGTATCTTTCCTTCGATTATGCCCTTTCAAGGCACGGGCTCATTCCCGAGGCCGTGCATCTCTTTACTTCCGCATCGTTCAAGAAGAACAAGACCAAACTGTACAAGACGCCCTTCGGCGAGTTTTCGTATTCCGATGTCCCGCCCGACGTCTTTCCGCACGGAGTCAACATCGAAAACGCAGAAGACAGGCCCTACGCAATGGCCACCTGCGAAAAGGCCCTTTGCGACAAGCTCTACAAGGAGCACCCGATTGCAGGCAAGCGCGCCATGGAAACGTTCCTGTTCGAAAACTTGCGCATCGAAGTCAGTGATTTTCGGAACCTGGATTTCGACTTCATCGAAAAGGTTGTCCCCTTGTACAGAAAGAAGAATCTACAAATTCTATCCAAGATGAGGTAGGCATGGCTCACGTACTTGATTCAATGCTTGCGAAATATAATTGCAAAAACGTTTCGGACTACAGGAACGCCCTCAAGGAAATTTCGCAGGAAGTCGCCCTGTGCGGACTTTCACGTGGAGGGTTCTTCGACAAGGCAGCCTTCTATGGCGGCACGGCGCTCCGCATATTCTATGGGCTGGACCGTTTTTCGGAGGACCTGGACTTTTCGTTGATCAAGCCAGACGAAGGTTTCGAGCTTTCACGTTATTTTGGCGTGCTTGAAGAAGAACTCTACTCTGTCGGCCTGGAGATGTCAGTCGAAGCGAAAAGCAAGCCGCACGGATCTCCGGTGCAGTCGGCCTTTCTCAAGGGCAATACGCTCAAGCACTTGCTTAAAATTGTTCCCGCAAAGCACTCCCCCTTGCCCGTTCCCGGGAACGAAATCCTGAAAATCAAATTCGAGGTGGACACGAATCCGCCAGAGTCAGCCACCTACGAAAGCAAGTATCGGCTGCTGCCATCGCCTTTCATGGTCCGCCTCTACGACAAGCCCTCACTTTTTGCGGGCAAACTCCACGCGTTACTTTGTCGCGGATGGAAAAGCAG
The DNA here is from genome assembly GCF_002374005.1 of Fibrobacter sp. UBA3629. Classification (NCBI taxonomy): domain Bacteria; kingdom Pseudomonadati; phylum Fibrobacterota; class Fibrobacteria; order Fibrobacterales; family Fibrobacteraceae; genus Fibrobacter; species Fibrobacter sp. UBA3629. Next base: position 6,316 of record NZ_DFLC01000012.1, on the reverse strand, counting down.
GGTCAAGGGTCGCGATTTCTACGACTTTGTATGGTATATCTCGCAGAACACGGGCGTAAACTTGCCGCACCTGCAAAAAAGAATGGAACAGACCGGGCACTGGAAAAGTGCGGACACCTTGACTTTTGATGGACTCAAGGATCTACTAATGGAACGTTTCCACTCCGTCGATTTCGAGGAGGCAAAAAGGGATGTCCGACCGTTCATTGCCGACAGCGACAAACTGAATCTCTGGAGCGAGAACTTTTTCTGCGCCATCACCGAAGAATGGAGACAATAAGCCAGTTCCGCCCATAAGGCGCAAGCCACCTACTTCAACTACTTCACCCACTTGTCGACTTCTTTCTGGGCTTTTTCGCGTTCGTTCTGGGCCACGTGTCCGTAGATGGCGAGGCCTGCGGTCACGTTCGCCCCTGTCACCTTCTTGAGGCGCTGCACACCCGAAAGGCCGCTGCCTTCGTGGGTCACAAACGGGTGAATCGTCTTGCCTTTCAGGTTATACTTCTCGAAGAAAGTGAACATGGGCATGGGCATTTCGCCCCACCACACCGGGTAGCCGACGTAAATTTCGTCGAATTCTTCGGGGTTCACGTTCACCGGCTTGATGGCCGGGCGCGCGTCCTGCGCAAGTTCCTTCTTGGCCACGTTGATGCAGTCGTCGTAGCCCTTGGGGTATTCCTTCGCGGGTTCCACGTGCAAAAGCGTGCCGCCCGTCTTTTTCGCGATCATCTCAGCAATGATTTCGGTATTGCCCTTGGAAATGTTCCCGACGGTGTAGTTTTCATCGGCACGGGAATAGTAAACGACGAGGATTTTCTTTTCTGCTGCCATAGAGACTCCTAGAAGAAGTGATAAAAGAATCAAGGTGATTTTTTTCATGGAATCCGCCTTTTTCGTTAAAAATTCTTTTGAACCGGTTGCCTTTAATATAAATAATTTCAGGACGGCCGCGTAATGCGTAATTTTTATGCCCACTATGCGTGTGGCGCATAGTGAACAAACGGTCGGAGGCATCAAGGCATTCGCGAACAGGGAGTAAAAAGCTGGGCGTTCCCCAGTCAAGGGCCAGGTCGGTACGACAGCTCTTAAATTACACTGAAATCAATGAACTTGTAAAAGCCCGCTTTTTTCGCTGCTTCAAATTCACCTTCGTCAAAGGACTTGTTTGCTAGACCTTCTCTAATGATTTTGATAAAGGTTTCCTTTAGCGGATCAAGGTCGTTCTTTAGTTTGTTGATGGATTCGCCTATGTTTGCTAGCAAGGTCAGACACGCATTGAATACCATCTGATCTTCTTTCTCAAGAAGTTCTTCCGTGGAATGAATATCCCGTGTATATTTTTGAATTTTCAACAGGGATTCGAGCATTCCCAATAAGTGGAAAAGATCGTTCCTGGGGTCATTCGACACGGATGGACTCCTTGCTTGCTCGATACAGGATAATGGGGTTTGCGAACTTCTCTATGACGACATCCACGGACTTGCCAGTTTTTTCGGAAAGTTCCTTTCGCAAGGACAACAGGTCATTGTAGTCCTGGAAATCACGGACTAGCAGGTCGATGTCGTTGGGAGTTGCTGTTCGAACAGACGAACCGAAAACAAAGACATCCTTCAGGCGATACTTCGCAAGAAGTTTGTTTTCACGGAATATCCGTAATATGTTTTCGGCGAACACCATAGTTTTCCCTTATTATTACATTTCCAATATACATTTTTCTGTCCGTTTGTGCAACAAGACTAGTGTGGCTTAGGACTGATTTCAGTAATGTTTGCGAATCTACAGAGAAAAAATTACCACCATAACCAATGTCTTATGGGCGTTTCCCGGCCTGGGGCCGGGGCGGGTGCTGCTCGCCTCTCGTCACCCCGGACCTGATCCGGGGTCGGCTCATCGAGCCTTGCCGCTCTGTCACCCTGGAGCGGAGCGATAGGGTCCACGGCAAGTCTCGCCACCGCGTAGCGGTGCGACACCCTCCCCTAAAGGGGACCATAGCCACTAAGCAGTAAAACTGCAAGTGGCTGGAGGCCTAACGCAGAAGCAATGTGAAGTGTGGGATACGGAATTATCATTCCGTATCCCACATTACACATTTGTCATTATTCACGACGCAACGGACGGAGCGGTGACCACCCTTTACGGCGAGAAGTCCCTGGCCTTCTGCTCCAAAAGCCTCAGGTTCAGGCACCGCTTGCGGATATGAAACGATTCGATGGTCATGCACTTCTTGTGTAGAATTTTTGCATTTTCAACAATTCTTTCTTCATTCTGGTTGACCCACGCGAGTTCCTGCCTCAACAAAACAAGGTATTTGCTCTTTTCAGACGGACTTCCATAGGCATCATTGTTCAAAATAGACTCGTGGGCAAGTGGAGCAGCCTGAGCAGAAGGCACAGGAACAATATGTTTCAAATCAATGACCGCCACAGGTTTCTTGACCATTTTTTCCGCATCGGTCTCATTGTGCAGATAAACCTTGTAGAACAAGTTCGTTTCTCGAAACTCCGTATGCTTCTGTTTTCCAGAAGAAATCGGGGCGTAATAATCAATTTGACCCACGGAGAACAACTTGCCGAAAAACGGCTTGAACTTGCCGCCATACCCGTCCAGGGATGGGACAAACGAATCGAACTCGCGTAGATAGTCAAGGTAAGCCTTGTCCAACAAATACCACTGCATTCCGTCTCCTTACAAAAAAAGATGTGATTGCTCACATCTAATAAAATTAAGCGGATTTTTACGGAATCCGTGAAACCAGCATTAGGCACTCTTTTACGGGGAGTTTGAGAACCTTCATTAGACGGGTTTTTACGGAACCCGTGAAACCATCTACTTATAATATACTAAAAAACAACGCAAAAGTCAATACCCCTGGTGATTTTGCTCTAAATTTACACAACAGACTGAAAATTTATTCGTTCTTCAAGTTCTTCGACTGTTTGCGCCTTTGCATTTGCAAAGGCTCTTTGGACATTCAATTTTACATTGGGGGCGTTCCCCGGCCAAGGCCGGGTCGGGTGCTGCTCGCCTCTCGTCACCCCGGACCTGATCCAGGGTCGGCTCATCGAGCCTTGCCGCTCTGTCACCCTGGACCCTGGAGCGAAGCGATAGGGGATAGGGTCCACGGCAAGTCTCGCCACAATGGTGCGACGCCCCCTAACGCGATTTCAGTGTGAAATGTGAAGTGTGGGGTGTGGGATGATTATTCGACGGCAGCCATGAGTAGGCGCGGTTCAAGGGGTTCAATATTGAAATTTCTCTGCAAGTTTTTTTGGGAAGATTTCTTAGACTTGTTATTCATCTTGGATGTCTTTGTTGAAATTTATTTTAATTTTACACAACGAACAGAAAGTGCGTCCAATCTTGGATTTCCCGAAATTCCCGACATATCGCTATCACGGCTAATGCATTGGCTAAGAGCCCTGAGAGAACCATGATACAGATATTCTACGGGATAATACATATAAAACGCCTCGTCTATGTCATCAAAGCCTTTCTGATGATCATAGACACCCGCCCCAGTAAGAGATAGTCCGCTTTCATTAGTTCCAGAAAAAACATAGCCGGAACGGAGGCCGGTTGCACGTTTATCGGTGCTTGTCAGAGCAATTTGGAAATCATTAACATTCATTATTCGCCAGCCTTTGGGGCAAATGCCCTGATGGTTTGGCTGTATAAGGTCGGCACAACTCTTGGTATTACAGCTATCATTAAAGCCCATCATCTCCGCCCACTGGTAGAGTCCGCCATAGCGATCGCAGTTCGTAGTGTCATCATTATAGCAATAGCGCTCAATTTTCGTGTCATCGGTCATGTTTTCACCGCCCTTCAAGGTGACATCGGCAATATTCAAATTCTGCGCCATAACATCTATGGAATCCTTGACATAGTTCGTATCACGGCCGACAATCGTCAAGTAGTTGTAAACACGGCCGTTACGCGTGTCAGTAAAGGTCTTATATTTATCGGATAACCACCCATTCAAAGGCAGAGTTTGATCAAACGGTTCATAGGGTCCGGAGCTGGAACTTTCTTCGGGCACCCAGACCTTGTACTTATAATCTTCACCACATACATAGCGAATTCCTGTTCGCCCATCGCGATAGGTGGACCCTATGGTTTCACATTCCACACCAGTATAATCAGTGATTTTACTGGAAGAAGAAGTAACCGACGAACTGGACTTATCCTTGTTACTACTAGAAGAATCACTAGTCTTTACAGAACTGGAACTCTTGGAATCGGACGAGTCCTTTGTTTCTTTCGCGGAACTACCTGACACTTCGGCGGGCTCGGAACCCTTGACACTACTGGAAGACTTGTCTTTTTCCATATTTTCGTTACTAGACCCATTCGACTCCGCTGACGCTCCGCTCAGGGTGACACTCGAATCAGGCGACTCTACAGACGAACTGGAAACACTTGTTTCATCGGAACTAGCCGACGACGAATCGTCGCAGGCGGAAAGGGCGAAGAATGCCGCGAGCACCGCCACCCACAAGAAACCAAGACCCTTGACACACTTCATACCATTATCTCCTGTAAAAATTTTCACCACCCACAAACCAAGCAATGTGAAATATGGAATGTGGAATTTATACCGCAAAATCCATCATCAGACGGTTGCCAAGCTGTTCAATTTTGAAATTGTTCATTCCGCGATCGTATTTTTCTTGGCCTTATGTCATCCTTATTATGAATTCGTTAGTCAACCTTTACGCAACGGACAGAAGAGCCTGTCACTTTATCACCATATCCCAAATAAAAACCTGTATCCGATTTACTATTACAGCCAGATCCACCTCTTGTAAAACGAGTTGTGTGCTCTGAAGGATAAAACCAATAAGCAGTTTCATTTAATTCTTCAAATTGTCCTTCATTTGTTCGATATCCCGAGCCAATCAGGCTATATCCGCAATAGTTATGTCCACCGAACGCTTGGGCGCGCACCCCCTCCACAAGTGGATTAACGTTTCCGTCTGCATGAACTACGATGTAGAAATCGTCGTATGTCAGCAAACGCCAACCATCTGGGCAAATTCCTTGGTGATTTGGCTTAATTTGGTCGGCACAACTCTTGGTATTGCACTCACTCGGCAACTGCATCACTTCCGCCCATTGGTAAAGTCCACCAAATTTATCGCAATTCGTTGTATCGTCATTATAACAATAACGTTCTATTTTTGAATCATCGCTTTGATCTTCAGCACCCGAAACATCAATACCGACATTCAGATTTTCAGCCATAACCGTCACAGAAGCAGACTCACCTGCCTGATTTTTTCCATTTATTGTAAGATAATAATATATGCGCCCGTTGCGTTTATCTGTAAATTGTTTATAGGCACCGGAAAGAAGACTATCCGAAGAAAAAACCTTTTGATGATTGTAGGGTTTATACTCACTGCTACTAGAAGCAACCGATGATGAAGACGGCTTCACGGAAGAACTGGACGACTTTACGGAACTACTACTTTGCTTTTCACTCGAAGACGAACTCGACTTATCCTTACTACTGCTAGAAGAATCACCCGACTTCACAGAACTTGAACTCTTGGAATCAGAAGAGACTTTTGTTTCATTTGTGGAACTGCTAGACTTATTCTCACTACTCGATGACTTGTCTTTGGTTTCGTTACTAGACCCATTCGACTCCGCTGACGCTCCGCTCAGGGTGACACTCGAATCAGGCGACTCTACAGACGAACTGGAAACACCTGTTTCGTCGGAACTAGCCGACGAAGAGTCATCGCAAGCGGAAAGGGCGAAGAATGCCGCCAACAAGAAGATGGTTATGAGCCGGCCCTTCGGCAAGCTCAGGGACCTTGGAGCAATGAAATTTTTCATAAAACATCCCCGTCTATAGTTTATCTTGTTAAATATAGGTAATGCCCCTGCCAAAGTCCATACCCCCCCCCATTGTAAAATTTAGGAAACAAGACAAAAGTCCAGAATAACGCATAAAAACAACTTTTTTCAAGGTTTTCCGTCAAAAATTTCCTATTTGACTCAACTTAGGACATATAGGAGTCATAACTTGCCAAATGTAGGCATTTTATGGTAGATTTGGCGAATTATACAAGACATCCAAAGTGATTGATTTTGGAATCTGCCTGGCGCAGGAATTGGGTTTTAGACCGAGCGATGTCACGAAGGTAAGCATCGGTGACTTGCGGGTCTTAGAGGATTCCTTGAACAGCTTGACTTTTTCAAGGAGTTCCGTCAAGTAATGCTGCGTGACTTCGTAGGGGCTGGTCGAAAACTTCATTTCACAGATGTTGATGACGTTGTCGATGCGGTCGATCAGAAGGTCGAATTG
>NZ_DFLC01000010.1:0-108062 GCF_002374005.1 Fibrobacter sp. UBA3629 | reverse complement strand
GCCGAACATGCACAGCCGGTCGTGACCGACCCGAAGGCTATTCCCGATGCGAAGCGCGACCTGAAGGACGTGATTGAACAGGTTGAGTTCGAGGAAGACCCCTACAAGGCTGCCGAGGGCGCACACGCCGTGGTTGTGTGCACCGAATGGAAGTGCTTTGCCGAACTTGACTGGAACCGCATCTACAAGGGCATGGCGAAGCCCGCTTTCGTGTTTGACGGCCGCAATATCCTGGATGCCGACGCCCTCCGCAAGATCGGCTTTGAAGTGTCCAGCATCGGCAAGGGCAAGGCGGAATAGTTTTTAACCGGGACGACTGGTATGGCTTCTATTAGTGTTTTTGGGTTGGGATACGTTGGATGCGTAGGTATTGCCTGTTTGGCCAAGCTCGGCCATCGCGTCATTGGCTGTGACGTGGACTTCAACAAGGTCTCGCGAATCGCCATGGGACTTCCGACGATTGTCGAACGCGATATCGACGAAGTGATGATGGAAGGCTTCAAGGCCGGACTCATCTCGGCGACGTCTTCTGCCGAGGAAGCCGTGCTCAAGTCCGAAATCTCGTTCCTTTGTGTCGGCACTCCGAATGCTTCGGATGGCCGCCTGGATACGTCGTTCCTTGTTTCGGCGGTTCGTTCCATTGCGAACGCGATCCGCTCCAAGTCGACGTTCCATATCGTGGTTATCCGCAGTACGGTCCCTCCCGGAACGAACGCCATGGTGAGCGAGATTATCGAGAAGGTTTCGGGCAAGCGTGACGGCATCAACTTTACGGTCGTCTCCAACCCGGAGTTCCTGCGCGAAGGCATGGCCGTCGCGGACTTCTTGAACCCGCCCCTCACGGTTATCGGCAGTCTTCACCGTCGCGCCCTCAACAAGCTCAAGGAACTCTATTCCGGCCTCGGCAGCGAGATCGTGGAAGTCGACCCGAAGGTCGCCGAGATCATCAAGTTTGTCAACAATTCCTACCATGCGCTCAAGGTCGCTTTCGGTAACGAGATTGGCGCTATCTGCAAGAAGCTCGATATCGACAGCCACCAGGTGATGGACCTGTTCTGCAAGGATACGCAGCTCAATATCTCTCCGTACTACTTCAAGCCGGGCTTCGCCTATGGCGGCTCGTGCCTTCCGAAGGATTTGCGCGGACTGAACTTCCTTGCCGAATCGAACCAGGTGGAAGTGCCTATCCTCGGTTCTATCGAGAACAGCAACAACCTCCACATCCAGCGCGTGCTGGAACGCGTGCAGCAGATTGGCGTGCGCTCCGTGGGTATCGTGGGTCTCACCTTCAAGGCAGGGACCGATGACCTCCGCAATTCGGCCGCCATACGCCTGGCAGAAGCGGTGCTCGGCAAGGGCTGTGCGCTCCGCATCTATGACCGCTACTTGAATATCGCGCGCGAGAAGGAAACGAATTTGAAGGAACTGAACCATCGCATTCCGCATTTGCTTCCGCTTCTGGACAAGGACGTAGAATCGGTGGTGAGCAAGGTCTCTCTCGTGATCGTGACAGTCAAGAATCCCGAAATACCAGATTTGATCCGCAAGTATCCGGAAATCCATTTCCTGGATTTGGTCCGCTTGAAGGATTCGTCCGTGGAAACGCTCCCGAACTACGAAGGATTCTGCTGGTAATAGTGTCATGGAACTTGCGAATAAAAAAGTCTGTATCGTTGTCGAAAACCTACCCGTTCCGTTTGACCGCCGCGTGTGGCAGGAGTCGCTCGCCCTGAAAGAGGCGGGTGCCGAAGTGACGGTCATCTGCCCTCAGACGAAGACCTACCCGCTCGAATACGAGGAACTCGAAGGCATCAGGATTTATCGTCATCCGTTGCCGGAGGCGAACCGTTCCATCGAGTATATCAAGGAATACCTCGGGGCGCTCTATCACGAAACCCGCCTCCTGTTCAAGGTGTTCCGCAAGCAGGGCGTGCAGGACGTGATCCATGCCTGCAACCCGCCCGACCTGATTTTCATTGCGGCGGCCCCGTTCTTCTTCTTTACGCGCTGCCGGTTCCTTTTCGACCACCACGACATCAACCCGGAACTCTGGATTGCGAAATTCGGCAGGAAGGGGCTGGGCTACAAGGCGATGCTTTTGGTGGAACGCCTCACGTACCACTTTGCAAGGCATGCCATCGTGACGAACGAATCCTACAAGGAAATCGCCATGCGCCGCGGGCACAAGCGCGAAGAGGATGTGACCATCGTGCGTAGCGGCCCGAACATCTCGAAGCTGAAGGTGGGCCCGGCGAAACCCGAAGTCAAGAAGGGCTTCAAGCACTTGGTGGGCTATATTGGCGTGATGGGCAAGCAGGAAGGTATCGACCTGTTGCTGCAATCCGTCGACTACATCGTGAACAGGAAGGGCCGCAAGGATATCCGCTTCTGCATCATGGGCGGAGGCCCCGCGCTTGACGAGTTGCGCGAGATGAACGAGAAGATGGGGCTTACGGACTATGTGGAGTTCCCGGGGCGTGTGTCGGACGAATATCTGGCCGATGTGCTCAATACCGCCGATGTTTGCGTGAATCCCGACTTGCCATCCGAAATGAACGACAAGTCCACCATGAACAAGATCATGGAATACATGGCGTTCGGGAAGCCCATCGTGCAGTTCACGCTCAAGGAAGGGAAGTTCAGTGCCCAGGAAGCCTCGCTCTATGCGAAGAATACTGACACGGACGACTTTGCCGAAAAGATCCTGTGGCTGCTCGAAAATCCGGAGAAGGCTTCCGAGATGGGCAAGTTTGGCCGCGAGCGCGTGGTGAACGAACTCAGCTGGGATTACGAGAAGCCGAAGCTGATCGGGGCCTACAAGAAGCTGCTCGGGCTGTAGTTTTACTCTTTGCTTGAAAAGTCGATGTCCAGCGTCTGGATGAGAGAATCTAGACGGCGGGAAATTTTTTCGGCGCCTAGGGATCCTAGATGGTCCCTGTCATAGGCCATGTCGTCCGTATAGTCGTGTTCGCCCATCTTGTTTTCGTCCATGAATACGACGTGGGGATAGTCCTGCGAAATGTTTTGGATTGATTCTAGCAATGCGGGGGCTTCGCTTCTAAGTATTCCGTTCTTGCCGTATGCCCCGGTATTTCGAAATGACGGACTCTGCGGTGGCTCCAGGATGATGACACGGATTCCTTTGTCGGCTGTAAGGCGTGCAATTTCTTTGAGCAGTTCGAGGTTCTCGTTGAAAGGTGTCGGGTCGTTGACGTGCCAACTGCTGTCGCCATTGACGGACGGGATGGAATCGCCCCATCCGCGGTTTTTTTGTGATTTGTAGCCTCTTGTCTGGAGAATCGTCTCTTTCATTGTCTTGGATTTTCCTAGGGACTGTTCTGTTGCCTTTAGCATTTTTTGGGGGATGCCGTCTTTCCAATAATCGTGACTCTGGTCATAGACCCATCCGGGATAGGTCCATGCTTCCGAATCCCAGAAACTGTCGAGGTATTTGAGCCTGTCCATGCCGGCTTCGACGACGATACACTTGAGATTCGAGAAATGCGGCAATACGTAGTTCTTGAAGAGGAAGAACGAGCCTATGAGCGTGTTGTGGTCGTTTGCCATGTTCAAGGCGAAATGCGGTTTTCGGATTAGTTCGGGGATCACCGAGTGAAATGTCCGGGAAGAACCGAGGATGACGACGGTGGCTGAATCTCTGTATTGCCACAGGAGTTGCATTTTGTACCTAAACTTTTCGGCGTCTTCGCTTCCTCCGACGGTGTAGTATATTCCTGCGCTGTCCGGATCGAGTTCGAAGTCGATTCCCGCTTCGGGAGTTTCGGTTGTTTGCGAGGAATCTTCGCTGCCTGCTGGACCTTTTACTTTGCGCTCGACCCAAAGACACGGGTGCCAGAGTTCATCGCCTTCGGCAAGTTCGATGGTGCTGCTGTCGGATGGGCTTGCGAGTACGATTTTCGTATGCGCGCCGTCCGTATTCGTGATGGTGGCGACGATATTCGAGGTTTCGCCGTCGCTGGCCCATTCGCTGTGATCGAAGGTGAAACCCGCGGGCGCCTTGATGGTCTGCTGCAGTTTGCCGTTGCTGTCGGCGATGAGAATGCGCTCGTGCGTGGCATAGTTTTCGCCGGCGAATGTCCTGCCGGGCTTTCCGCCGAAGTCGAGGAAGAGCGTGCGTTTGCTGCCGTCCTGGGCGAGCGATGCGTTGCAGGCCTGGGCCGTGTCGTACCAGATGGTGTTTGCCGCCTTGCCCGTAAGCGTGGAGGCGGAATCGGCGATGCGTGCGCGGAGCAGACGCGCTCCCGTTACGGCGAGCATGTTGTCTTCGCTGATGCCGCCGTGGAACGCTCCGTCGAAGAGCTTTTCCGGAGTGCCGAACTTGCCTCCTGCAAATTTTACCTGCCAGGTGGATGAGTTCTTGAAGGCGGCTTCGTCCTTGTTGTTGCCTGCGTCGGTTACGTAGACAATCACGGTGTCGCTGTTCCTGAGCACGCGCCATCGCGGGATGGCTGCGCTTTCAACGTCGAGCTTTTTGAGGTTCGTGCCTTCGGCGTTGAGGTCGCGCACGTAGAGCGATGATTTTCCCGAGACGCCCTCGGGCTTGGTGCAGAACGCCACGAGCTTGCCGTCGGGGGAAATGTCGGGGTGGTAGACTTCCAGGGTGTCGTCGATTTCGGTCACGGATAGATTGCCTTCGCCGTAGTCGATGTAGGCGAGGTTCCCGCTGACATCGTTGCGGAAGGCGAGCCGCATGTTGTAGGTTCCGGTGTAGGATTTCAGCGTGGCCACGTTGGAAAGCGGCGTGACGATGCTTCCTTTCACGTTGCCGCTCGCGTCGAGCCATACGGGATTCGGGATGGCGCCGAAAGCAAGCCTGAAGCCGATGCGGTCGGCGTGCGATGACGCCTCTACGGTGTATTCGTCCCCGCGTGCGACGATATTCAGTTCGGATGCGCGGTCCGAGAAGTAGCCACCCTTCAGCACGCGTTCGCCGAGGTCGCCGCCGTCGGGAGCGCCCAGGTAGTTCGTGACGGTCGTGTCGCGGAAACTTCCGGCCCAGTCGTTGACCCATTCCTTCACGTTGCCCGCAAGGTCGCAGAAACCGAGCGTGTCCTTGCCGATGCTGCAGACGTCGTGCGTGCGGAATCCGGAATTGTCCGCGTTCCAGCTTTTGCTTTCGGGATTCCATCCCTGCGATGCGGCGAGAACCCATTCCGCCTCGGTCGGCAGGCGGTAGGCTTTGGCCTTGGGGTGGAACACGAAGCTTTCCAGATAGGTGCAGTGGCCTTCGCTGTCGAAGGCCGCCTTGCTGTAGGTGTAGGCGGTGTCGCGATTCTCGAGTTTGCCCTTGGCGTTTGCGAAGAGCGCCGCGTCGTAGTAGGTGATGTCGGCGAGCGGGAGGCTGTCGCCGTCGCAATTGCCAAAATCCTTGAGACTCATTTTCGTTGCGATTTCGCTGTATTCCCCGCAAGTGACTTCGTGCTTCCCGAGATAGAAATCGTAGTCGAGGATGACCTTCATGGCTGGGCGCTCCGATGTCCTGTATTTGGAATCGTTGCTGCCGAGCGTTGCCGTGCCTGCATGGACGAGAATCATACCGTCCATTTCGGGAGTGTCCGTTGTTCCTTCCAGGGCTTCGGATGCGCAGCCTTCTTCCAAATATTCTTGCGTGCTGTTGCTGCATGCGAGGAGCAACAGGGAGCTCAGGTATATTGCTAGGAAACGGTTCATACGAACATCCTTCTTCGTTGTAATAATATATATTTATCCTGTGAGTCTATCGTGGTATTTAAAGCGGCTGCGGACATTTTCTGCGGGCGAAGTTTTTTTTCGGGTTCGCCAACGCGTCCGGACCCATATTTTGGACAATTTAAGGCAGGATGGTTCTGGCACCCAGTTGTCGATTCCCGATTCCGAAATCGTGAAGAATCCTGACGCGCACTGCTATTATCCGGTTTTTGACCAGAAACTCGATATTTTCAAGGAAATCGACTGGCATCTTGATCTTTCGACAGGGAAACGGTTCCCGCAGACATTTGCCCACAAGATAGACATCCGCAGTGACCGCTACGGGAGTGCCAAGCACGTGTGGGAAGTGAATCGCATGCAGTTCCTGCTCTACCTTGCTGGGCTTTACAAGTCGGGCGGTGACCTAAAACATCTCGTGCTGTTCTGCCACCATCTGGGAATGTGGCGCAATGCGAACCCTTACATGGTGGGCGTGAACTGGTACAGCAATATCGAGGTGAACCTGCGGCTTATCTGCTGGGCTTTTTGCTGGCAGGTGCTGGATATTGATAACCTGCGCAAAATAAATAGCGCCGTTGAGGAGTTCGTAACGGAAGCGTGGTGGCCGATGATCTGTGAACATGCGGAATATTCCTACAGGCATCCGTCGCTCTGTTCCTCGGCGAATAACCACCTGATTTCGGAATATGCGGGCCTGTTCGTCGCGGCCTGCGTGTGGAATATCCCGCACCGCAATGCGCGCCTGAAATATGCGAAGGCGGGGCTCGAACGCGAAATTCTCAAGCAGAATACGCCGGAGGGCGTGAACCGCGAGGAGGCTGCGGAATACATCCAGTTTATCGACGACTTCTTCTTGATTGCCGCTGTGGTGGGCGATGCGACGGGGCATCCGTTCTCTGCCACATACAAGGAACGCCTGCACGCCATGGCAAATTACATGAATGCCATGCTCGACGTGAATTTCAATTACCCTATGTACGGTGACGGCGACGACGGGTTCGTGCTGCGCCCCGATGCGGGCGGGCATTTCAACAACTTCAAGTCGCTGCTCGTCTCGTTTGCGACATACTTCGGCGATTCCTCGTTCAAGCGTGCGGGCCTCGTATGGGACGAGAAAAACGAGGCCCTGTTCGGCAGTGCGGGCCGCGAGAAGTTTGACGCCTTGCAGGTGACCCCGCTTGCGGATGGCAACAGGTTCTTTGCAGGGAGCGGGCATTTTATATTCAGGAAAAATGAGGGCCGCGAAACCTACCTGCATTTCGATGCCGCCCCGCTCGGGTTCCTGAGCATTGCGGCGCATGGCCATGCGGATGCGCTTTCGTTTATTCTGCATGTGGATGGAAACCCCGTCATCGTTGACCCCGGTACGTTCACCTACCACACGCACAAGGAACTGCGCGCCTATTTCGTGAGCACGCTTGCACACAACACGGTTTGCGTGAACGGCAAGAACCAGGCCGAGCAGGCGGGCCCCACGATGTGGCTCAACCATTACAAGGCGACGGTGCTAAGCTACGACGAGGCGAAGGGCTTTGTCGAGGCGACCCACGACGGTTACAGGGCCGAGGGCGTTTCGCATACGCGCCGTGTAGAATTCAATCGAGATGCGGATGAATTTGTTATCACGGATAAGCTGCGCTGCGCAAAGTCGGCGACTCTCGAAATCTCGTTCCACCTGCATCCGGCCGCCGTTGTAGATTTGCGCGGGACGGTCGCCGAGGTCTCCGTGCCGGGGAGCCGCCGCGTTTCGATTGTGCTTGATGGAAAACTCGCATACGCCGTCCGCGAAGACGGCTGGTATTCGGAACACTTTGGCGAAAAGGTCCCGACGAAATACCTATATGCAAAAGCCGACTGCGAAGGCGAAATGGAATTCGTGACCAGGATTAAGGTGCTCGGATGATTGAACGTATTTGTCACATAGGTCCTGCGCTCGACGTGCAGGGCGGCATCAGCTCCGTGCTGGTGAGCTATACGAAACTGTTCGGGCTTCCGCGCAAGAACTTCATCGCGAGCTACAATGGTTCGTTCGTGAAGTCGCTCCCGATGTTCGCCTTGCTTTGCATAAAACTTTTGCTGTGCCCGCCGAAGGCTCCGCTTGTCCAGATACATACGTCGTTCAATGGGAGCTTTTTTCGCAAGTACCTGATTAGCCTCTGCCTCCGCCTGCGCGGCAAACGCTACATCGCGCACATTCACGGAAGCCAGTTCAAGAGGATGTGCTCGACGGCGCCTTCGATAGTGAAGGGTTTTATCCGTAGTTACTTCAGGCATTCCGCGATGGTCATCTGCATTACACCCGACATGCAGGAATTTTTGGATGAATTTGTCGGCAAGGGAATTTGCCGCTACAGTGTCGTCCCGAATCCATGCGATACGCTGGCGGATGCTCCCGCAAACTTGGAACGCCCCGAAGGCTCTCCGGTCCGCATCCTCTTTGCGGGCCGCTACGGCCACCGCAAGGGGGTCTACGACTTGCTTGCCGCATTTAAGAATGCGAATTTCAATGTTCCCGCGGAACTGTGCCTGTTCGGTGACGGCGAAGTCGAGAAGGTAAAGCAGATTGCCGAACGCGACAATGCGGAATTTGCGGATTGCGGCAAGAAAATTTCTGTTTCGGGCTGGGTGAGCCGTGGCGATTACCTGGAGATGATTCGCGGTTACGACCTGCTCGCCCTGCCTTCGTATTCCGAGACTTTCGGCATGAGCCTTGTGGAAGCGATGGGCCAGGGCCTGCCCGTGATTTCGACATTCTCCGGCGGCGTTCCCTACGTGGTGCGCAACGGCGAAGACGGCATATTGTTCGAGGCGGGTGACCTGCCGGCGTTGCAGAACGCGCTGGAGCGACTTGTGAATGACCGCGCTCTGCGCATGCAGATGGGTAAGGCCGCCTGGAAGGATTGTACGGAACGATTTGCGGGTGGAATAGTTTTGCAGGGACTCGAATCGGTGTATGCGCAGTTGAAATAGTTTTTATATTTCTATGGTACTAGATGGAAGCCCGATGAAAAAAGAAACCAGCAACATAGATGTCGAAAAACTCAGGCCGATCAAGTCCGTGAAGGAACTTCAGGGAGTCTTGCTGGGTATAGCCAAGGTCTTCCACCAGATTTGCGTAGAAGAGAATATCCCCTACTACATGGTGGGCGGAACGATGCTCGGATCCATCCGTCACGGCGGCTTTATCCCCTGGGATGACGATATGGATTTCGCCGTGTCCAGGAAGGATTTCGAACGCCTGCTGAAGATTCTGCCCGAGCGGCTGCCCGCGCCCTACAGGATGCTCACCCGCAAGGATACCGCGTCCGTCACCGGCTTCCTGAAAATTTCCGACGAGCGAACCCTGCATGTGTATCGCTGGACGGACGGACAGGAACGCGATTACGGTGTCGATATCGACATCTTCCAGCTCGACCCTGCGACGAGCAAGACGCGCGGGCGCATCAAGGATTTTATCTTGAAGATGCGCGGCTACAGGGTGCTGAGCGCGAGGAATCGCTCGCTTTCGAAGAAGATTCTTGCCTATTTAATCAAGACGGTGTTCTTCTTTGTCAGCAGGGACATGATTTACAATTTCATCGAGCGCCACCTGGTAGAAAAGAAGGGCGACCTCATCGCGAATACATACGGCGGGACCGCGAAGGCCGAAACGATGCCCAGGGAATACATGGGCGAACCCAGACTCTACAAGTTCGAAGATACTCAGTTTTATGGAGTGGCCATGCCCGAGGAATACCTCACGTCGCTTTACGGGGACTGGAAAACGCTGCCGCCCGAAGACAAACGGCATGACCACATTGTTTCCATGTACTGGCGGGACGAAGAATGAAGAAGGTCATCACATACGGCACATTCGATTTGCTGCACCAGGGGCATATCAACCTGTTGCGTAGGGCGAAGGAACTCGGTGACTACCTGATTGTCGGGGTTACCAACGACAATTTCGACCGCGAACGCGGAAAGCTGAATGTCCGCAACAACGTGCTCGAACGCGTCGAAGCCGTGCGTGCTACGGGCTTTGCCGACCTGGTGATTATCGAGGACTATGTCGGGCAGAAAATTGACGATATCCAGAAATACGATGTCGATATCTTCGCGATAGGTTCCGATTGGGAAGGCAAGTTCGATTACCTCAATGAATTCTGCGATGTCGTGTACCTGCCCCGCACGGAAGGCATTTCCTCGACGCAGCTGCGCGACCAGGACCAGGAAACGGTGCCTGTCGGCATTGTTGGCTGCGGCCGTGTTGCCCAGCGCTTCCCGCAGGAAGCCGACGTGGTGAATGGCGTGCGCGTCGTTGCCGCATACGATGCCGATATCGAAGTCGCGAGGGAATTCTGCAAGAACCACTTGGCCGATGGCGCTTGCTGCAAGTCTTACGACGAATTGCTTTCCAGGGTTTCCGCCGTATATATCGCGACTCCGCACCTTTCGCACTATGAATGCATCAAGAAGGCGCTGGAAGCGGGGAAACACGTACTCTGCGAGACCCCGATGGTCCTGAAGAAGGACGAGGCGAAGGAACTCTACAAGTACGCCGAGGAACATAGCCTCGTGCTGATGGAAGCGAACAAGACGGCGCACTGCCCGGCGTTCAACCACCTGATGGTAATGATCAAATCCGGGCTGATTGGCGACGTGGTGGATATCGAGGCCTCGCTTTCGCAGTTGCTCGACAAGAGCGGTCGCGAATTTGACAGCAAGCAGGCGGGCGGTTCCCTGTACGAGGAAGGCAGCTACCCGCTGCTCCCCATTTTCAAGCTGATGGGAATCGATTACGAGGAACTGCGCCTGTTTTCCCGCATCGAGAACGGGATTGACGTCTATACGCACGGAATTTTTAGGTACCCGAAGGCGGTGTGCTCCTTCAAGGTCGGGCTTGGCGTCAAAACCGAAGGCAACCTGGTGATTTCGGGAACGAAGGGCTACGCCTATGTGCCGGCTCCCTGGTGGAAGACGGACTATTTCGAGCTCCGCTACGAAGACCAGAACGATAACAAGAAGTTCTTCTACAAGTGGGATGGCTTCGGGCTCCGCTACGAAATTCAGGAATTTGTCAGCTGTATCGTGAACAGGCGTTTCTCTTCGGCTCGCCTGCGTCGCAGGGAAAGTATCGCCATGGCGGAAGTCATGGAGCAGTTTTCCGACAGGAAAAACTTTACGGAGATTTGACGGATGCTCAATTTTACAGTAGGTCCGGTGCAGTCGAGCGAAACCGTAAGGGAGATTGGCTCCCATCAGGTTCCCTATTTCAGGACGGCCGAGTTTTCCGATGTCATGTTCGAGAACGAAGCCTTGGTCAAAAAATTCGCGAAGGCTCCGGAAGGCTCCCGGGTCGTATTCATCACGGGTTCGGGTTCGGCCTCGATGGAAGCGTCCATCATGAATACGCTTGCCTCTGCGGACAAGGTGCTCGTTGTTAATGGCGGAAGCTTCGGCCACCGCTTCGTGGAATTGCTCCAGCTGCACCAGGTGCCGTTCGAGGAGATTGCGCTGGAGGCCGGGACTCCGCTTGCCGCGAATCATCTGGCACCGTTCGAGAACAAGGGCTTCACGGCGTTCGTCGTCAACATGCACGAGACGTCGACGGGCATCCTGTACGACATGGACATGATAAGTGCGTTCTGCAAGAGGAACGGTTTGTTTCTGATTGTGGACTGCATCAGCTCTTTCTTGACCGATCCGTTCGATATGGGGGCATTGGGCGCCGATATTATGATTACGGGTTCGCAGAAGGCGCTTGCCTGCCCGCCGGGAATCTCCGTCATGGTGCTTTCGCCGCGGGCGCTTGAACGCGTGTCGAAGACAAAGTGCGTCTGCCAGTATCTCGACTTGCAGATTGCGCTCAGGAACGCGGAACGCGGTCAGACCCCGTGGACGCCCGCTGTCGGGACACTGTTGCAGATAAACGCGCGACTTAAGGAAATCGATGCCGCAGGCGGTGTCGAAACTGAAATTGCCCGTACGGTGCATCTTGCTCGGTACTTCAGGGACCGAATCAAGGCGTTCCCGTTCAAGGAATTTTCTTGTTCCCCCTCCAACGCGGTGACGGCGCTCTGTCCGACGACGGTTTCGGCGAACGACCTGTTCCTGAAACTGAAGGACGAGTATGGAATCTGGATTTGCCCCAACGGCGGCGACCTGAAGGAAAAGGTTTTCCGCGTCGGCCATATCGGGTGCCTGACGGAGAAGGATTACGATTGCCTGCTCGCCGCCTTTGCCGACCTACAGAAGAAGGGATTCATCTGATGGATTTTGTCCTGATTTGGGTTGACGGCGGTGACGAGGAGTGGCTGAAGGAAAAGGCCAAGTATTCCGGCACGCCTGTCGACAATGCCGCGGCGCGCTTTAGGGACTGGGGCCTGCTCAAGTACTGGTTCCGGGGCGTGGAACAGTTTGCCCCTTGGGTGGACAAGGTCCATTTCGTGACGTGCGGACACACGCCCGCGTGGCTAAACCTGGATCACCCCAAGATCAACTTTGTCAGGCATTCGGAGTATATTCCGGCGAAATACCTGCCGACATTCAATTCGCACACGATTGAGCTCAACCTGCACAGGATAAAGGATCTTTCGGAAGAGTTCGTCTATTTCAACGACGACATGTTCCTTGTCGCTCCGGCGAAGCCGACGGATTTTTTCAGAAACGGCCTGCCTTGCGATGAAGCCTCCATGCAGTTCCTGCTGCCCAAGCGTTACAATATTTCCAAGTCCATCGACGGTCACAACATGGGTGTGCTGAACAGGAATTTTTCGAAGAAGAAGTCTGTTCGCAAGCATCCGTTCAAGTTCTTTCATCCCGCTTACGGCCTGAAGAACAATCTCTATACCCTCTACACGATGGCGTCGCCCGTTTTCTCGGGTTTCAAGCGGACGCATACGGCGCAGTCGTTTTTGAAGAGCACATTCGTGGATCTCTGGGAAAAGGAACCCGAGGTTCTCGATGCGACATGTGCCTGCAAGTTCAGGTCGTTCTTCAACGTGAACCAGTACCTGTTCAGGTACTGGCAGATCGCCCAGGGACGTTTTGCACCTGTGAACATGCATTCGGTGCGGCAGCGCTTCGACCTG
The DNA here is from genome assembly GCF_002374005.1 of Fibrobacter sp. UBA3629. Classification (NCBI taxonomy): domain Bacteria; kingdom Pseudomonadati; phylum Fibrobacterota; class Fibrobacteria; order Fibrobacterales; family Fibrobacteraceae; genus Fibrobacter; species Fibrobacter sp. UBA3629. Next base: position 95,283 of record NZ_DFLC01000010.1, on the reverse strand, counting down.
GATGTCGACGATGCGGGCGATATCGCGAAGGCGATTTGCGAAAGGAAGTACAAGGCGATTTGCATTAACGAGGACGAAAACGAGAACCTGGACGTGTTCGAGAACATCCAGAAAAAACTTGTCGCCGCGTTCGAGCAGATCCTGCCCCAGAAGTCAACATTCGAGAAGTAACTATGCGTGAATTATCGGGTGATGAAATTAGGCAGAAGCAGATAGAAATCCTGGATGCTTTTGTCGATACCTGCGAAAAGAACGGCCTGCAGTATTACCTCTGCGGAGGCACGCTGCTCGGTGCAATTCGTCACAAGGGCTTTATCCCGTGGGACGACGACATCGACGTGTTCATGCCCCGCCCGGACTTCGAGAAAATCCAGAACCTGACGATGGATGCTCCGTTTGAAATCCATTTCTACAAGAACGGGAAGTCGCACAAGCCGTTCTTGAAGGTCGTGAACGCGAACACGGAGGCGTGCGAGAAGAACAACCGTTCCCGCACGGCGCTCTGGATTGATGTATTTGCGATTGACAGCCTGTTCGAGAACAATTTCCTCAACAGGTTGCATTACAAGGTGACACTCTTTTTGCGCAAGGGCGTGTATTTCGGTTTCCGCCCGCGCACTGGGTTGTTCGGAAAGATTGCGCTCCCGATTCTCAAGGTGCTGCACATCTCTCCCGAGCGCGTGAACGATTTCGCGTCGGCATGCATCGACCGCATCAGCAAGATACGGCGCTACGAGAAGGGACGCTATCTCGGCGGCATCAACTGGGGCTACGGCCCGCACGAGCGTATGGAACGCGCCGACCTGGAATCTGCCGTGAAGGTGGAGTTCGAGGGCAAGATGTATAACGCGCCCGTCGCCTACGACAAGTATTTGCACAATTTGTATGGCGACTACATGAAGTTGCCTCCCGAAGAGAAACGCCGTACGCACGGGTTGCTCGTGTGGGAAAAGTAGTCTAGTTTTCGTCGGAGGCGCTTTCGCCTTCTGCCATGTTCTCCAGTTCCGGCACAGTTTTGCCGTCGTCACCTTGCGCCGGGGCTTTCGGTTCGTCCGGGTCCTCTTTCTGGCTAAGGTAGAGAATTCCCATGAAGAACGAGCTGATGATGGAGAAGTTCGATACCATCGAATCGCTGATGAAGAAACTCACGATGTTGAAGATGAGCCAGCAGCTGACGACCATTCGGAGCTTCGTGTTGCCGGTAAACTTCTGCGAGATGGCAAAGAACAGGAGTATCATGAAGAGCAGGTAGCAGATGGTGCCTGCAAAACCTGTCTGGCCTATAATCGAAGAAAAGCCGGAGTCGCCATAGACGGAATCGCGCTCGTCGGCCCAGAGAAAATAATAGTAGTAGTCGCTGAAGACGGGCGAGTTATAGCGGTAGGCGTTCCAGGTTCCGATGGTGCACCATCCGGCTCCCAGGGGGTTGTATTTGAGCGCGAGCATTGTTGCCACCACGTAGAACGTGGCGCGGATGGAGTCGTCGTCGGTGTAGTAGAGAATCTTCTGGTAGGAAATCGCGCCGGCAATGATCCCGATGAGGAATAGCAACGGGATGAACAGCTTTATGTTGAAGGTGTTGCTCCGGTAAACGATCGCAAAGGCGATGAACAGCAGCAGGAACATGTAGCCGCGGTCTCTGGCCGAAAGCAGGCAGAGCGCGCAGAGGATGAACGTGTAGAGATTGCGTTCCTTGTAGAGAAGCAGAAACGAGAAGGCGACGACGGTGATGAGGTAGGTGCCGTGGTAGTAAATGAATTCGTAGGGCGGAAAGAGACGGTGCGCTGCGTCGTGCGAGGTCATCCCGAGCCCGAAAGCCTGTTCGAGGAACCAGAATAGCAGAGTTGCGACGGTCAGCCCCTTGACGAAGAATATCGTCGGCTCGAGCCATTCCTTCAGCCGCTCCTTCGGCGTGTCCTGGAAATAGCAGATGGTACCGTAGAACCCCAGAATGAACGAACTGTAGTTCACGACGTCCATGATTTGCGGGTAGAGTTTCATGTGCTCGTCGGAGAAAACGGAACTCAGGGATCCGCAGGCGATAAATAGCCCGAAAGCCACGAACATGAGTTTTTCTGTCAGAGAGAAGTTGATAAGTCGCTTGCCGTGGATGGCGCGCAGGAAAATGCCGAAGAGAATGACGATGAGAATGATTTTAGGCGGGATATTGACCACTTCGCCTCCAAAACCCAAGGCGTCCTGGAGGTAGCGGACCTTGCCGAAGACAAGGACAAGCATCAGACCTAGAAATACGAATCTCATTTCTGTCTAAAAGATAAAAAAAAGAGGTCTGAAAAAACTAATATTGCCGTATGAAGTCGTTGAAAGCGCTTGCCTTGCTAGCTGTTCTGTTTTTGGTGACGGTATCCCGTGCGGAACCGTTCCTTGTCGCGACATGGAACATCCGCTGCGTCGATGTCAAGGATTCGCTTCGGGGTGATGCCTGGAGCAAGCGTGCCCCCGAAATCGCGAAGGTCGTGCGGTTCAGGAATTTCGACGTGGTGGGCATGCAGGAGGTGGATTCCACGCAGAGGACCATGCTCGAGAACCTGCTGCCGGAATATGAATGGGTGCTCGACCGCAGTACGGAAGGCAACCCTATCGCGTTTCGCAAGGACCGCCTTGAGCTTCTCGACAACGGGGTGTTCTGGTATTCGCGTTCGATGGTTCCCGGCGTGAAGGATTGGGACTCGAAACACCCGCGCTATTGCAACTGGGCCCGCCTGGTCGATAAGGAGACCCGCAAGGAACTGTTCGTGTTCAATACGCACTGGGACAACAAGGGCGATACGGCGAGGATGGAGAGTGCCCGCATGGCAAGAAACCTTGTCCCGCGCATTGCGGGCGACGCACCGACAATCTTTATGGGGGATTTGAACATCAAGCCGGGAAGGAAACCTATCCAGATTCTGAAGGAGGATTCGCTTTTCCGCGAAGCGCTGGAAACATCTCCTGTAGTATCTATTCCCGAGGGCTCCTTCACGAAGTTCCGTACGGATAGGCACAGCGAGGAAACGCTCGACCACATGTTCTGTCGCGGCGGGGTCGATATCCTGCGTTACGGAATCTTGCGCGAGACGTATTTCGACGGCGAGAATTACCGGTTCCCGTCGGACCATCATCCGGTCATGATTGAAATAGAAGTGCGCTAAGAATGGAATCGGGTTGGCGCAGGGCCCGGTTACCACTCGATATAGAACTTGGTATGCGTCGTGTAGATGGAACCGTAGTTCAGGAATCGGAAGACGAGGTTCTTGAACTTCCCGAATTTTGACTTGCGGTTTTTGTAGTAGACGCTCAGGTGGTCCAGCTGCTGCAACTGCGAACGGTTGAGTTTGCCCTGTAGCCTTGTCTTGACGGATTCGGCGATGCAGAGCCTGTCCGGACGGACGGGGTTGCGCTTGAAGTGGATGAACCCGAGATAGGTCGGCCAGTGCGTGCGGCGCGATGCGTTCATGTCGTGGCGGCGGTGCTGCGTAATGACCTGCGGCGTGAAGGCGAAACCCTTGCTATAGCAGGCGATGACGGTGAGCCACGTGTCGTGATAGTCGATTCCTTCGGGGAGCGGGAGCGCAACATCCAGCAGCGATTTCCGGATGAGCATCGATGCGCCCTGGAAGCATCCGTTGTTGTAGAAGATGCGGAGCGGAATCTTGCGGTAGTCCTTCGGGCAATGGTAGAGAAAATCTACTTCGCTGAGCTTTGCCCCGAGAAGCTTGCCTTCGCCGTCAATGAGTTCCGCATCTCCGCAGGCGATGTCGCGGTCGCCGATTGTTTCCGCGAGAGTTTTTAGGTGGTCTTCTTTCCAGATGTCGTCCTGGTCGGAGAGCGCGACGAATTCGCCTTCGCAGAGGCGCATGGCCTTCTCGAAGTTCGCCTTGAACCCGAGATTCTTCTCGTTCCTGAAACATCGAATGGACGGAAATTTGGACTGGTATTCCTGAAGGATGTCCCACGTGCCGTCGGTGGAACAGTCGTCGCATACTACGATTTCAAAATCCTGAACGTTCTGGTTCAGGATGGAGTCGAGCTGCTGTCGAATGTAGCGCTCGCCGTTGTATGTTGCCATCGCGACGGATATCATGCGGAATTCCTGTTTGTAGGTACAATGTATAAATTATTGTGCAGCCGCAGTTCCTGCTTTGGAAAAAACTATCTTTGCTGTGGTGAAGAATTTTCTTTTTAGCAAGCCTGTCCTGTTTATCCTGATTGCCTTCGGGATAAGGTTCCTGCAAATTCTGCAACTGTATTTTACCGAGACGCCGTCGGGCGGAAGCTTTATCGAACGTCCCGTGAACGGGATTATATGTGCGACCATCGTGAACATCGCCGCGTTCGCATTTCTGGGAGCGCTATTCTCCCTGGCTACGCTTCTGAAGGGAAAGGCCGCAAGATGGGTGTGCGTGCTGGTGGCCGCGCTCACCTGGTTCCATCTGGTCATATGCGCCATCGACGACCAGATCATGCGCTGGATGGGGCAGCACCTGACCATGTCCTTCCTTTCCACGTATTCGGTCTTCCGCCTGGATCCGACGATGGCGTCGAACGTTGCGCTCGACGGGCTCCCGAACTTCCTGCTGTCCGTGTTCCTGGTGCTGCTTGCGGGTGCATTGTTTTTCGTGATGCTTGCAAAGTTGCGCCAGCGTCCGCTTTCCCTGTGGGTGACCTGCGTGCTTGCGGGCGTCCTTGTGGTAATTGCCGTCGCGAGCGGGAATGCGCACCACTACTACAAGCCCTGCCGCATCCGCTGGCAGACTATCGAGCCCACGTACCTGACAATCCTGGACGAGTACATCTACCAGCGCGAACACAGCGTCCGCCCGCAGCGCCTTGAGCAGGGAATCTCGATGCTGGGCGGGAACCCAGAATCGGAATACCCTTTCTACCATCCAGTTGAAAATGAGGATTCCCTGATGGAAGAATTCAGGAACCGTCCGCTCGACCAGAAGAAGGATGTGATTCTCCTTTCCCTGGAAAGCTTCCGCGGCTGGGTGGGAGACTTCCGCATTGGCCAGAACTGCGAACGCATGCCGAACCTTTGCGCCCTTGGCAAGGCTGGCACGACGTTCCCCTATACCTACAGCGTAGGCTACCCTTCGACCGAAGGTATGCTTGGCCTGCAGCTTGGAATTTGGAGCCATCCGAGCAAGGTGTTCCTGAGCAGCCTCATGAATACGCGAACCCGCTCCCTGCCCGATATCTTAGGCGAGGCGGGCTACTACCGTGTCGTCCTTACCGCCGCCGAGCCCAGCTTCGACAACTTTACGCCCTGGTTTAGCAAGTGGTTCGATTTTGCCGAATACGACCCGAAAAGGTCTGCGGATATTCCGCTTGCAGAGAGGTTCAGGGAAGTCTATGCGGGTCGCCCCAAGGATAAGCCTCTCTACTTCGAGTGGATAAACTTCGTGACGCACACTCCCTTCACGGTGCCGAAATCCTATGCGGAGCCGGCTGCGACATCCGACCAACGCTACGCCCAGGCCGTCGCCTACCTAGACAGTGCCATCGGGATTGTGCTGGATGCAGTGCGGAATGGCCCGCGCGCGAACGAGACAATCATTGTCGTTACGGGCGACCACTCCATCGCCAATGCGAAGGCCCAGAAAAAGCAGGATGAACTCGGGGAGGCGAACAGCACCTACACGTGGACCACGTTCATCTGGGCGGGCGCCGGGATCCCTGCCGACAGCCTGGTTTTGGAACCGCGTTCGCACGTAGACTATGCGCCCACCATATTGTCACAGCTGGGGCTGCGGGCGACAAACCACTTCGTCGGGGAGAACCTCTTTGGCGAATCGCACCGGAGGGTGTTCTCGTTCCGGCATTCCGACGCCGTGATGCGCGGGGATTCCGTGGCGGTATTTGCCCGCGCGGGGAACGCTTCTTTCTCGCATGCGCGCAGGCAGAGCCGTGCCGTCGATTGGGATACGACCGAGACGGTGGGCGGTTTTGTCGCTGAAGAAAAATGCCCTCTCGATGTGAAGGTCTCTGCGGACAGCCTCCTGGATGCGGCGGATGCCTGGATGTGGGTTCTCGACCAGAATTTGCTGATGCCCGAAGAATAGCCGCAGTCCTGATTCCGGCGCTTTTCTGCGAGGCGGAATCCCGCACTTTCCTGTACTAGTTCCTGTGCGTAATCTTCGCGATTAGCTTGCCTGCAATCTTGCGAGTTTCCTTGCGCGAATCCCCGTCGAGGATAATCAGGTAGCCGAACGCGCCGCCCACCACGCAGCAGGCAAGCCCGCTTACGCAGAGCATTGCCCAGCTCGGGTCCGTGATGAACTGCTTGATGTAGAACAGCGGAGCGAGCGTGACGGCGAACGCGATGAGGCTGCGTATGGTGCAGGCGTAGAGCAGGCGTGCCTTGAGCCCCACGCAGTGTGCTCCGTAGAGCGGCAGGAACGTGAGTGCCTTGATGGCGTTGAATACGGCGCTTGTGCAGGCGATAATCATCAGGTGTGTCGTCTCGCCTTCCGTAACGTTCAGACCGATGACCACGACTACGAAGGTGAGCGAAAAGAGCCCGAGCCCGAACAGCGAATTTGCCCTAATCCTGTTTACAATGGGGTAGATGTTGTAGATAGGCTGCAGGGGCATCGCAATCGGTAGGTCGACACAGGCGCCAACTGTCAAGATATAGAGCAGGTGCGCGTCCTGCGTGGGCATCCATAGCTGGTAGAAGTGATCGCTGAACACGAAAATGAACGCCGTGGGGATGATGCTGATGATGCCGAAAAAGCGGAGTGAGGAGATAATGCCGCTGTGCAGTTCCTTCGTGTTGCCTTCGGCATAGAGCTTGGTCCAGGGCGGTGCAAAGATGGAGTTGATGCGTTCGTAGAACGTGAGCGTGAGCTCCGGGATGCGGCGCGTGATGGAGAGGATCCCCATGGGGCCTGCACCGATAAAGAGGTTCGCGAGAAGCAGGTTGAAACCGGTGCCGAGAATCGTGTTGAATTTCGATACAATGTTCCAGACGCCTGCCGAAAGCAGTTCCTTGATGGACTTTGCGTCGAAGTACTTGAACGAAATCCGGAGCTCCGGAGTGAGCTTCCGCTTGAACATGATGTTTGTGCCGATGGTATAGACTGTGCTGATGACGGTTGCTAGGCCGATGAACCATACCGCAGGGTCGAAGAAGTAGAAGAGCGCGATGAGCAACAGGGCCTTCAGGGCGTGGGCGACAATCGACCTGGTAGAAGAGAGATCGAGGCGGTTACGGATGAAGGTGCTTACGCTATAGACGTTGAAGATCAGGCTGATGAAGAAGTTCAGGAAAATGCAACCGAAGAGCAGCTTGACATCCCCGATAAGTTCTTCCGGAATCTTGACGATGTATTCGAGCTTGTAGAGGACGCCTATGGCGATGCAGTTGATGAACAGGACGAGGATGATGTTCGAGAAGAAAACCGAACTGAAGTACTTGCGCGCGTCCTCGATCTGGTTCTTATGTACGCTTATGGTGATAAAGCGCCCCGCCATCGAGTTGAGCGCGATCGTGATAATCTGCGCGTAGCTCACGAAGTTGCTCGCGAGGCCCACAAAACCGTATGCGGCGGCACCCAGGCGGGCGACAATGTAGGGGGTCAGGAAAAACGTGATGCCGATGCTCACCAGGAAGGCAAACACTTGCGCAAAGCCGTTGATGGCAAATCGTTTCTTCGAACCCATTGCATATAATAATAGAATTTTCCGTGTCCGCAGGGCACTTGTAAACGGGGGATAAATGCTATATTGTCCTTTTGAAATAAAGCAGGTGGGCCGATAGCTTATGACAGGAATTGAATCTTCTCGGGACAGTTTCTTGCAGGGAGATGTAGAACGCATCGCGAATTCTGCGTGCATCCCGTGGGACAAACTTGGCGGATGCTCCGTCTTCGTGACGGGCGCTACCGGCCTCATCGGCTCCCTGGTCGTAAAGGCTCTTGCCTGCCGCAACAGGCTGTTCAATCAGGATATCAGGATCAAGGCTCTCGCCCGCAACAGGGAAAAGGCCGAACGCATATTCGGGAGCCTTCTTGGCAGGCCCGGATTCGAGATTGTCGAAGGCGATGTGACCGCGCCCATTGAAGGCGCCGGCGATGTCGACTATGTCATCCATACGGCGAGCGCGACAAGCTCGAAGTATTTCGTGACGAACCCCGTGGAAACCATCGCGACGGCAATCGACGGCACGCGCAACGTGTTGGAACTTGCACGCCGCAGCAAGGTGAAGGGATTCCTCTACCTCTCTTCGCTCGAAGTCTATGGCGTCCCGGCCGAAGGCCACGTGAAGATGCAAGAATCCGAGGCTGGCTACATCGACTCGATGAAGGTCCGCAGTTGCTACTCCGAAGGCAAGCGCATGGTAGAATGCCTCTGCGCCTCTTACGCCTCGGAATACGGCGTGCCTATAAAGGTCGTGCGCCTTTCGCAGACATTCGGTGCGGGGGTTGCGTATGCGGACGGGCGCGTGTTCGCACAGTTTGCCCGCAGTGCCATCGAAGGAACCGATATCGTCCTCAAGACGAAGGGCGAGACGCTCCGTAACTATTGCTACACGGCGGACGCGGTGACGGCGCTCCTACTCGTGCTCGTGAAGGGTACGGTCGGGGAGGCCTACAACGTCGCGAACAAGGATACCGCGATTTCCATTGCCGACATGGCGCATCTCGTGTGCGACAAGTTCTCGGGCGGCAGGAGCAAGGTCGTGTTCGACATCGCCGAAGACGCCACAAAGCTCGGCTACAATCCCGTGGTGAAAATCTGTCTCGATACCACGAAGCTCGAAGGTCTCGGCTGGAAGGCGGAATTCGGCCTGGAAGAGATGTTCCGGCGCACCATTGAAAGCATGAAACTGGAACGGGTGTAATACGGTTCGGCAATGTCCTCCCTAGTTGAAAAGATACGAAAGCGTCTTGACCGCAAGTTCCTGAAAATGGTCAAGGAAGACAGGCTCCATTGGCTGCCGGATAAGCTGTTCCTGTCCTGGATGTTCCGCATAAAGATGGGCTACAAGCTGAATTGGAAGAATCCGCGGACGCTCAACGAAAAACTGCAGTGGCTCAAGTTCTACAACAAAAATCCGCAATATACGGAAATGGTGGACAAGTACGGAGTCCGCGAATACGTCAAGAAGACCATTGGCGAGGACTACCTCATTCCGCTTCTCGGCGTATGGGATAAGTTCGACGATATCGATTTCGGTAGACTGCCGAAAGAATTTGTCTTGAAGTGTACACATGATTCTGGCGGCCTTGTCATCTGCCGCAACAAGGATGAACTCGACAAGGATGCTGCCCGAGAAAAGATTGGGAAGAGCCTCGCACGGAACTATTACTACCGTTGGCGTGAGTGGCCCTATAGGAATATTCGCCCTCGTATTATTGCAGAACAATTTATGGAAGACGACCTTCTGGGAGGGCTTCCGGATTACAAGTTTTTCTGCTTTGACGGACGCGTTGATTGCGTGATGGTCTGCGTAGATCGTCACCTGCACGATGTCAAGTTCTACTTTTTCGACCGCGACTGGAAATTCCTGAAGCCGAATATCGAAACGCAAAACTTGCCCGATGACTTCACGATTCCGAAGCCGCCCTGCATTGACGAGATGTTCGGTATCGCTGCGAAACTTTCAAAAGGTCTCCCGTTTTCGCGAATAGATTTGTATTGTGTTTCCGGGAAAGTCTATTTTGGAGAAATCACGTTTTTCCCGGATAGCGGGTACGATACGACTTTCCTGAAAGAAGCGGATTTGAAATGGGGCGACATGATTACGCTCCCGCCCAAGAGACGCTAACCCCTACTTCCCGAACCCGACCAGCTTGCGGTAGACAAATCGCCCGATACGGTTCAGACTTTTTCCCCAGATGTTCTTTTCGCGCTTGTGCTGTTCCATGTAGAGCCACGGGCAGTTGCGCGCGTTCTCGTTTTCGGGGAGCAGGTAGTCGAACGCTATTCCCGATTTCCAGAGCGTGTAGGGGTACGAAAGCTGGTCGCGGCGCGAATACGTGTTTATCATCTTCCACCACATGTCGCATTGCCTGCGTACCTTTTCGCTGTCGTGCCTGCGCAAGATGATGTTCGCCTCGAACATGCCGAAGCGCCTGGGCAGGCCTTCCTTGCGGATGAATCGCATCTCCTTCACGATGGTCGAAAACTTGTCGAGCCCGTAGGTGAATACCACATAGCCTTCGACGTAGCAGCAGTTCCTGAACGGGTGCTTCACGCCCGAAAGTTCTACGCCTGCATCGATCTTCTGCATCACGGCATTGTAGAAGTCGGCAGTCTCGATGCGGATGTTCGCGTCCATGTAGACGCTGTATTCGTAATCGGACAGCACTGTGTACGGGTGCATCTTCGGGTAGCGCGACTCGATCTGTTTCGAGGGAAATTCGCCTTCGAACTTGCGAACCTTCCAGATTCCGATGGTATCCTTCTCGATGTCGTTCGAGAAGCAGAAGTAGTCGAAGCGCTCGTCGATGACCTTGGGCTGTTCGAGCGTGTCGTATCCGCCGGTGAGAACCGTGTAGATGGCGACCTTAGCCATTGCCGCCTCCCGGAATTTCGTCATTCTGAATTTCGTTCAGGGGCGCAGAATTCCCCTTGATGAATTCGTTGATTACGGTCGCGATATCCTTTGCGGCATGCCCTGTCTCGTGCAGGCCGACCCTTTCCGTAAAGGCCTTCCATGTGGCGTTGTATTCTTCTGCGTTGAAGTTCCGCACACGTTCCAAAAGCTCATCGTTGTTCCTGCCGCAGGGGAAGGGAAGGTCCTCAAGTTCGTAATACACGCCGCGGTCCTGCCTGTAATCCTCGAAGTCGGTCGCGAACATGAAGCACGGCATTGCAAGCATCGCTGCGTCGAATATGCCGCTGGAGTAGTCCGAGAGCATCGCGTCGGTCGCCATGATGAGTTCCTGCATGTCGGGGTAGCGTGTCGCGTCGATAACCGAGCTGCCGTATATCTCGGCGACATCCTTCATGCTGTTCGCCATGACCGGATGCCAGCGGACAAGTATTTTCCATTCGCCGCCGAACCGTTCCTGGAGCGCGCCTTGCAGCTTGTCGAAATGGATGTCGAATGGCCCCCGGTCAAAACCTGCCTCGTTGAAGCTGTCGCGGAACGTGGGGGCGTACAGCAGGATTCTCGTGTCTTGCGGGATGCCGTAGAGGTCGCGGATCTTCTTTCGGAATGGCCCGCGTTCCTGGAACAGGGCGTCGTTTTTTGGGTATCCCGCCCTCCAGATTTTCCCGCGATAGTTGAATGCGCTGCGGTAGATCTTCGTGAGGTGCGTGGAGTTGGAAATGAACAGGTCGGCCAGTGCCGATGTCCTGTTGACCTCGCGAACGACTCGCTTCATCTCGCGGAACTTGGGCACGTCGAGGTCGAGTTTCTTGATGCCGAGCCCGCCGTGCCATGTCTCGATAACCAGCTGCCCCTTGCGCTTGCGGGCGTTGCCCGGGAACCGGTGCGTGTCGAGCCAGACTTTGGCCGTCGCGTATTCATAGGCGGTGCGCCAGTGAGCGAAGTGCGAAACGGCGCGCATGTATTGCGGTATGTCGTACTTGTACTTGAAATTGCGAATCCAGACAATCTTTACGCCGGGGTTAATCCGGTGCAGTTCTTCGAGCACGAACTGCGTGTTGTCGCCGTACTTTCGCCCCCAGAAAGTGGAGCCGACAATCTTGTCCTGGAGCGGGAGCAGCCTGCAGAGGTAATAGACAATGCCGGATGTCGTAAGCGAGATTCTGTCCGCTGCGTGGTGGATGGACTTGCGGAGCCCTAGCAGTCCTTTTATCAGGGGAAAGTTGGAGCTCCTGACGCTATTGCGGATAGCCTTGAGGGACATTTACTCGATTCCGTAAATCTGGGCGTCTTCCTTGACCTGGAGGATTGCGCGCATCGTGTAGAAATCGTCCGGGGTCGTAATCTTGATGTTCTCGTACGGGCCGTCGGTCATGTGGAGCTTGAATCCGTAGTGCTGCATCATGGTACACGAATCGATAAAGTCCTCTCGCCCTTCGGCGAGAGCCTTCTGATGCGCTCCGAGAATGTCGTCGAGCCAGAAACACTGCGGCGCCTTAGCTACCCTGGAATGCGCACGGTCGGGCACCAGCTTGATGGCTCCCTCGTCGTCGATTTCCACGATGGTTTCCTTCACGATTCCGCTCGTGATGGAGGTCCCGTATTTCTTCACGCATTCGATGTTCTTTGTCAGGAGTTCGCTGTTGATGAGCGGTCGCACGCCGTCGTGGATGAGCACGATGCTCTTCTCGTTTCCGGCGACTTCCTTTGCGGCGACAAGCCCGTTGTAGATGGAAAGCTGGCCGGTCTTTCCGCCCGGAACGACCTTCCTCACCTTGGTCAGGTGGTACTGTTCGACCAGCTTGCCAAAGTAGTCCATCCATTCGGCGACGCAGACCACGACCACGGCGTCGATTTCGGGATTCCGCTCGAAATGCTCGATGGTGTGGACCATGATGGGCCTGTCATGGATGCGCAGGAACTGCTTGGGCAATTCCTTGCTGTGCATCCTGGAGCCGACTCCGCCGGCGAAAATGAGCCCGATATTCATCGCTAGTATTTTCCGTACTTGTAGCCGTAACCGTCGCTATGGCCGTGTTCGTACTTGTTGATGACGAAGCTTGCGTGGGCGGTGCTGTTGCCCTTGAGCAGCTGGTTCATGCCGTCCTGGATGGCGTCGATGCTGTGCCTGTTGTACTCGATGACCATCACGATTTGCGATGCGACGCGGCAGGCGAGGGCGGCGTCGGTGACGAGCATGATAGGCGGCGTGTCGATGATGATGAGGTCGTAGTCGCTTTCCATCGACGAAATCAGGTTCGTGAAGTGGTTCGAGCCGAGGAGTTCGGAGGGGTTCGGGGGAACGTTTCCGCACTGCATGATGAAGAGGTTGTCCACTTCGGTCGGCTTCACGACATCGCTTGCCGTGGCTTCGCCCAGGAGGATCTGCGAAAGCCCGTTGCCGCGCTTGATGCCGAATTCCTTGTGCAGGCGGCCCTTGCGGAGGTCCGCGTCGATGAGGAGGACCTTCTTGCCGAGACCCGCATAGAGGGCGGCAAGGTTCACGGAGATAAAGCTCTTGCCCACGCCGGGGATAAGTCCGCTCACGCCGATGATGGGCTTGCTGCCTTCGCTCATCGAGAATTCAAGCGAACTGCGGAGGGCGCGTAGCGATTCCACGGCCACGTCGTCGGGTTCCACCACGGCGAGCGGGCGCGTGCCCTTGGTCCCGTTCGGGTTTCCTTTCGGGACCTTTGCGTAGACGCTGAACCCGGTCTCGCGTTCGATGAAGTGCGCATCGCGGACGCCGTTGCTGAGCTTGCTTTTCAGGAGGACGAGGGCCGCGCCGAATGCAAAGCCGATGACGAGGGCGATGAGCACGATAATCTTCTTGTTCGGCTTGGATGGCTTGTTTACCTGTTCCGCGAAGTCGATAATACGGACGGAACCCACTTCTCCGGCAGATACGAGTTTCAGCTGCTGGATGTTGTTGAGCATCGTCGTGTACAGGATCTTGCTCGTTTCCACTTCGTTCGTGAGCTTGAGAACTTCCTGCTGGGTGGCGGGGAGCTTCTTGGTCGCGCTGCTGTTAGCGGCAAGTTCACGCTTGAGCGTCGCTTCCTGCTCTTCGAGCGTCTTGATGGTCGGATGTTCCGGCTGGAAAAGCCTGATGGCGCTCTGCTTCTTCTGCTGGAGCGCGAGCAGGTCCTGCTGCAACTTGGTCCTGTTCTCGAGAACGAGGCGTGTTTCCGCGTTGATATCGACGGAGCCGACCTTGTTCCTGTAGGTATTGAACTTCAGGAGCGAACTGTCCATCTGTGCCTTGACTTCGGGCAACTGCTTTTCCAGGAATTCGAGCGTCTTCTGTGCTTCGGCGTTCCTCTGTTCCACGTTCTGCCGCAGGTAGGTCGTGGCGATTTCGTTCAGGATGGTGGTCGCGCGGTCAGGGTAGATATCCTGGTAGCTGAATTCCAGGATGCCGGTCTTCTTGCCTTTTTCCTTGACGGAGAAGGCTCCCTTGAATGAACCGATGGCATTCAGGCGACTTTTCTTGGTGATGGCGAACTTCTGGCCCGGCTGGACTTCCATCGAATAGACGCTGAAGGAGACGGTGTCGCCCGCGTAGGGAGTCCTGTAGGTCTGCCCGGGAGTTCCCGTCAGGACCTTCTTTCCATTGTGGTCGAGAAGGTCGAAGGTCACGCTGTCCTTTGCCACGGCGAACCAGGGCTTGCCCATTTCTTCGGCGGGGAGCTTGCTCCAGGGGACTTCGAACTGGTGCACTTCCATCCTGCCTTCACGGTGGAGCAGCCTGTCGAGCTTGTTCAGCGGTTCCGCGTCATACTGCAGGTGCATCTTCTCGACGGCTTCGCCGATAATCTGGCGGCTCATGATGAGCTCGATTTCCGTCTCTGCCGGGCTGGCTGTCGCGAAAAGGCTCCCGAGTCCGGCCATCATTCCCATGTTCTTGTTGTTTTTCGTCTCGATCTGTAAAAGGGCGTCGACCTTATAGACGGGGCGGATCCACAATGCGACGAATACACCGACAACTCCTGCGATGAATAGGCAGGGGAGGAGTATTTTCCAGTTTTTCACCATGTCCTTGAAAAATTCGACGTAGTCCGAATCTTCTTTTTTCTTTGATGACGCCATGATACAACCGTTAATTTTTAGATAGTTATAATTATGAATATAGAAAAATTGCTAAAATAAAAGCGATGAAGAAATTCCTTGCACTGTTTTTCGCCTTTGCGGCGCTTTCTTTTGCTTACATCCCCGGCGAATCGGGCTTTGTGTCGCTTGAATACGAACACGGCATCTTCGGGAACCCCGCCGGTGTTTCCTCGTTCGATTCGAGGGGAGCCCTGCTCGACTACCAATACGACAACGGGATTTCGGCATTCCGCGTCGGGGGAAACCTCGAACGGCTCGCTGTCGGATTTGATTACCGCACCGATGGAGAAGGCTTTGACGAATCGCGATGGAACGCCGCGTTTTCGTTCCCGATGTTTAGCCGCATGCTCTTTTCCGGATCGCGCGTGACCGCGCTCCGCAGCGCCGATTTCGAAGGCACGGAGTGGACTTTTACGCAGGGGTTCCTGCTCCGTCCGCTACGGTTCTTCTCGCTGGGATATTCCTGCGAGAACCTGCTCTATCTGGGGCCGCAGTCGCAGGAACGCATCCACAACCTGGGCGCGACTATCCGCCTTGGAAGTCATTTCTCCGTGAGCTACGACTGGGAAAACTGGGAAAGCCACCGCCTGCTCCTGGAACTCGGAATATACGGTTTCCGTTTCGGTTTCCGGATGCCCCTCTATGGCGATGACGAATGGAAACTGACGGTTGCCACGTCGCTTGGCGGCTACAACGATTTTGCGCTCACCTTCTTCGACGACATGCTCCCGAAACGCGGGGCGTGGGGCTACCATTCCGCAAGGAACCCGAAGGCGTCGCGCTTTGCGCAGGTCGTGCGCGTTCCCCTCAATACCGACGTGGTGGAAAAGAGCGAAGCCATACCGTTTATCGGGAGCCGCGACATCGGACTTTCCAAGGTGCGTAATTTGTTCAAACACCTGATGCTCGACCCGGCTGCTGGTCTCGTGATTCTCGACTTTTCGGGCTACCGCGGGAACCTGGGGGTCTCGAGTGAAATCTATGGTTACGTCATGAGACTCAAGGCCCGTGGCACGAAGGTGGTCGCCTATGTCGATGATATTCGTTTGTCTGTGCTCGTGGCTGCGGCGTCGGTCGACCGCATTGTTGCAGAACCTTCGGCGCACCTGACCTGGCGCGGTCTCGGCGGGAATACGCTTTTTTACAAGGGCCTCCTCGACAAGCTGGGCGTGAAGGTGGAGTTCCTCAAGCATGGTGACTACAAGTCGGCGGTGGAACCCTACGTGGCCGATTCCATGTCTGCGGAAGCCCGCGAGAACAGGACCGTACTCTACAAGGACCTTTGGGACTTCACCTCCATGCTGGTTGCGGGCCGCAAGTCGAACAATGCCCATGATGCCTACGCGACGAAGAAACCGCTCGATTCTCTCGCCTCGATTCCGGTAATCTCCGCTTCGGCGGCGAAAAAGGCCGGCCTCGTGGATACGCTCCTCTACATCGACCAGGTCCCCGCCTACGCGCTCAAGACTTTCTTCGATGTCGATGCCCCGCAGGCGCGCTACAGGGACTGGAACCCGACATCCAGGAAGATCTTTACCGAAAGCTGGTCGCGCCGCTCGAAAATCGCGCTCCTGAATATCGACGGCACCATCGATTCCCGCATGGAAGCAGAAGTCTCGGCGGCGCTCAACCGCCTGCCCGGCGTGGCCGACGCGCTTGTGCTCCGCATCTCTTCCCCGGGTGGGAGCGCACTTGCGTCCGACAAAATCTGGGCCGCCCTCGAAGCCGTGAAGGCCCGCGGGATTCCCGTGGTCGCAAGCATCGGCAGTGTCGGGGCTTCGGGCGCCTACTATATCGCTTGCGGTGCGGACGCGATTTTCGCGGAGCCGTTTTCCATTGTCGGGAGCATCGGCATCTACGGCGGGAAGATCGACGCTTCCGGGCTCATGAGCAAGCTTGGCCTGAAGGCGGAAACGGTCAAGACGCACGAGCATGCCGATGCCGAAACCTTCACGCGCTCGTGGACGGACGACGAGAGGAAGGCCCTCCAGGATTACATGGACGAGTTTTACGCAAGGTTCGTGGGCGTCGTCTCGAAGGCGACCGGGATTGCCGACGCAACTGTCGATAGCGCCTATGGTGGTGGCCGCGTGTTTGTCGGCTGGAAGGCTCACAAATACGGCCTCGTGCAGGGAATCGGAGGCATCGAAAATGCCATCGAAGAAGCCCGTAGGCTCGCAGGAATTAGCGAGCGCTCCGAAATAGAGCTTGTTTCGCTTTCGACCGGGAAATCGGACATCGTGCCGGACGTCTCCGCGAAGGCTCTCCTCGAAACGCTTTCGGACCTGGATCGTGTGCAGTTCTGGGCGGTTGATCCTGCGCTCTTGGAACAATCGCTGTTGGGAGGGGGCCTCTAGCCGCCGGACGCGAATATGCTAGCCATTGTCGTTACAGTCCTCTGTTGCCTTGCCGCCTCGGCGTTCTGTTCCGTGACGGAAGCTTCTTTCTATAGTGTGCCGCCCGCGACGGTCGAGTTCCTGCAGAAGAACAAGAAGTTTACGGCCAGGTACCTCACGCATGTTAAGGAAAACATCGACCGCTACATCGCCTCGGTGCTTATCGTGAACACTGTCGCGAATACGGTGGGAGCCTCGCTTGCGACGGCGCTCGCGGTAAAACGGCTTTCCCCGACGGGTGCCATGGCACTCCCGATTGTCCTCACGATTCTCATCCTGCTTTTTGGCGAAATCACTCCCAAGACGCTCGGCGTAAAGCAGGCGAAGACGTTCGCCCCGCTTGTCGCGGTGCCGTTCTACTACATTACGAAGATTCTCGGGTGGACGGGGCTCATCTGGCTGTGCCTTACGCTCACCAAGCACTGGACGCACGAGGACGAGGAGAAGAAGGACGTGAGCGTCGAGGACATCAACAGCCTCGTGAGTCTCGGGCTCCGCGAAGATGTCATCGACCGCCAGCAGGCATCCGTTATCAAGAATATCCTGTCGCTCAAGTCCGTGCCCGCGCGCAAGGTGATGACGCCCCGCCAGGTGGTGTTCAGCCTCCCTGCCGACAAGACCATCGGCGAGACGCTCGACGAGCGCGGCAACTGGCCTTTCTCCCGCATCCCGCTCCATGGCGAAAAGAAGGACGAGTGGATCGGGATCGTGCTCAGGCGCGATGCCTACAACCAGCTTGCCGAGGGAAACCGCGACGTGAAGCTCCGCAAGCTCATGCGTCCCTTGCAGCTCATTCCCGACAGTGTCATGCTCGACAAGCTCTTGCTCCGGTTCTTGAAGCAGCGCGGACACATGGTGGGCGTGGTGGACGAGTTCGGCGCCATCGCGGGTATCGTGAGTCTCGAGGACGTGCTCGAAGAAATCCTCGGCCGCGAAATCGTGGACGAGTACGACGAGGCGGTGAACCTCCAGGAGACGGCCCGCCGCCGCTCCAAGGCCCTCGCGTTCATCCGCAAGAACCGCCCTAAGAAATGACGTTTTTTTTTGTAAAATGTTGATATAATTCTACTAATTCATGCAATTAGTAGAATAAAAATTGCCGATTTTACGGACTTTTCTTGAAAAATTCGATTTTTTACCCTTGTTTCCCTTGCCGAATCCATCTATATTTGTCTTGCTTTTCCTGGGCGCCGATGTCCGGGAATCTAATTCACCTAGAGGATTTACATGAAGACCATTACGGTAAACCCGAAGTCCGTCACCCGCAAGTGGAAGCTTGTGGATGCCGCTGACAAGCCGATGGGACGCGTTGCAAGCGAAGTTGCTCGCCTCCTCATGGGCAAGCATAAGGCCATCTATTCCCCGAACGTCGACACTGGTGACTTCGTTGTTGTCATCAACGCCGGCAAGGTTGCCGTTTCCGGCAACAAGAACCTGCAGAAGGAATACTTCCACCACACCGGTCACATCGCCGGCGAACGCTGGATCAACTTTGCCGACCTCATGGCTAAGGATCCGACCGCCCCGCTGACCGCTGCCATCTGGGGTATGCTCCCTCACAGCGCTCTTGGCCACAAGATGGTTAAGAAACTCAAAATCTATGCCGGCGCCGAACATCCGCACGCTGCGCAGAACCCCGAAGTCGTTGACTTCTAATCTTTAGAACGGAGGATACCTCTATCGCTACCGCAAAGAACAAGAAGATCTACCGTGGCACGGGCCGCCGCAAGAACGCCATCGCCGCTGTGATCCTGAAGCCGGGTACCGGCAAGCGCACTATCAATGGTCGTGATTTCAAGGATTACTTCCATTCCGAAGTGCAGAACATGATTGCCAACCTTCCGTTCGCCATCCTCGGCAACGCGGAAGAATGGGACGTCGAAGTCACCGCTCGCGGCGGTGGAATCGCCGGCCAGATGGGCGCTGTCCGTCTTGGCATTTCTCGCGCTCTCGTCGCCAACGACGCCGAAGTGAAGCCCGCCCTCAAGAAGGAAGGCCTCATGACTCGTGACGCCCGTGCCGTTGAACGTAAGAAGTTCGGCCGCAAGAAGGCCCGTAAGCACTTCCAGTTCAGCAAGCGCTAATCTGCGAAATCGCTTTTACGGAAAACCCTGGCAGACGCCAGGGTTTTTCTTTTTGCACACCGCAGGTGTGCGCGAGGCAGGCTTTGCTTGCCGAAGTTCTTTATTATAGTTATTCCAGGACGAACCGCTTGAAGAACTTGGGATCGTGGGCAAGAGCCTGGAGTTCCTTTTCGAGCGAATCCGCGCCGAAGATTTCG
The DNA here is from genome assembly GCF_002374005.1 of Fibrobacter sp. UBA3629. Taxonomy (NCBI): domain Bacteria; kingdom Pseudomonadati; phylum Fibrobacterota; class Fibrobacteria; order Fibrobacterales; family Fibrobacteraceae; genus Fibrobacter; species Fibrobacter sp. UBA3629. The sequence continues at coordinate 75,932 of NZ_DFLC01000010.1, read as the reverse complement.
AGCAGGGTCTTCTCTTCCGAGTACAGCGATACTCCCAGCCCGAACCGGTGCTCGGCGATGTCAAAGCCCATGGCCTCGAGTATTGTCGGCGCGATGTCGATGGAGGTGAACTGCCTGCGCCTGGTTTCGGGATTCTTGGTCGGGTTTATCAGGATGGTGACCCAACCGCGATTTTCTTCACGCGCATGGGCGAGGAACTTCCCGGGAAAATTATTCATGAAGAGGTGGTCGCCGACGATGACGATGAGCGTGTTTTCGGCGAAGTCCTGCTTCTGGCACCATTCCACGAATTCGTTCACCTCGCGCGAGGAACAGCGCAGGGTCGCCTTGTAGTAGTCCTCGTCCGAACTCGAGGCGGGCTTTTCGAGGCAATTTGGGTCGTAGAATCCGTAGGGGAAGTGCGTGCTGATGGTCGGGATGGAAACCGAGAATGGCTTGCCGTTTTTCGATATGGAATCGATATAGTTTTTGGATGCGGTGAAGAGGCTGTTATCTGTGAGCCCGGCATCGAAGGAATGGATGTTCTTCAGTTTTTCGTCTACTTCTTGCTTGGTTCCTTGCAGAGTCCTTACGTCGTAGATGCGGTCTATGCCGTGCTGCTCCAGGAACCAGTTGAACATGGTGAACCTGGAATCCGTACCCATGATGAAGTAGTTCTCGTAGCCGTAGCGGCGCAGGGTTTCCCAGATGCTTCTCGCCCCGGGAACGAACTTGTTGTTGAGGCGCAGGCGCGACAGCAGCGGGATGCCGGTCGCCTTGGAGAATGTTCCGGTAATGGTCATGTACGAACCCAGCATGTCGTGTCCGCCGCCGAACCTGTCGGAATGCGAGAAGCCCGTGTTCTTTTCGAAGAGCTGGGTGATTTCGGGAATGTAGTTCGTTGCCGCCTCGCCGCCGCTTGCCGTGTCCGCGAACGTATTTTCCATGGATTCCATCAAAATCCAGATGAGGTTGCGCGGTTTTTCGGGCGAGGTTATGTGCAGGGAATCGGCGTCCACGAAATATTTTTCCAGGAGGTCGCTTTCCGTGACTGCGGTCTCGTTCTGGATGGCTTCGATATACTTGGAGACGGGAATCTTGTTGATGAAGGATGCGAGGAAAACAATGGCGCCGGCGGAGGTCAGCACTGCGCATGTAATCCTGGGCTTCTTGAAAATGGAACAGATTTCGCCGAAGAAGTAGGAAAGTGCCGCGGTCATGAGGACGATGGGCAGCAGGACGCGCAGTAGGTAGCTCTTGATGAAAATGACGGTGAAGCCGTCAAGGGGAAGGTTGAGTGTGGTAATGACCGACTCCACGTCGTTTACCGGGAACGTGCGCAATGTCCAGATGGCCGAAACGCGGATGAACAGGATTGTAAATAGTGCAACCGGGAACGCGAACGACCACTTGCATGAGGGCTGCGCACCGGTTTTTTTGAAGGTGACGAACTTCCATGCGAATATGGCGCCCCAGAGGATTGCTGCGAACAGCACGTGCTTTGTCGAGGGGGGCGGGTTCCCGGTGAAGTACGACATTACCCAGGTAAGCGCAAGCATCTCGGCGCAAACGCGGATACTGTTGAATGCAGTCTGCCTGCGGGTTTCCAACCTGTAGAACAGCTTGCCGCGGAGCAGCACGAAAAAGAGCGAAACGCAGATATAGGCGGCAATCAGTTTCATCGCTAAAAACCAGAGTTTCTAGAAGTTGTCCGGGCGGTCGAACATGTGCGTGACGAACTCGGTCACGAGCGTCACGTAGGCATCGTCGCTGAAGATGGGCTTCTGCATCAGGTCGATTGCTTCCTGCGAGAGTTTGCCGGTAGTTGCAAGTTCTGCGCCGCCCTTGCGGTACTTTTCACGAAGCATGTTGAGGCGGCGCGGGCCACCGCGGTGGTCGAGTGCGCGCATCTGCGGGCAGGCGATGAGCGTGTATCCCTCGTGCCCGAGAATGATGTCGAACTGTTTGCGGATGGGCTCGTAAACCACGTCGATGTCCATCCAGGCGCAGCTCGAAAGCAGGATGATTTTCTGGCCTTCTTTCTGGAACTGGAGCCCATGCAGGTGCGAGTTGAGTGCGTTCGCGCCATCCTTGAGCTTCTGGCCCATGTAGGGGTGGACCATGCCCACGATGCGGTCCATCAGGACCTTCATCTGCCCGGGGATGCTGAACAGGAACAGCGGGAAACTCCAGATGACGATATCCGAGTTGATGAGCTTCTCGCGCACCATCGGGATGTCGTCGTCCTTGATGAAACAGCTTCCGTCGGGGCGGCCCCAGCAGCTGAGGCACCCGCGGCAGGGCTTGATGTTCAGGCGGTCGATGAAGAGGTACTCGGTTTCGTAGTCGCCGTTCTCTTCGAGCCCCTGCACGAACGCTTTCGTGGGGATAAGCGTCCCGCTGCGTTCGTTCTTCGGGCTTGCGACCATTACGAGTATCTTCTTCTTTTCTGCCATGCGCCCAAATTTAGAAAAAAACAGCAAGGAGAAGATTGTATGCTCAGGTTCCCGAGTGTTTTTTAGAGGTTTGAAAAAAAGCAAAAGTCATTTGACATTTTATGACATCCTGACGATACTATATTTGAAGTGATAAAGAACTCCGGCTCCGGGCCGGAAAGGAAGAACATGAAGTTCATACACACAGCCGACTGGCACCTGGGCAATTCGATGCACGACATCGACCGCCAAAAAGAAACCGAGCTGTTCCTCGCCTGGCTCAAGGAACGCGTCGTGGAACTCGGGGCGCAGTGCCTTGTGGTGGCGGGGGACATCTTCGATACCACCAACCCGCCCGTCGAGGCGCGCAGGCAGTATTTCCGGTTTCTCGCCTCCCTGCTCGAAACGGACTGCAAGAACATCGTCCTCATCGGCGGGAACCACGACTCGGGCGCACTGCTCGACGCCCCGCGCGACCTGCTCGACGCCCTCAATATCCAGATGGTAGGCTCCCTCGGGGAACGCCCCGTAGAAGAACTTGTGAAGGAACTTACGGATGCCAGCGGGAACGTCGTGGGCATCAGCGCCGCAGTCCCGTATGTACGCGAAACGGAACTGCGCCGTTTCAAGCCCGAAGACGCAGTGGATTTCGCCCAGAGTACATACAGCGGGCTCTACAGCGTCGTTTACGAGGCCGCCGAAAAGCTGCGCGCCGGCCGCGACATCCCCATCGTGGCAACGGGCCACCTGTACGCCTCCAGGCTGGAAGGCCGCCCCGAAAACGACGAGGGCAGGGACGCGAAGGAACACGGCATGCGCGATATTGTCGGGAACCTCGGGACAATCCCCGTCTCCGTTTTCCCGGAAGGCCTCGACTACGTGGCCCTCGGGCATATCCACTACACCACCATGGTGGCACAAAATCCGAAGGTGCGATACTCGGGTTCGCCGTTCGTGCTCGGGTTCGACGAGGCAAACATCCCGCACCATATCCTCTGTGTCGACCTGCAGAAGGGCGCAGAACCCGCCGTGCAGAAAATCGAGACCCCACAGTACTTCAAGTTCCTGCGCGTATCGGGCTCTGTCGCGGATATCGTCATGCAGCTGAACCAGCTGAAAAATGCGCCCGCAGAAAAGCCCCTGAAGGTCGAAGTCGTGTACGACTACGCTCCGGGCGTGAGCATCAACGAGGCGCTCGAATCCGTGCTGGAAGGCGCCCCGTTCGAGGTCGTGAGCAAGAAGGTGAAACGCGCCGACACCCTTGCGGCGGACGCCTTCTCGGACGATACGCTCGAATCGGTCGACGTCCTTACCGACGAGGAAGTGTTCAAGCGTCTCGTGATGAGCAGGATGGGTGCGCCCGAAATGGACGAAAGTATCCAGAAGGCCCTCGATGAATACCTCCCGCTCTTCAGGCAAGTGGTCGAAGAAGTCAACAACGAAACCGGCAGCGAGGAGGTCTAGTACATGAAGATTCTGAAAGTCGAATTCGAAAATATCAACAGTCTCGCCGGCAAGTGGTGCATCGACTTTACCGACCCCTCCTACAGCGAACTGGACCACAGCCTTTTCGTCATCAGCGGAAAGACGGGCATGGGCAAGACGAGCATTCTCGATGCCATCACGATTGCCCTCTACGGCGCCACCCCGCGCCAGGGAACGATCTACAGCGGCAATGACGGTAATGCCGTCATGACATCGGACAAGGGCACCTGTTTCGCCCGCGTCACGTACCGCTGCCGCAAGGGCACCTACGTGTCGGAATGGAACCAGCGCCGCGCCCGCGACAAGGCCGATGGCAACCTGCAGCCCGCCCATGGAAAAGTCTGGTCTATCGAGAGTCCGGAAAACCCGGTTTTTGACGGCAATACCGGCAAGAACGGCGAACTGGGCAAGGCGAATGCCGAAGTCATCCAGCTGGACTACTCGCAGTTCTGCCGTTCCATCATGCTCGCGCAGGGCGAATTCAGCAAGTTCCTCACCAGCGACGAAAGAGAACGCGCCGACATCCTCGAAAAACTGAACGGGACCGAAAAGTACCGCCGCATCGGAAAGAAGGTGGGTGACCACAGGCGCGAGGCGAAGGCGGCAAAGGACGCTTCGCAGGCGGCATTCGATTCGCTGAACAACATCATGCCCAAGGCCGAGGACATCGAGAAGGACAAAGCCCTGCTTGCAGAAGTCGCGGATAAGGAAAAGGCCCTCACGGACAAGAAGAAGGACTTCGAAGCCCGTATCGCCTGGCGCAACTCGATGAACGAATGCATCCGCAGCCTGGAAAGTGCGGAAACCGAACTTGCAAGCGCGAACAAGGACAAGAGCGAATTCGCCGGCAACGAGAAGCGGCTTGCAGATGCCGAGAAGGCCCGCGAATGCGCGACGCTCCATACGGAACTGCAGGGACTTCGCAAACATGAGGCTTCCGACAAGGCGAAACTCGCTACCTACCAGGAGCAGCTCCCGCAGGTAGAAGGCAAGCTGAAAGCTGCAGGCGATAACAAGGCCATCGCCGAAAAGGAGAAGACGGCCACCGAGCAGTTTATCGCCGAAAACGAAGCGCTCTGGAACGAAATCCGCAAACTCGACCAGAACGTGAAAAACGCGACAAGCGTGAAGGCCGAAGCCGAAAACCGCAAGGCCACCGCCGCACAGTCTCTCTCCGAAGCAGAAGCGGAACTGAAAAAGGCGCAGGATGCCATCAAGTCGCTCGAACCGCAGGTCGAATCCCTCGCGCAGACCCAGGAAGCGAACGCGAAGGACGCGGAACTCGCAGGAATTATCCCGCAGAGCGAAACGCTTGTCGCAAGCATCCGCGGGTTCGACAAGAAAATCGCCGACGAGGAGAAGGCGAAAAAGGTCGCCGCAGAAGACTTGAAAAAGGCAGAAGAAGGTCTCAATGACGCAAACGCGCTCAAACAGGAACTTCTCGAACAGCAGAACGAACTGTTCCGGAACGATATCCTCGCGCTCGCCAACGTCATCCAGAACCACCTGGAAGAGGGCAAGGCATGCCCGGTATGCGGTTCTACGGAACATCCCGCCTGCGGACACTCGGAGGAAACGGAAGCCGACAAATCCCGCGTGCGCAACACCGCCGAAAAGATTCGCGAACTGAACACGAAGATGCTGGACGTGGATACAAAACTCGGGCAGTACGAAAATGCCAAGAGCCGCGCGTTGACCGCCGGGAATGCGGCAAGCGAAAACATCGAATCGCTGAACAGCCAGAAAAACGAGGCGAGCGAAAAGGTGGCGGAACTCTGGAAACCCTGGGCTGAATTTGACCTTGCAAACGCGGACAGCACCCTTGCCGACCTGAAATTGCGCCTGCAGCAGTTCACCGCAAACAAGACCAAGTTTGACAAACTTTCGAATGATCTTGCCATCGCCCGCAACAACGTGGAACTGTACAGCAAGAAGGTCCAGCATGAACAGGACCATCTCGAAAAGGAAACCGCAACCCTCGATGATGTCTCCCGCAAGCTGGATGAACTCCGCAGTTCCCGCAGCGAGAAGTTCGGCGACAAGGACGTGGAAGCTGTCGCGAAGGAAGCGGCTACCCGCAAGAATGCAGCGGACTCTGCCTACACTGCTGCCGATACGGCGTTCCGCAATATCGAAAACAGGCACAATGAACTCAATACGCAGATTTTGGCGCTCAAGGGTTCACTCGAAAAGACCGCGGGCGAGATCAAGACCGCAACCGAAAAGTTCGAAAATGCAATCGCCGCGAAGGGTTTCGCCGACGAAGCTGCCTTCCGGGCCGCATTGCTGCAAGAAGCCGAATTCACGAAGTTGCAGAACGAAAAGAAGCGCATCGACGCTGCCATCGCCACTGCAACCGGCAAGAAGCAGGTGGCAACCGAGGCCCTCGAAAAACTGAAGGCGGAACGCTCCGACGAGACGCCCCTGCAGGCCCTTACCGAAGGGAAGGCTGCCGTCGAAAAGGAACTCGGCGAACTGCAAGGCTCATCGGGTGCCGCACGCGCCCGCGTGAAAGCCTATACAGAAAACGTCGCCCAGTTGCAGATTCTGCAGAAGGATCTCGACGCGAAGAAGGCGAAACTTTCCCGCTGGGACGCGATGGGTGAATGGTTCGGCGTAATGGACGGCAGCGACTTCGCCACTTTCGTGCAGGGGCTAACCTTCAAGTCGCTCCTGAAGCTCGCCAACAAGCACCTGGCGATTGTCAAGGACCGCTTCAGGCTTGTCGCCGAAGGAAACCTCGGCTTCAAGGTGGTCGATTCGGAATTCGACAGTGCCCGCCGTATCTCGAACCTCTCCGGTGGCGAAAAGTTCCTGGTGAGTCTCTCGCTTGCCCTCGGGATTGCCGACTTCGCGAGCCGCAACGTGCGCGTGGAATCACTCTTCATGGACGAAGGCTTCGGCACGCTGGACGACGTCACCCTGGAAGACGTGATGAGCTGCCTCCGCTGCCAGCAACGCGAAGGAAAGATGCTCGGAATCATCACCCACGTGGAATCGGTGGTGAACAGCATCAGCCAGAAAATCATGCTGGAACGCAGTACCAGCCAGAAGGGCCACAGCACGATAACCGGCCCCGGCGTCACTCGGGTGGCGTAACGGAGCCTGCGCTGGCGCCTATATCCTGTGCCTTTGCCGGAACACGACCAGGTGCTCCTTGGCCCTTGTCGCTCCGACCAGGATCAGGTGTGCGTTGCTGTGGGGGTATCCCGGGCCGTTCTTGGAGGGTTCCAGGTCCGTCAGGATAACCACGCGCTTGTCGAGTCCCTTGTAGCGGTAGGCCGATACGATGTTGATGACGGCCCCGTTCAGGGAATCGCTGATGTCGCTCCATCGGAAAGCGTCGTTGTTCAGGGAGGCAAGTCCTGAATTCCTGCGGCTGCGTAGCGAGACGACGAGGATGTCCTCGGAGGTTACTCCCTTCTTGTGGAGCCGCTCGATTTCCTTGAGCAGCAGTTCCTTTTGTTCCTTGGGCTCGGTGTATGTCCGCACGTCCACGGGCCGCCCTTCCGGGGTGTTCTCGTAGCACGGAATCCTGATGTCGGTTGTGTCGTGGACCCATTCCAGAATTCGCTTGGTGCAGCGGAAACCGCGCTTGAGTACCATCACGGGCATTGCGCCGATGGTCCTGTTTCCCAGCACGTCCCGGTCCTTGTAGATGGTCTGGTTCGGGTCGTAGAAAAAGCGGACGGTTCCCTTTTGCGGATCCTTCAGGAGTTGCAGGACCGAATCGAGCCACCTGTTCTCGAAATCCTGCCCCTCGTCGATGACGAGCGCGTCAAAGAACAGGTTCTTCTTTTTGTCCCGGAGAGTCTTTAGCGCACCGGGCAGGCTTGCGACGACGGCGTCGTAATATTCCGATTTGGCGGCATCGTCTTCCGGTTCGCGGCGGGGGACTCCCGCTACCTTTGCGATGCGTGCGTACTTGGCGGCCAGCTTGTGGAAACTTGTCGCCACTGCCTGGCTCTCGTCGAGTCCCAGGTTCTTGAAGTTCTGCCGCATCTGTTCTGCCAGCAGGTCGTTGTAGCAGAGCACGGCGACGCGCTTTCCTTCGCGTGCGAGGCGGCGGGTTTCCCATTGCACCAGCAGGGACTTGCCCGATCCGGCGACCCCTTCGATCTGCATGCGCGGATTGCGGGTGATGGATTCCATCAGCATTTCCTGGAAGGCGGTGGGTGCCACGCGGGCCCTGGATTCCATTTCCCAGAGTTCGGGCCAGCTGGGTTCGTCGAAGCAGCCCAAGAAACTGATAAGCCTGTCATAGTCTTCGTCGCTCAGCTCGTCGTTCGGGAAGGGCTTTCCGCCATATGACAGTTCCCCTGTCTCGAGAATCTTCCTGACCTTGCGTTCGAGGGTGTTGTAGCTCTTGAGGTCGGACTTTAAAATGGCGTGCCGGGGCTGCAGCGCGTTGTTGCCGATCCTTCCCGTGCTGTCCATGTCGGGAAAGCATACCGCCCACTGCACGCGGATCCTGTTGTACTGGTGGCCGGCCTTGGGGAACATCTCGCTGAAGTAGTCGTGGAGCGGATGGGTGCTTGCCTTGATTTGTTCGATGGGGGAGCGCTCCATGATGCGGTTCCCCTGTTTCCAGATGACCCCCTTTTCGGTGCCTTGGGCTCCCTCCGTGGATATGTGCCCGTCCTTGCATTCGATCAGGAGCATCCCGTATTTCCGGTGGTACAGGATGCAGTCCACCTCGTGGTCTATACTCGTGCCGCTCTTCTTGACGGCGAAGTTCAGTTGGACGTTCATCCAGACATCCCAGGCGTCATTCAGGCAGACGGCGGTGTCGAAGAGGGTTTGTTCCGAACGGGACGTGGAATTCGAGGAAATTCTTTTGCGGATAGTGGACATTTTTGGGGCCTTTTTACGGCTTTTTCGTTCAAATATACATTAGACACCACTCCTTCGATTTTCTATATTTGCACCCGCTCGGGCAATTTCGCCCGGGTAAAACCAATCACCGGTTTGCGAGAGTCGCTTCGGTGGCGCGGTCCTGGGCCTGAGGTTCACCCCGAGTCAGGGCATCGCTTCGCGGCTTATTTGCATGCCGGGTAGTAACAACCGAAAAGGAATACATTATGGCAAATCTGCCTTCCGTTGAAGATCTGCTTGCAGCAGGCTCCCACTTTGGTCACCAGACTCAGCGCTGGAACCCGAAAATGAAACCCTACATCTTGGCCGAGAAGAACGGTATCTACGTTCTCAACCTCTCCAAGACTCGCGACCTCCTCGAAGAAGCCGCCAAGGCCGCCGCCAAGATTTCTGAATCTGGCAAGACCGTGCTCTTCGTTGGCACCAAGCCGACTGCCCGTCAGTGCGTGCTCGACGCCGCTGCCGCTTGCAACCAGTTCTCCGTTACCAACCGCTGGCTCGGCGGTATGCTCACCAACTTCCAGACGGTCCGCAAGTCCATCAAGAAGATCGACAAGATCGACGCCATGGAACAGGATGGTACGTTCCAGGCCCTCTCCAAGAAGGAAGTGCTCGACAAGAACCGCGAACGCGAAAAGCTCCTTTCCGTGTTCGGTGGCATCCGTGAAATGGTGAACCTCCCGGGTCTCCTGGTCGTGACCGACCTCGCCCACGAAAAGATTGCCGTGGCCGAAGCCCGTCGCCTCCACATTCCTATCATCGGCATCTGCGACACGAACGTCGATCCGACCCTCGTGGATTACCCCGTGCCGGCTAACGACGACGCCGTGAAGTCCATCAAGCTCATCGTGGACTACATCGCCGCCAACGTCAAGGCCCGCGTCGCCAACGACAAGAAGGCCGACAAGGAAGAACCCAAGAAGTTCGACAACGGCGAGGACAAGTAATATGCAGATTACCGCTTCCCTCGTTAACGAACTCCGCCAGAAGACTGGCGTGGGCATGATGCAGTGCAAGAAGGCCCTCACCGAGACTGACGGTGACATGGACAAGGCCGTCGAGCTCCTCCGCAAGCAGGGTGCCGCCGTCGCTGCAAAGCGCGCCGACAAGGCTGCCAAGGAAGGCCGCATCTACCTCGTGGAAACTGCCGACAAGGCTGCTGCGTTCGAACTCTCTTGCGAAACCGAACCGGTTTCCAACAACGATGACTTCGTCGCTCTCGCGAACCTCGCCGTGAAGGCAGTCGAGACCCAGGCTATCTCCTCCGTCGAAGACCTCAAGAACGCTGTCGTCGACGGCGTGAAGATTGCCGACCGCCTCGCCGACGTTCTCGTGAAGATCCAGGAAAACATCGACTTCCGCAAGTTCGGCGAACTCAAGAAGGTCCCGAATTCCGTGTTCGGTGTCTACAGCCACATGAAGGGCAAGATCGGTGTGATTACCGAGCTCGCATTCGAAGGCTCTGCCGACGAAGCCGCCCTCAAGGCTGCCGCCAAGGACATCGCTATGCAGGCTGCCGCATTTGCTCCGGTTGCCCTGAACGATGCTTCCGTCCCGGCCGAAACGATCGAGAAGGAAAAGGAAATTGCCAAGGCTCAGATCGAAGCTTCCGGCAAGCAGACCAAGCCTGAGTTCATGCAGCGCCAGATCGATGGCCGCGTGGCTAAGGTCCTCAAGGAAATCGTTCTCGAAGATCAGGAATTCTTCATGTCCGAAAAGAACCCGAAGAAGCTCAGCGTCAAGGACTACCTCCAGGAAGTCGTCGCCAAGCAGCTCGGTCTTGCAAGCCTGAAGGTCGTGAACTTCATCCGCTTCGAACGCGGTAACTAGTTTGGACATCGTCCTCGCGTAGAGGGCGTCATCCTCGCACAAAGGATGTCATCCTCGCTATACGATACTTGGCAACTTGTTGCCATAGTAGAGTTATCCTCTTTGGGGAGTAGGCGAGGATCTTCAAACATTAAATGGGCCGTCCCTTCCCGGGACGGTCCTTTTTTTTTATGAAAAAACGCAAATCCAGGGGTTTTTGTGACAAAAATGTAAGAAAGTGTTTGCATTATCGAAAATAAAAGATTAGTTTAATGGTAAAGAAGATGAAGTTTTATCAGGTGGCTTGGTTATGGCGGTGCAAGAGATTGGTTGTTTTCCGGAGATATTGCGTCGGGAACTGGAGAATTCCGAAATTCCGCTAGCCGTCTACCAGTTTACCGGCGGCTGCGTCCGGACAGTCCTCGTTTCGGACGGGCTTGTGCGCCTGCATGTTCCCGGTTCCTCGCGAGAAGACGTCATCCGCCTTCTCGACACGGACATGTACAGGGGCGTTCACCCTGAAGATACCGTCTACGTCGCGACCAGGGCTGCCGAATTCGCGAAACTCGAAGGTGGCCGCTACGAGGTCGTCTACCGCCAGAAGCTGCGCGGCGAGGATGCATACCGTACCATCCATGCGGTGGGCTACCATCGCCATCTCGAGGACGGCTCGAAGTGCGCCGTGGTCGTCTACGACGATGTTACCGACGCGCTCGATGCGAACGGGAAATCCCTCCAGAATTTCGAAGGCAGCGTCGTGGAGTTCCTGAGTACGGACAAGGTGGACCCGTTTGTCATCTTCGATGCGAAAACGTATGAGATCTATATGGTCAGCGCGTCGATTGAACGCGTCTGGAAACCCGTGAAGGCCTTTGATTCGGGAATCAAGCTGGCGGATTACTTCTTCAACGAAGACGAACTGACCCTGCTGCCGTCTATCAACGGCATCCTAGAAAGGGGCGAGGCGATTATCCGGAGCCCGCGTTCCGGGAAATACCTGATACTGAACGTATCCCAGATTTCGTGGAAGGGGAAGAGCTCCATATTCCTGACCGTGAGCGAACATGCCGACCGCTATTTCGACCCCCTGACGGGACTTGCGAATCTGAAATATGCCCGCCTGTGCGGCGAGAACTATATCGATGAAATCAGGGAGTCGGGAGGCGCCCCGGTCCTTGCGTTTATCGATATCGTGGGGATGAAGCTCTACAATAGCGCGAACGGGTTCCGCAGGGGCGACGAACTCCTGGTGAACCTTGCGGATTGCCTCAGGGAACAGTTCGGGAATAACCTGATCTGCCGACTCGCGAACGACCACTTCGCGGTAATCGCGGACATCGACGGCATCGAGGAAAAGCTGGCCGAAATCCGCAAGTGCGTCAAGGGGGTTGTGTCGAAGATATCGATGGACCTCTATGTCGGAATCTGCAGGATAGAGGAACTCGATGAATTCCTGGAAGCGATCGAAAAGGCGAAACTCGCCTGCAGCCTCCAGAAGAAGCAGGGCGACAAGTTTATCCGCTATTACGACGATGGCCTGCACAAGGATCTCCTGCTGCAGAACTACGTGGTGAGCCATATCGACGAGGCGATCGCGAAAGGCTATATCAAGATTTACTACCAGCCGGTCGTCCGCACGATTACAGAAACGTTCTGCGGCATGGAGGCGCTTGCCCGCTGGATAGACCCGCAGTACGGATTCCTGAATCCGGGAGTGTTCATCGGCGCGCTCGAGGATTCCCGCCAGATTCACAAGCTCGACAGCCACGTCATAGAGCTTGTCTGCAGGGAACTGCGCGACGAACTGGAACACGGCCGCCCGGTGGTCCCCGTGTCGTTCAACCTTTCGCGTCTGGATTTTACTGGCTGCGACATCTTCGAGGTGGTCGAAGGAACGCTCAGGAGGTTCGGGATAGGCCACGAACTCATCCGTGTCGAAATCACCGAGAGCATCATGGCGTCGGACCCTTACGTGCAGCGCGAAATCGAGCGCTTCCGCCTGGCGGGTTTCGAGGTCTGGATGGACGATTTCGGGAGCGGGTATTCCTCGCTCAACACGCTCAAGGATTACAAGTTCGACGAACTCAAGATCGATATGGCGTTCCTCTCGAACCTGAACGATGTTTCGCGCATCATCATCAGTTCGATGGTCCGCATGGCGAAACGCCTTGGCCTGAAGACGCTTGCCGAGGGAGTCGAGACGCAGGAGCAGATGGATTTCCTGAAAGGCATCGGGTGCGAGAAGGCGCAGGGCTACTATTACGGCAAGCCGCAGCCCCTGGCCGATACCATGAAGCACATGGAAACCAGGGGTATCGTCGTCGAGGACGCCAACATGAGGGCGGTCTATTCGAAACTGGGAAGCCTCGACTACCTGGTGGAAACGCCCATGTCGATAATGACCTACGAAAACGGGGTGTTCAAGTTCCTGTTTGCGAACAGGCAGTACGAGGAACAGCTCCGGAGCCTCGGGTTTATGAGCAGGAAGGACGTGGAAGATGCTTCCAACAATCCCCAGAACCCGGTGTACTACACGCTGCGCGAAGGGGAGAGGATGGCCTACATGTCGCCATGCGAAATGACGTATGCGACTCACGGGGTTTATGTATTCGTGAGGGGGAGCCTGGTTGCCGATATCAACGGCTGCCACATATACAACCTGATGCTGCGCAATACGCACGTGAGCGCGTTTGACGGATTGCCCAACAACGAGAGCGTGACTGCTCCCGTGCGGACGAAGACGGTACTGCTCGCCGACAGCAACCCGCAGAACAGGGCGTTCCTTGAAAGTGTCTTGCGGGCGGATTACAACATGCTGATCGCAAGCGACGGTGCGCAGGCGCATGAACTCCTGCTGGAACACCGCAGGAACATTTCTCTCGTGCTGCTCGATGCGGGCCTCCCGAAAATGGACGGGTTTAGGATCATCCAGGAATTCCAGGGAAGCAGGCGCGATCTCCAGATTCCGTTCGTCATGATGACGGACAACCTGGAACTTGCGAAGGAGAGCATCCGCCTGGGCGCCTACCAGTTTATCCTCAAGCCCATCACGGACAAGGGAATGATCAAGGCGAAGGTGGCGGGCGCAATCCGGCATGCGGAACTGCAGCACCAGATGGCGCTCAACTATATGGAGTATGTTCCCGGCGGCGTGGTCCTCATCAACGTCATGACGGGGAAAATCCTCTACGTGAATGCCCGTGCGCTCGATATCTTCGAATGCGGGAGCCCTGAGGAGTTCCGCGACTTCGTCGGCGCGAATTTCAGGAACGCTATCCTTCCGGAAGACTACGAGAAGATTGGCAACGAACTCAAGGAACAGTTCGAGGCCGATGACGGCTCGACGAAGCAGATTTCCTACCGCACCAGGACGGGCAAGGGCAATGTCAAGCGCATCTACCATGTGGGCCGCGTCTACAAGGATACGCCCTACGGTCATGTATTCTCGGCGTTCATTTCCGAGGACGACGTGGCGATGAAGAATTTCTTTACCCGCAAGGATGCGTTCGCCAAGTTCATGGAGTCGGGCGAGGCGACGCATACGAAATCTTACGACATGGGCTACAAGGGGTTCCTGTTCTGGAACCTGACGAAGAATTCCCCGGTGCTCAGGATGGACGGCATATCGTATATCCCCAAGGAGCTCCTCGCGGAATACACCTACGACCTCCATTACAGCTACCTGAGCTCCCTGATGCTCAAGAGCGAGGAAAACATCCTGAAATCGATGGACTACACCCGCGAGCGTCTGATTCTCGATTACCTGAACAAGTGCATCGTGCCGCCGCTCGATATCAGCTACGACATCGACGGCTACTGCTTTACCATGCGTTCGACCTTCGACATGATGATGGACCCGGATTCGGGCGACATTGTCCTGAAGCTCGTGAACGAGTGCATCAAGACGACCAAGGAATAAGACATTTTAATAAACATCAACAAAGGAACATCTAATGAAAAAAGCAATCCTTCTGACAATGATCATTGGTATACTTGCCCTGGCTGGGTGCAAGAAGAGCACGGCATGCTGGTATCCTATTGAAGGCGGCCATATCAATCTCGACAATGTGACACGCATATCGTCGGAAGCACAGCTGCTGCTCTGGGCCGATGAAGATATTGTGAAAAACGAATGGGGCCTGAAGGAGATAAACAAGGATACCCTGATCGATGGAGTCATTACCGAGAGCAATATCGAGAAGGCTATCGCCAGATTGAAGTCGACGACGAAAAATTATTCGCATGCGAATGCCAATGCGGCCATTATATTTGATAATTTTACGGTCAAACTGCAGGATACGGACGACATTCCGGGCGGCTGGTCCGACAACAAGGGACTTGTCAAGTTGCTGCAAATGTGGCTTGATGCAAAGAAAGATGTCGATTCGATGCTGTAAGGCTGGGCCCCGTCGTGTAACCTATGAAAAAATCCCGCGAGAAATCGCGGGATTTTTTGAGGGTGGGTGACCGGACTCGAACCGACAACATCCAGAATCACAATCTGGGACTCTAACCAATTGAGCTACACCCACCATGAGTGTGAGCCCAAATATAAAAAAGCCACCCCAAATTTCAAGGGATGGCATTAAAAAAGTCGCAAAAAAGGCCGGGTCGGGCGCCTAGCCGTTCTTTTTCTGCATGATGCGGATGAAATTCTCGCGCTTGAAGTCGTTCCTGTGTTCCAGGCAGAAGCGGGGATACACGGTCTGCTTGGGGAAGACCTTGATGGTAAACGTCCCGTCGCAGCCTTCGAGGCAGCACTTGAAGGTGAGGTCCATGGACTCCGTGTAGTTGTGGCGGAAGATGATGTTCTTGGACTCGATGCTTTCCACGTTCTTCTTCTGCTTCTGGCGCAACTTGATGTCGCGGTGCAGTTCGCAGTACTTGGCGATCGGGTGGCCCCAGAATTCGCGGCCGCAGCCGGGCTCCTGGCAGATTTTGAGCTTGATACGCTTCTTTTTCTTGTATTTGGGTAACTGCATACTGCAAATTTAATAAAAAAAACGACTGATTTGGCACATTTTCGCCGCGAAATCGTTTTTATAGGTATGAGATACTTTCTTTTCCTGAAATTCCGGTTTTTCCTGCCGTTCCTGCCCAGAACGTTCTTTGGACCTATGGGCATTTTGCTTTTTGCTTTCGTGGCGGGATGCTCGCCCGAAATTATCCGCGAGGGGGAGGCGCCTCCTTCGCCTCTTGTCGTGACGGTCCTGGACGTGGGGCAGGGCCTCGCGGTGCTGCTGGAGTGCGGGGGGCGCCATGCTCTCTACGACTCGGGGCCCGATTCCGCGGGAGTCGCCGACACGCTGCGTGCGCGCGGCATAGATTCGCTCGAATGGGTGCTCGTGAGCCATTACCACCGCGACCACGGCGGAGGGTTCTTCGAGTTCGGATCGAAAGTCCACGTCCGGAACCTCTTCGTGGGGCCGGATACGTCGGGCGGGTTCGTACGCGACAGCGTGCTAGCGATGGCGCGTCGCGCCTCTATCCCCGTCGATACGCTGATGCGCGGGGTGTCCTTCGCCCTGTGCGGCGACATGCCGGAATCGGCACCTGCTCCCCGATTCGACGTGCTCTGGCCACCCGCCTACGTGCGCGAGGGCGGGAATCCGGCAAGCGTGGTCGTGCGCGTGGAGTATGGCGCAGGAACGGCCCTCTTGACGGGAGACCTGGATTCCGCGGGGGAGCGCCGCCTGCTGGAACTGTTCCCGACGCTCTCGGCCGACCTGCTGCAGGTGGCGCACCATGGTTCTGCGGGGAGCAGCTCGCTTCCCTTCCTTGCTCGGGTGTCTCCGCAATATGCGGTAGCGAGCGTTGGCGAAAAAAACCGCTACGGCCATCCTTCCGCTTTGGTTGTCCGTAAGTTCGAATATGTCCTCGGGGACTCGGCGCGTTTTTTCCGTACGGACAGGGACGGAAGCGTGCGGTTTGAACTGTGGCCCGGTCTTGGGGTTGTCGCTGACGGTGACTAGTCCTGGAATCCGATGCGAGCCTGGAAGTGGCACTGTGTCATGTCGCCCGCGTTCATGCCGAAGATATAGGCGTGGTGGTTCGTGTTCTTGAACCGGACGATATTTACTTCGCCTCCGAGCGGCACCTGCGTGACATAATTCATTTGTATGGAACGGATGCGGCGGCTCCTGATTTCTTCCTTGTCAAGGGAATCCATGACCCAGTCGACATAGCGGCAGTGGTTCACGTGCTTGTTCATGTCGAGGTCGCTGTATTTTGCGATTTCGGTGCGGATGACCTTGGGCTCGATTTCGGGATCAAGGATTTCCATCATTTCGGGAAGCGCATCCTTGCCGCGAAAAAGCGGGATGGGGAAGGGGCTGTTGGCCGGGTTCTCGGATTTCCCCGTCTTGAGGTTCACCAGAAGCCAGCTCGACGTGGCCTGAGCGATGGAGTGCCCCTGTGAATCGAGGATGGAATAGTCCTTGAGGCAGACCTTGTCCTTGTAGAAATCCTTCGCCCATGTCGATACGGAAATCTTCTCGCCCCAGACGGGCGTGTGCAGGATGCGGATTTTCATGCGCGTGATGACGGTGGTGTAGCCCGCCTGCATCATTTTCCAGAGTCCGAATCCGTTCCTTTCGGCGTCGGCGATGGCGGTCTCTTCCATGAACAGGAAAAGGTTCGACAGTTTGAGGCGGCTGTGGTGGTCGCAGTCCGAAAAGCGAACTTCGAAGTCCTTGGTCGTGATTTCCTGTTCCATGGGGCACCTTCCTTTCTTGTTCCTTTCAATAATTTATAATTTTGAAGCATGGAAGATTTTCAGTTCCGTCCCTCTTACAAGCTGTTGCCGCCTTCTAAGTCTTTTAGCGGCGTCGTCCGCGTCCCCGGTTCCAAGAGCATCACGAATCGCGCCTTCTTGATTGCGGCGCTGGCCTGCGGAACGACAAGGCTGCACAACCTGCTCAGGAGCGATGATACGCGCTACATGGGCGAAGCGCTCCAGAAGCTGGGCGTGAAAATCGAATTTTCGGAAGATTTTTCGGAAGCGACCGTCTACGGCAACGGCGGCCCGATCGATGCCCCCGCGGATGCATCGGGCGAGAAGAAGGCCGAACTTTACCTGGGAAATGCCGGGACGGCGATGCGTTCGCTCTGCGCGGCACTGACTCTCGGCAGTGGCACTTTCTGCCTCTCCGGCGAGGAACGCATGAGCGAGCGTCCCATCCGCGACCTGGTCGATGCGCTTGGCACTCTCGGTGCCGAAATCAGGTATGTAGAAACGGAAGGGTACCCTCCGGTGACGATTCGCGCGCACGGCCTTGAAGGCGGGGAGGTCTCCGTCCGCGGCAACATCTCGAGCCAGTACCTGACGGCGCTCCTGATCTGCGCGCCCTACTGCAAGTCGCATCTGAAAATCCGCGTCGAGGGCGAACTGATTTCGGAACCCTATGTCGCGATGACACTTTCCGTGATGAGGCGTTTCGGGCTGAATGTAGAATGGCCTGCCGGATACCCCTACGAATTTGACGTGCCCCACGGAGTCTTCAGTAGCCCCGGCGATTTCTTTGTCGAAGGCGATGCGAGTTCTGCCTCCTATTCGCTTGCGGCCGCCGCTATTTCGGGTGGCCACGTGAAGGTGCTCGGCGTGGGCAGGAACAGTATCCAGGGCGATGTCGCATTCGCCGAGGTCCTGCGGGATATGGGGGCCGATATCCGCTATGGCTCCGAGAACGGAGAAGACTTTATCGAGTGTGTCGGTCCGAAGGGCAAGCTCAAGAGCCTGGGCGATTACAGCGCCATCGAGATTCCCGATGCCGCCATGACGCTTGCTGTCCTTGCGCTGTTTGCCGATGCGCCTACGACAATCCGCGGAATCGCGAGCTGGCGCGTGAAGGAGACCGACCGCATTGCCGCAATGGCGGCGGAGCTCCGCAAGGTGGGGGCCGAGGTCCGCGAATCGAACGATTCCATAACGATTACGCCGCCCGAAACATTGCAGCCGGTGACCATCGAGACCTACAACGACCACCGCATGGCCATGTGCTTCAGCCTCGTCTCGCTTGGAGGAGTCCCCGTCAAGATCATGGACCCCGCCTGCGTGAACAAGACCTACCCCCAGTATTTCGAGGACTTTGAGAAATTTGCCAAATGAGTAAACTGCTGAAGGATCTTCTTGCTTTTGTTTTTCTCACGACGTCGCTTTGCGTCACGGTGCATGCCGAATCTGTAATCGGCAGGCCGGTTGGGGCCGATACGCTTGAATTCTGGGTGATGGACAACGGGCTCGGCTCGCAGAAGTCCATCCACAAGATAGTGAAGAAGTTCCAGCGCGAAACGGGAACTCCCGTGAAGGTTCGCGTGCTCAACTGGGGCGAGGCCTTTGTCGAAATTTCCCGCGCGCTTTCGGATACGTCGGGTTCCGCTCCAGACCTGTTGCAGCTTGGTTCTACATGGGTCCCGCATTTCGCGGCGACGGGCAAGATTCGCGTCCTCGATTCCATGCTTGCGCAGATGGATTCGTCAAGGTTCTACCCCCAGACCTACGTCGCAGGCCATATTGCGGACAGGCCCGGGATATACGCCTTCCCGTGGTTCCTCGATGTGCGCGCGCTTTTCGTGAATGAGTGGCTGTGGCACAGCCTCGGCATCCTGGAATCCGATATCGAGGATTTCCCGAAGTTCATGGGTGCGCTCCGCGAAATCAACAGGGGCGGGCTCAAGAATACGGAGATGAAACCGGTGGCCGCGTTCTCGCTTCCCGGAAAGGACGACTGGACCGGGCCCCAGATGATGGCTCCGTTTGTCTGGAACCAGGGCGGGGATTTCATCGTCAAGGATGGCCAGCGCTATAGGAGCGGCTTGCTCGATACGGCCACCTTGAAGGGCGTGGCGACCTATGCGAAAATTCTGGGTGATACGGAACTTGCTCCGTTCGCTCTGCAGGACAATTCCGAACGCAGTGCTGCGCGCTTCGTCCATTCGGAACAGCTGCTCCACTACAGCACCTCGGAACTGATCCGCCAGCTGGAGTATCCGGCTTCTGCGGGCGGGCTTCGTTCCACCGCTATTGCCGATGACGGAATCATGATTGTGCCTTTCCCTGCCGGCCCGCAGGGCCGCTCCACGTTCGTGGGCGGTAGCCACCTCACGCTCCCCTCGAATGCGGATTCCCTGAAATTTGAGAAGGCGGAATCCCTGCTTGCCTACCTGTTGCGGGTCGACAACCTGGATGCGTTCTGCCGTTCCGTCGGATTCCCTCCTTCGGACCGCGGCCTCATGCGTATCTGGATGCAGGACCGCCGGTATTCGCAGCTGATCAACGATCTTGAACATGGCCGTAGTTTCCCGAATATTCCGGAGTGGGGCGCCATTGAAAACCTGCTCATCGGCCTTTCCAACAACATGGGCAATATGTTCTCCGGGGAGGCGGATCCCGTTGCTCGTGCCCGAGAAATGGCCGGGCTCCTTCTCGAAACCGACCGCCAAATCGACAGTGTCCTCGGGAACGCGCCGCGAGTCGATGCTGGAGCGCTCCGTCCTTGGATCGAGGGCGTCCTTTCAGGAAAAATCGAGGAAGTGACGCCCGAGAATCTCAGCTTTGAACCGCAGGAACCTCCGTTCCCCGTGTGGCGTGTGGTGCTTGTCGTCGGTTGTATCCTCGTGGTCGCAATCTTTGCGCTGCTTCTGTGGCTGCTAGTAAAGTTTATCCGCAATCGCCGGTCGGGCGGGAGATCCGGCAGGTGAGATTCGCTCGATACATTGCATTTTTGATAACGTTGTCTGTATCCTCGCTCTTTGCAGACATCCCGTTGGATTCGTTCCAGGTCTATGTCGATTCGTTGCTTCCGGGCTCCAAGCTGGGACTTTCCGTGCGCTCCGTGAGTACGGGCAAGGAACTGCTGAATATCCAGGCAGACGAGTATTTTACTCCGGCAAGCACCATGAAGACGCTCTCGACGGCGACGGCGCTCCACTGGCTTCCGCTCGACTACGCTCCCGAAACGAAGGTGACGCTCAACGGGAACATGCAGGGGGGCACATTCCGGGGCGTGCTGAACGTACGCGGCGAAGGCGACCCGAACCTCTCTGCGCGCTACTACAAGGATCCGCTTTACTGGTTCTATGCAGTAGCCGATTCCATCAGGGCTCTCGGAATCGACTTCATCCAGGGACGCATCGACCTGGATTCCTCCTACTATAGCGGCCCGTGGAAACCGGAACACTGGCGCAAGGATTTTTACGATTTCTGGTACGGGGCCGAGGTCACGCCGCTGCAGTTCAACGACAACTGCGCACTGATACGCATCAAGCCTGGTGCGAAGGAAGGCGACCTGGTCCAGGTGAGCGTGCATCCGGACGTGGGCTACGTGCGGATCGAAAACAAGCTCGTCACGAAAGTGGCTCCCCGGAACAAGCGCAAACGCAAGCAGAAGCTCAAGTGGACACGCGAGATGGACCCCGATAAACCTGTCGTCAAGCTCGAAGGGGAATTCGACATCGAGTCGGATTCGACGCAGATTACCGTGCCCGTGCGTGGCGCCATCGGATATTTCAAGGCGGCGCTCCTGACCGCTTTTGAAAAGCGCGGCATCCGCTATGCCGAAGCTCCCGACGCCCCCATGGGCGCCAAGCTCCAGCAGTTCAGTTTTTCCGCGGCGCCGTTGCTGAGCGTCATGGATGAAATCAACCAGAAAAGCCAGAACCTGCATGCCGAATCCCTGTTCCGCAACATGGCCGCCTTCATGACGGGCGAAGGAAATGTCGAAAAGGCGAAGGCCATGGAGGCCAAGTTCTTGAACGAGATTGGCGTCGACACCAGCGGTTTTGTCGTGTTCGACGGCTGCGGACTATCGAGCAAGAACAAGATCAAGCCGTCGTCGGAAACGCAGATGCTTGCCGCCATGGCGCGCCACCCCAAGGGAGACTTCTATATCAACAGTTTCGCGCGCCCGGGCATCGGTTCGGGCAGCAAGCGCATGATGGACCTGCAGGAAACATGGCTTACCAAGTTCAAGACGGGCTACATCAGCGAGGTCCACGGGCTCGCGGGCTACATATTCGCTATGGGCGATACCCTTTCCGTTGCGCTATACTTGAACGAGACGGGCAAGAACAAGGATGCCGACTGCAAGGACATGATGGATTCGATCTGGGTTTCGCTTGTCCGCTGGGCGAACGCCGGCAACGCTTCGTACATGAAGATGAAGGACATGTGGATTGCGGCGCAGGGAATTTCGGGTTTTCATGAACGGCTCGAATACTTCTCCCGCATGCTCCTGAAGATTCCCTATCGTATTGGTCCCATGGGCGAAGGAACGTTCGACCCTATCGAACCAAAACCGCTAGTTTATCTGGACTCTGTCGATTGCGTGACATACATGGAGCATGCGCTTGCCCTTGCGAACGCATCCCACGAGGATTCTCTCTTTAATGTACTGCAGCGCATCCGCTATTTCGATGGCAAAATTTCTTACCGCACCCGTAAGCACTACCTGCTTACGGACTGGGTGGGCGAAGGCAAGTTCTCCCGCGGAATCCGCATCAATGGAGATACGACAATCGTGCGCACTATGCCCAAGAAAAAGTTCTTCGCGTCTAAAAAGATCAAGTTCGATGACCCCGAGCCGCAGGTGCAGATAAATTATCTGACCCTCGAAAAGGCGAAGGCGTGGGCCTCTGCCGTGCACGAAGGGAACCTGACTGTGCTTGGAGTCGCCTTCATCAGCAAGCTCGATATCATTGACGCCTACCATACAGGATTCATCGTGCTGAGGCCGGGGCAGGTCCCCATGCTGCGGCATGCATCGCAAATCCTCAAAAAGACCGTGGAATTGCCTTTTGCCGAATACCTCGAAACCGCCAAGAAAAAAGCTCTCGGTGTCTCGTTCTTCGAATTCGTGAAGCAGTAGCTTGTCCTAGTCGCCAAAATCGAAAGCGAGGATGGCGACCATCTCGTACTTGTCAGGCGAATCCGCGCAGTCGCTGCTTTCGAATGCCGTCCACGCATCGGGCGCCCAGCCGTAGGCTCCCATCGTGAGTTCCTTGCCAAGGGCAATTTCGGCGTTCTCGATTTCTTCCCAGCGGATGGGGGAGGCTGCCTTGTAGTAGCGCAGCATGCCGAGCGCGTCCATCGCTTCGGGATGCTCGTCGACGAGCCTGTAGGCGCAGGCCTTGAAGTTTTCTGCTTTAAGACGGATGACGCGGTAGAGACGTTTGCGCCCCAGGAATTTTGAAAGGTCTCCTCGGTGGACTTCGATTTTCGCATCGTGCCCAAAGAACACGGCGAGTTCACGGAATACTTCGGACTCCTCGTCCAGCAACGGGGAAAGTTGCTTGATCAGGGCGATTGCTTCTGCGTGGCGTGAATTCATGTGTTTTCCTGTGCGAGATTGTTTCATATATAACAAAAAAAAAGCCTTCCGATTCTGCCGAAGTAAGAAAAATAAATGATTTTTATTTTGTGACGGAGCCATTTTTCGTTGACAGTCCAATGGGCTGATTTTATATTTGCGCGCGGTTTAGGATGTTTGTTCAACAAGGTTGGCAATTTTCCCTTGTGAAAACAAGGCGCTGACTGCGACGAGAAAATCTGTTGGTTTGGAAATTTTCGAAGCGGTTGCTTGGGGTTAGAATGGAACTGATTAACGACAGTAGTCTGATGCTGCAGGTTGTCAAGCTGTGCTGCATCGCGGGGTTTGCAGTGGCGACGCTTGCGTTTGTTTGTTTGCTCGCGCATCTTCACAAGGAAAAGCCTTTCGTCAAGCACAAGAAGGAAGAATGGGAAATCGCCTTCGAAAGGTGGCTGCACAGGCACCATGAAAAATCCCCCGGCATGCACCGAGGGATTTAGCAGAGAGTACATCTAATCCGAAAATGTTACGGGAGGGTGAACTGCTTCAGGAACGGCCAACCGACGTTGCCGTCGCCCTGGTCGTGGCCGCCGCCCTGCTTGGTGCAGAGCACGACCTTCGTGCCATCCTGGCAGTTGGAGTATTCGTCACAACCATTGGAGTTCTTGCTCGGGCTGCCCGTGCAGCCGTTCTTTTGGGCCCAGAACTTGAAGTTACCTTCGGCGCCCAAGAAGTTCAGACCGTCACCATAGCCACTGTCGCCACCCTGGTATTTGCAGACCGGGTCGTTTGTGCCACGGAACATGATGATGGAAATCGGACGAGTCGGGTTGCACTGGGCGCTGTTGGTCTTGTTCAAGTCCATAGCTGCAGGAGCGACTGCGGCGTAGACATCGGACATGAAGCAAGCCACGTGGTTGCTCATGCCGCCACCCATCGAGAAGCCGGCTGCGTACACGCGCTTCTTGTCGATGCAGGCGATTTCTTCGACAGCAGCGATCATTTCGCGAGAGAACTTGACGTCGTCATCGTCGGAGCAGCAGGGACCCACGTTCCAGCCCGGGCCCATCTTGCTAGCGTCCGCGGACTTGGTGCCATCGGGGTACAACGAGATTACGCCTTCTTTTTCCGTAAGGGACCTGTACTTCGTGTCGTTGAACTGACCGGAGCCGCTACCCATAACCGGGTGGTAGTCCACAAACAGGGGAACCGGCTTGTCGCCCTTGTAGGAATCCGGGATGTACATAATGAAGGTGCGCTTCTTGCCGTCGACCGTCACGCTCATGTTCTGCTTGCCGGCCTTGGCCGTCTTGCTGGAGCAATCGACCGGTGTGTCGTCCGGAGTCTTGCTGCTGGAAGAGACGACCTGCTTTTCGGAAGAAGAAGATACGGTCGGGTTGTTGTCACTGGAGCTTGAACTCGAGGGACGGACCATCTCGATGGTCACGCCGGTCTCGGTTTCGGCCTGCATCTGGTAGACAAAGTTGGCGTAGCCGTCAAGCGAGAACTGGAGGGATGGCAGTGTTTCGCCTTCCTTCTTGAGTGCGGTGACGCCCTTGTCGTTCACCATGAAGGTGCTGTTCTGGCTGTCCGCGCTGATGCGGATGAACTTCGTGCCGCGGGCAAGTTTGCCCATGTCTAGGGTGACGATTCCCTGGACGGTCTGAAGGTTGCTTTCCTTGAGGACCTTGCCCAGGGCGCTGATTACGGATACCTTGAGCTTATTCGCGTACACGTTGTAGAGGGTGAGGGTCGTGCCTTCCATGTGGATTGACATGTCCGCGGCCTTGGCTCCGGCGAGCGCATCGCTTCCGCCGCTGAGGCTGAACGTGCCGTCTTCGGCACTGGTGGTTTCGAAACCTCCGAAATTGAAGGTGCTGATTTTTACGCCGGCGAGCAAGCGGCCGGAGACCTTGGATTTTACCACTCCGTCGATACTCCAGGCAAAAGCCAGGCTGCTCGACATTGCTATTGCGCTAGCAACGCCTAAAAGTTTGGGAAAATGCATTTTTGACTCCTTTTTTTCCCAAACACCACATACTTACCGAAACATAATTTAAACCCTTTTATAGTCGGTCGGGGCTTGTGCCCTGTGTAAAGTTTTGTTTGTTGACATTTTGGTAATGGCAAATTTCGCAAAAAAGGGCCATTCCGCGTGTTGACATTTTCTGATGGGTGGAAAATTCCCGATTTTCGTTAAAAATGGCTTTTTTCACCGCCTGTGGACATTTGGATAATGCCGCCCTGTAAACTTTTGTCCGTGGATAAACTGTCCATAGAATAGTAGGCGGACCGTGAGATTTATGCCCGTGCGCAAGATAGTTTTATTCATGGCTTGCATGGGATGTGCTTGCCACATCAACATAAAAGGGATGTGGATATGAAAAATATTCTCTCAACAGCAACAAAGGTTGCTGCTGTCGCTCTTGCGGCAACAGCGTATTCTTTCGCAGGGCCCGGCTTGGCCGATGGCGCGGCAAAGTTCATTGGTAACATTACCCAGAGTAATAGTGTCGGCTCAGACTTTACTGCGCTCTGGAACCAAGCTACGGCCGAAAACGGCTGTAAGTGGGGTTCCGTCGAAGGTACTCGTGGCCGTTACAACTGGGGTGCCTGCGATGCTGCCTATAACTGGGCAAAGCAGAACGGGGGTCACTTCAAGTTCCACGCTTTGGTGTGGGGCTCCCAGTATCCGGGTTGGTTGAACGGCCTCAGCGTCGATGAAACCAAGAAGGCGATTACCGCCTGGTTCGATGCTGTTAAGGAACACTACCCTGAAATCGAGATGATTGACGTGGTGAACGAGGCTATCCGTACGGGCAACAACAGCTATCATTCTCCTTACGGCAAGAACAACAATATCATTCCGGCACTTGGCGGCGACAACAATGGTGACTACACCTTCGTGACGACGGCCTTCAAAATGGCGCGCGAACGTTGGCCGAAGGCTATCCTCATTTATAATGACTACAACACCGTCCAGTGGAACAAGGATCAGGGCATTCAGCTTATCCAGACCATCAAGAAAAACGGTGCTCCGGTCGACGCATATGGTTTGCAGGCCCACGACATGATGAGCCAGGGCGGTGGCCAGGGCGGTACCGGTGGCGGCGGCGTCTGCTTGAACATCAATACGCTCAAGAGCATTACCAAGGAAATCTGGGACAAGACCCAGACCCCGATGTTCATCAGCGAATACGACATTGCAACTACCGACGACAATATCCAGAAGCAGTGCTACTCCGAACAGATTTCTCACTTCATGGAAAACGAACACATTGCCGGCATTACCATCTGGGGCTACATTTATGGTCGCACTTGGCTCGACTGTAACGGCACTGCGAGTGGCTGCTCCGGCATTGTCAAGAATGGCCAGGACCGCGCCGCTTTGAAGTGGATGAGGGAGTACCTCAAGAGCAACAAGGGCGTGAACACGACTGGCCTCAAGACGGGTGTGCTCACTCCGGTCGAACCTGTGCCGCGCAAGTTGTTCAAGGGTTCTGCATTCGACATCCCGGGCAAAATCGAAGCCGAAGACTTTGATATTTCCGGTGTCGGCGAAACCAATGGCGTGAGCAACGTTTCTTACAGTGAAAGCGATATCGAAAATCACGGCGACGTGAAGGATTACCGCAAGGACACGACGGGTGTCGACCTCTACAAGAAGGCGACCGGCATCATCGTGGGCTACAACAGCGAAGGCGATTGGCTCGAATACACCGTGAACGTAAAAGAAGCGGGCGACTACACCATGTTCGCAGCCGTGGCTGCCGCCGGTTCTACCTCCAGCTTCCAGATGTCCCTCGACGGCAAGGCCATTACCGATGTCATCAGCGTCCCGGCCGCCAAGCAGGGCGAAGAAAACTACGACGACTACAACAAGGTCAAGGCTAACGTGTCCCTCACGGCCGGCACGCATATCCTCCGCATGACGGTGACCGGTTCCTGGTTCGACGTGGACTACTTCACCTTCGTGAAGGGCAAGGATGCGACCGACCCGGAACCGATCGTGAAGGATGAGCCGTTTGTTGATGATTCCACGACGTTCATCGGTCATAAGGTCCAGTACGACCCGAATGCCCTTCAGGATTACTTCGTGTTCGACATGCATGGTGTGAACATGGGTGTCCTCAGCGCCTATGGCTTCGATGGCGCTCGGGAGATCCTCCGTTCCTCCGTTGACGTGAAGTCCTCGGGCGTGTACCTGCTGCGCAATCGCTTCACCGGCGAAATGCAGAAGGTCCGTGTAATTAAGTAAGAATCAAATAAATTAACGAAATTTTACAAAAAAGAGCAGATTCCGGGATTCTCCGGAACCTGCCTTTGGAGGTTATGGACATTTTGTCAATGGGAAATATTCACTTGTAGGGGAAGCCGCCCTTTTTTGAGGATATTTTAAAATGGGGAAACTTCAAAAAAGGATGTGTGTAACATGAAAAACATTCTCTCTAGGGCTAAAAGGGCCGCTGTATTTGCTATTGCAGCGTCCACTCTCTCTTTTGCAGGACCCGGCTTGGCCGATGGTGCTGCAAAATTCGTAGGCAACATTACGACTCGCGGCCAGGTCCGCAGCGACTTTACGCAGTTGTGGAACCAGATTACCGCCGAAAACGAGTGCAAGTGGGCTTCCATCGAAGGCTCCCGTGGCCGTTACAACTGGGGCGGTTGTGATGCTGCATTTAACTGGGCGAAGAACAACGGTGGCCACTTCAAGTTCCACGCCCTGGTTTGGGGCTCCCAGTATCCGAACTGGCTGAACGGTCTTAGTGCCGATGAAACCAAGAAGGCCATTACCGCCTGGATGGATGCAGTCAAGGACCATTACCCCGAACTCGAAATGATCGACGTGGTGAACGAAGCCATCAAGGCGGGTGGCAAGTACCATTCCAATTACGGCTCGCAGGGTGGCAACAACATTGTCGCGGCTCTCGGCGGCGATAACGGCAATTACGAGTTCGTGCAGACGGCGTTCAAGATGGCCCGCGAACGTTGGCCGGAAGCGATCCTCATCTATAACGACTATAACACGGTCCAGTGGAACAAGAACGAAGGTATCGACCTCATTCAGAAGCTGAAGAAGGGCGGTGCTCCGGTGGATGCCTACGGCCTGCAGGCCCATGACATGATGAGTCAGGGCGGTGGCCAGGGCGGTACCGGCGGTGGCGGCTCCTGCTTGAGCATCAATACGCTCAAGAGCACTATCGAAGAAATCTGGAACAAGACCGAGATTCCGCTGTTCATCAGTGAATACGATATTTTCACGAGCGATGATAACGTTCAGAAGAAGTGCTACTCCGAACAGATTTCCTACTTCATGGAGAACGAACATATTGCCGGTATCACCATCTGGGGCTATATCTACGGCGCTACATGGAATGATGGTACGTCCGGTATTATCAAGGACAACAAGGACCGTCCGGCTATGACCTGGTTGAAGGAATACCTCGCTTCGAACAAGGGCGCTAACGATACCGGCCTTCCGACGGGCGAGTTGACGCCGGTCGAACCTGAACCGCAGACTCCGTTCAAGGGTAAGGCGTTTGACTTGTCGGGCAAGATTGAAGCTGAAGACTTCGACATCCCGGGCAAGGGCAAGGGCAATAACTCCTATTCCGTTTCTGGCGATTGCGATGATTCCTGGAATACGGAATATAGAAAGGGTACATCTGTAAAGATTGGCGAAAAGAATGGCGGCCTTGTTCTTGGTTGCAACCCGACAGGAAACTACTTCGAATACACTATCAACGTGGCTTCGGCTGGCGACTATGTCGTGTCGGCAAACGTGGCTGCTAGCGGAACTGGCTCCATCGTGTTCAAGGTCGGCGACAAGGTTGTTTCTGATACGCTTGAATTTACCGGTGATTCCTGGACTTCCTTCGACCAGGTCAAGGGTAACATCAAGCTCGATGCCGGCGAACAGATCCTGACTCTCGAAATTTCCAAGGGATATATCGATGTCGACTGGTTCCAGATTACGAAGGCCGGCGAAATTCCTCCGGACGCTATCGCCCAGAAGGTCAGCTACGACCCGAACAGCCGTCAGGATTACTTCGTGTTCGACATGCACGGCGTCAACATGGGCGTCCTGAGCGCTTACGGATTTGAAGCGGCCGCGGAGATCCTCCAGAACTCCAGCGACGTGAAGTCCTCGGGCGTGTACATGCTGCGTAACCGCGCTACCGGCGCAATGCAGAAGGTCCGCGTGGTCCGCTAATAGCAAACCCAAGAGTTTAGCATTTTAGAGACGGGTCCCGAAACGAAAGTTTCGGGATTCGTTTCTTTATGCGTTTGCCTTGTTCTCATGGATAGATTGTCCATGAAAACACCCTCCCGACATGCTTTTTTTGACCTTTTTCAAGGTAATTTTGGAATATAGGCAATAAAAAAGGATGTGGTGTATGAAAAATCTTTCTCTCTCTCTCGCTGTCGCTGCCATCGCTGGCCTTGCAACCGTGGCTAACGCAGCTCTCGCCGATGGTGGCGCCAAGTTCGTGGGCAATATTACTACGGGTGGTCAGATCCGTAGCGACTTTGCTCAATATTGGAATCAGATTACTCCCGAAAATGGCTGTAAGTGGGGTTCCATCCATTCCCTTTCTAACGGCAACAGCGGTACAAGCAAGTTCGCCTGGGACAACTTCGACAAGTGCGAAAGCGCCTACAAGTGGGCCAAGGAAAAGCCCGGTGAGCGTCACTTCAAGTTCCACGCCCTCGTTTGGGGTTCCCAGTACCCGAACTTCCTCTGCAAGAAGAAGAATCCGAGCATCACGGTAGAAAAAACCAAGCAGTACATCACCGAATGGTTCGATGCCGTTGCGGCCAAGTTCCCGGACCTCGAATACATCGACGTGGTGAACGAAGCCATTTGGGCGGGCGACAACTACCACTCCGGTTACGGCAAGCCCGCTGCAGGTGCCGAAGGCCACAGCACCGACGATACCGAATGCGGCGGCTCCTACATTATCGAGGCCCTCGGTGGCGACCGCGTGGTGAATGGCAAACACCAGTACGACTTTATCACGAACGCCTTCAAGATGGCCCGCGAACGCTGGCCGAAGGCTGTGCTTATCTACAACGACTACAACACGCTCTCCTGGCAGATCAACGAAGGTATCGAACTTATCCAGACCATTCTCAAGAATGGCGCTCCGGTGGATGCCTACGGCCAGCAGGCTCACGACTGCAAGGGCATGAGCAAGAACGATTTCGAAAGCAAGATGACCCGAATCCATAACGAGACGGGCCTACCGCTTCTCGTTTCGGAATACGATATCGGCGAAGCGGACGATACCAAACAGAAAAACGATTACGCAAACCAGGTTCCGTTCATGTGGGAAACTCCGTGGGTTGCAGGCATTACCATTTGGGGCTATATCAACGGCTCTACCTGGGTGGCAAACACCGGCCTTATCGAAAAGGATGGCCGCAAGCGCGCTTCCATGAACTGGCTCGAAGACTACTTCGCGAAGAACCTCAACAAGGGCCAGAATGAAGTGACCTTCACTCCGGTCGAGCCCGAACCGCAGCTTCCGTTCAAGGGTCAGCCGATTGCGCTCCCGGGCAAGGTGGAAGCCGAAGATTTCGACATCCCGGGCAAGGGCGTCAACGAAGACGGCACGAGCAACCAGTCCTACAGCGACGATTCCGAAAACCACGGCGATAGCGACTACCGCAAGGATACGGGCGTTGACCTCTACAAGAAGGCTACCGGCGTGATTGTGGGCTACAACAGCGAAGGCGACTGGCTCGAATGGACCGTGAACGTGAAGGAAGCGGGCGACTACACGATGTTTGCCGCCGTGGCTGCCGCAGGTTCCACCTCCAGCTTCCAGCTCTCCCTCGATGGCAAGGCCCTGACCGACGTGATTTCGGTTCCTGCAGCCAAGTCCGGCGAGGAGAACTACGATGACTACAACAAGGTCAGCGCCAACGTGACCCTCCCGGAGGGTAAGCATATACTCCGCATGGACGTGACTGGCGCCTGGTTCGATGTGGACTACTTCACCTTCGTGAAGGGCAAGGACGCGACCGACCCCGAACCGATTGACCCGGGTACGACCTCCATTGCGAATGTCAAGTTTGATGCGGGCGCACTCCAGGATTACTACGTGTTCGACATGCACGGCGTAAACATGGGCATACTCTCCGCTTACGGTTTTGATGCTGCCGCCCGGATGCTCCAGACTTCCGGTACAGTGAAGTCCTCGGGAGTCTACATGCTGCGCAACCGCTTCACCGGCGAAATGCAGAAGGTCCGCGTGACCCGCTAAGGCAAAAAAGAATCCTAATCCATACACCCGAAGCCTCCGGAAAATTTCCGGGGGCTTTTTTGACGTTTTTTCGGCAATTTGCAATCTATTTATTACACGTCCGGGGGTGTTGTTTTTGGGTGCGCCAAGTTATATTTAAACCGGGTGGGAAAACACAAAAACAAGGATGTTTATGAAAACTTTTCTAAAAGCGACAGCTTGCGCGGTTCTCTTGACCGCAGCCATGGGTAATGCAGGGCAGTACCCTTTCCCGCAGAACATGAAATACCCGCATGGCACGATTATTGAATATGCCAATACGGACATGATCAAGGAACATTACAAACTGTGGAAGCAGGCTTGGTACAATGCCAGCAACGGCTGGGTGTATGCACCGGAAGGAAAATGCTCTACCGTTTCTGAAGCTATTGCATACGGTATGTTGATTACTGTATACATGGACGAAGAAGAAGTGTTCAAGAACCTTTATAAGGTTTGGACGTCCAATACGGTTGGTAGCGCTAAAAACGCTGGCATGAATTGGCGTATTGGTTGCCAGGCTGACAACGGTTCGGCTACGGATGCCGACGAAGATGCCGCTCTCGCCCTCGTGATGGCATCCAAGCAGTGGAACAATGCTGGTTATTTGAGCGATGCGACGGCGCTTATTAATTGGATTGCCCAGAACGATGTTGATGGCAATAACTCCCTCAAGCCGGGCAGCAACTGGAATCCGGCTCTCAACCCGAGTTATGTGGTGCCGGGGCACTACCGCCTGTTCGAAAAAGTGACGAATAACAGTAAGTGGTCTACCATCCGTTCTAAGGCAATGCAGGATTTGCTTGCTTGTCAGGATTCCAAGACCGGTCTAGTGGGAGACTGGTGCAGTTGGAGCGACCATAAGACGATTTCTTCTCCGGGTGCAGCCGTATCCAATGATATTGGTTTCTATGATGACGCCGCACGTACCCCGTGGCGTACCGCTTGGGCCTATTACTGGTATGGTGATAGCGACGCGCAAAAGTTCAACGAAACTGTAACTAAATGGCTCATTCCGACAACCCGCACTGCTAGTGGCGTGAATTCTGGCTACAAGTGGCAAGATTACATGAACTCGTACATAGCGGACGAAAGCGATTCGCGCAACTTTGTCTCTTCTACCTTCTCCGGCGGTCTTGGCCTTGCGACTTCGTCTATAAACACTGACGAGGCGAAATCCTATCTTAACACGGTTTTCAAGGTCCTCAAGGAAAAGAAGAGCTGTGCATCTGTGGATGGTTGCGGCGAAAGTATCGCGGGTGAAAAATATTACCCGGCTACCTTGAACATGCTTTACCTCCTCATCTTGACGGGCAATATGCCTAACCTCTATGATCTTTCCGGCTTTACGAGATTCACGCCGGATACTACCAAGGCTCCGTCCGTGAACCAGATTGGCGGTATCCAGATGGAACGCGGCGATACGACGGTCGGTGTCTCGGGTCTTTGGAACTGGGGCGCCTACCATGACAAGCTCGGTATCGGCACCAAGATGGTCCCGGATTCGGGTTCCTCTCCGCTGTTCAGGAAGGACGACGGCTCTATCTATGCCGAAGCTTCCATGGAAATCGGCCCGGAACCGGCTTATGTTCCGAATGTGGTTCTCAAGTACCCGTCTGCCGGTATTGCGGTGTCGTTCAAGAAGGAAGAATGCAAGCAGACAAAGACCTGCGGGGTCGATTTCACGGCTCTCGGTATCAAGTATGTCCGCGTGACAGCAAAGACTTCTGGCCCGATCCGTATGGCCGTCTTGAATACCATTACGGATGAAAATGCCGAAAAGGGACTGCAAAATTTGGGTGCCGGCTCTGAACCGGGTATCTATGTCGACAACTCCGATGACTACGTTGCCGTCACCTATGATATGACCCCGGATGAATGGGGCTTCAAGGGTGCGAACGGCACGAAGATAACCATCCTTGACTGGGTGAACAAGAATGCACCTCCGGGAGCAGACATCATCAAGACAATCAAGGGTTTCAAGTGGGAAGTCAAGGATGCTCAGGGTGGCATCGGCGAAATCTCCATCAAGAAGATTGAATTCCTCGATGCGAACAAGCAGGCGATTGACCCTGTCAAGCTTACCGGCATCGTCATTTCGGATGTCCCGGCGTCCTCCAGTTCTGCTGCCGTGAATCCGGGTTCTTCCAGCTCTGCTACCGTGAATCCGGAATCTTCCAGCTCGGCTCCCGACGCCATCCATGCGGTTGCCTCCGTCGGATCGCTCAAGGTCGTGACTTCCGGTATGCAGGTCCGCGTGCTCGGCGCAAGGCTCGGCTCCTCCTATGCCGTTTTTGACGTCCAGGGCAAGGCTGTCGTTTCTGGCCGTATCGGCGCTGCCGACCAGGGCATTGCAGTTCCCCACAAGGGAATCTACCTTGTCCGTGTCGATGGCAAGATCCATACCGTGACGGTCAAGTAGCGAGGGTTAAAGAATTATCCAGAACCGGGGCTCTGCGGCCTCGGTTTTTTGTATATGGGCTTCGCATATGCCGCATAAAACTTGCCCATGACTCTCGGCTTTTGTATATTCTCAGTGCGGGAACGAGTTCCCGGAAATTTTTGGAGCTTAGAATGGATATTGGTGCGTATCATTTTCAGAATCCCGAAGCCTTCTGGCTGTTTATTCTTGTTCCGGTTCTGATTGCCTTATACGTTTACAGGCAGCAACGCCGCAAGAGCACGATCAAGTTTCCCGCCCTTGCGATTGCGAAAAAGGCAGTCCCGAGCCGTCGCGTTCGCCTCCGCCATATCGTGCCTGCGCTCCGCCTTGCCGCCCTCTGCTGCTTTATTGTGGCGCTAGCCCGCCCGCAAAACGCGATGGAAATTGAATACACGAATACCGATGGCGTCGACATCATGCTCGTACTTGATGTTTCGGGATCGATGGGAACGCTCGACATGCTTACCCGCGTGGAACAGGCGAAACTCGGCGTGATGAATGCCGAGCGCATCTACAAGTCGGGGGATTTCTGGAAAT
This sequence comes from Fibrobacter sp. UBA3629, assembly GCF_002374005.1. NCBI lineage: Bacteria > Pseudomonadati > Fibrobacterota > Fibrobacteria > Fibrobacterales > Fibrobacteraceae > Fibrobacter > Fibrobacter sp. UBA3629. Next base: position 41,776 of record NZ_DFLC01000010.1, on the reverse strand, counting down.
ATAGCCGCATGGGCTATGCGCAGGATGTGATTGCCGAGTTTATCCAGAAGCGCCGCAGTGACCGCATCGGGCTTTCGGCGTTCGGAAGTCGGGCCATGACGCAATGCCCCCTCACGCTCGATTACGGAAGCCTTCTTGAAATCCTGGGCGCGACGGACGAACTGGCTCGCGATTCCGTGGTGGCGTCGAGGACCGCGATTGGCGATGGCCTCATGAACGCGCTTGCCCGACTGCAGAAGTCCGAGGCGAAATCGAAGGTCGTCATCCTCCTCACCGACGGCAAGGACAATGCGAGCGTCATATCCCCGGTGCGCGCGGCCGAGGTTGCCCAGTCACTCGGCATCAAGGTCTATACGGTCGGCGTCGGCAAGAAGAAGGGCAAGATTCTCGGGTTCCAGGTGAACCCGTGGACGGGCGAAATCTCGTGGGCCGAAAGTGACATCACTCCCGAGGAGGGAATCGACGAGTCGACCCTCGTGGCGGTGGCACAGAAGACGGGCGGCAAGTTCTACCGCGCCGAGAACAAGGAACAGCTCGAAGAAATCTATTCCGAAATCGACCAGCTCGAAAAGACCGAAATCGAGACGGTCGTCTATGCGCGCTATGCCGAAAAGTTCTACCCGTGGCTTTTGGCGGGCGCCCTGTTGATCCTGCTGGAACTTCTGCTTGCGAACACGCGCTTCGTGCGCATCCCCTAGCGCTAGGTTTTGGCCGTTGGCGGCTTGAAGCAGTTTTCCTTGGCGTTGTCGAGGAAGGAGTCTATGTTCTGCGTGGACTTGGTCCCGTATTCGGACCAGTAGATGCTGAAGGACAGCGGCCAGGGTATCTGGCCGAGCTGGCTATTCTGCGTGCTCTTGCGGACAATCCCGTTGCAGAGTTCCTCGACTTCGGAGAAGTTGCCGCATTCGTAGACGATGGCGAAGGTGTCCGAGCTGTACCGGGCGAGGAAAAGGTTCTTGTCCTTGCACTGGGAGCGCAGGAATTGCGCCATCTGCCGGAGGGCCATGTCGGGGGCGTGCTTGCCGTGCGTCTTGCGTATAGTGACCAGGTCATCGATGTGGATCTGGATGAGGAAGAGCCTCTTGCTTGCATCCAGTGTCTGCGTGATGCGGCTAAGGTAAGTCGCGAACTTACTTGTGCTGTTGAGCCCGGTGGTAAGGTCGGTGGAGGAGTTTTCCTTGAGGTCGCTCAGGTAGATGAATAGGATCGTGAGCATGAGCGCGGGCGAGGTAATCGGCATTTCCATGGACTGGGTCTGGATCGCCATGCCGGCAAGCGGAACGAAGACGATGATGGCGAGCTGGTTATAGTGCCTGCGCAGGAACCGGTTCTTGCACTTGAACGAATTGCGGAGGGCTACGGCGCTCGCGCCGAGGAGGTAGCCGACGGAGACCAGGTTCAGGAGGATCCACAGGACGGGATTCAGGGCTGTTCCCGTGTCGTGCAGGTGCATGAATGCCACGATGATGGCGTAACCGCCCGTGATGAATATGGGAGCCAGGATGAGAAGGGCCCATTTCTGCAGCCTGTAGCTGCTCGATGTGACCGCGTAGGATACCATGTAGAACCATGCTGCCGCGATGGCGAGGCATGCGATAATCTTGAGGCATTCGATAATTCTGCAGGCGATGACGAATTCCGGCGAGAGGATTTTCCCGGCAATCTCGAGGGCGGCGAATACGATGAAAAAGTCGAGCAGCCTGTCGAGTGCCCTCGCACAGAGCAAAAGCGATGCCGCCTCCCTGTTGCCCTGTCGGATCAGGAGGAGGACCAAGATGCAGATGACATCAACCTCTATTGCGAAAAGGACCGAATCCATATCAACCTTCTTGTTCTGAATATAATAAAATTTTAAGAAAGGGGAAAATTTTTTGAAAAAAACGCTTCGGGGCCGTTTTTTTGTATATTCTAGGTGCTTGCGGGTGGATTCCCGAGCCGATCCTGGAGGATTTGATGCGTTTTGCCGAACCGAACTTTCTTTGGTGCCTTTTTTCGCTGCCGCTGTTTGCGCTCCTGTTTTACTATGCCTACCACCGCCGAAAAAAGCTTGCCGCGCGTTTTGTCTCGCTTTCGATGCTCCCGAAACTTTCGACCAGCGTTTCCCCGTGGAGGCGCCTTGCCAAGGTGACGATCCTGCTTCTGGCCATCGCCTTCCTCTTTGTGGCGCTCGCGCGTCCGCAGTGGGGCCGCAAGATGGAACATGTCGAACGCCGTGGCCTCGACCTCGTGCTGTTGCAGGATATTTCGCTTTCGATGCTTGCCGAGGATGTGAAGCCGAACCGCCTCGTCCGCAGCCGTCACGAGATTTCCGCTTTCCTGGAAGGGCTTTCGGGCGACCGCGTGGGGCTTGTCGCGTTCAGCGGCGAGGCCCAGGTGATGGTGCCCCTGACGCTTGACTACGGCACGGTACAGATGATGCTGCGAGAGCTGAATCCGGGCTGGCTCATGCCTGGCACGAACCTCGAAAACGCCATCCGCAAGGGGATGACCTTGTTCAAGAATTCCGGTGGCGCAGGACAGTATTCGGTGATGATTCTCATGAGCGATGGCGAAGAACTCGAGGACGCCGCGGTGAATGCCGCGAAGGAAGCGGCAGAGATGGGCATCAAGATTTATACCATCGGTATCGGCAGCCGCGAGGGCGTGCCTATCCCGGTGAAGACGAAAAACGGCGACGTCGCCTACAAGAAGGATATCCAGGGAAACATCGTGACGACGCGTCTAGAGGAAGGAACGCTGCAGGAGATTGCGAGCGTGACGGGAGGCCTGTATTTCTACGCGAGCCCGGGCGAATTCCAGTTGCAGAAGGTATTGACCGAGATTGCGGGCATGGAGAAGAAGGAACAGGCTTCCGACCGCATGGAAAATTACCAGGACCGCTACCAGATATTCCTCGCGCTTTCGGCCCTGCTCTTCCTGGTCGAGGCCCTGGTTTCTGAACGTGGCCGCCGCCGCAAGCAACTCGCCGGCCGCTTCAGTTGATATAATTAGAGAGGGCTGTGCCCTCCCTAGTCGACAATAACTAAAGGGACAGCGCACCGGCACTGTCCCTTTGGTTTTGGAGGATAGAGGAAAAGCCCTTCTGGTGGGTATGTCTCTCTTGGAGACGGGCGGCTCGCCGAGGCGATGCCGAAGTGATCCACCGGAAGGGCTCATTGTCTAATATAACTCAAAAAGTCAGTTGCGGACGCCCGATCTTCAAAATGACTACTCCAAGTTGGATGATTGCCGATTCCGGCATTTATAAATCTATTTTAATTCCATATTAAATCTATATTTAGAACGAGATGAAAAAAGAGATGAGACTTTTGACCGTTGCCGCCTTCTCTGCGGTTGTTGCCGCATGTTCCTCGGGCCCGAAGCCCGAGGCCGAGACCCCTGCCGCGGCTCCCGCCGTTGCCGAAACTGCGGCTGTATCCGATATACCCGCTAGCTACAAGGATATCCGGTATCCCGACTACAAGTACGTGGCGCCTTACCCGAAGGATTACCGCGTGGAGCTTGCTCCGGGCATCTCGGGCTATATCGTTCCCGATTCGAGCCTCCCGCTCGTGAACCTCTCCGTGTATTTCGAGAACCCGCAGGTGGTTTCGAATATCAAGGACGAGGCCGCCTCCGAGATGCTGGGCTCGATGTTCCGCCGTGGCGGTAGCACGAACACGTCGGCGCACGCCCTTGACGATTCGCTCGAGTTCATTAGCGCCGGGATTTCTACTTCCGTAGGGACGTGGAAATCGGGATTTTCCATCGATTGCCTTTCGAAGGATTTCCTCACCACGCTGTTTCTTGCAGGGGAGCTGATTGCGACTCCGGGTTTTGACAAGGAACAGCTCGAAATTGTCAAGACGAATTTTGTGACGGCTCACGAGCAGCGTTACGATACTCCGGCGAAGGTGCTTTCCGCATTGAGGACCAAGGTCAACTACGCCCCGAATCCGCGGCTGTGGGATGCTACGCTCGAAGAATACAAGAAGGTGGGTGTCGACGACCTGAAACGTCTTTCTGCAAAGACCTTCATAAATGGCATGCATCTTCCTGATCGAGGACGCGTCGTGTTTGCCCTGTCGGGAGACGTGAACCGCGATTCTGCCCTGACCGTGCTCAAGGGCTTTATCATGGCCTTGTTCATGAAGCAGTCCGGTGACGAGGCCGGTTCCGAGGCGCTCTACAGTGCGCCGCAGCCGCTTGTGTTCCTGAACAGGCCCGGTACCTACGTGGTGGACAAGGATATCACGCAGGCGAACATCTCGATGAACCAGCCCTTCGTGAAACGTCCGCATCCGGATTACTACCCGACGGCCGTCGCGAACTTTATTCTCGGTGGCGGCAGCTTCTCTTCGCGCCTCATGACGCGCGTGCGTAGCGACGAGGGCCTTGCCTACCACATCAGCAGCCGCGCGGGCAACGACTACCGCGATACGGCGATGATTTCGATTAGCCTGCAGACAAAGGTGGAATCCGCCGCGTTCGCGTTGAAACTCGTGTACGAGGAAATAGAGAAACTCGCGAAGGATGGCCCCACGGAAGAGGAACTCGCGATGGCGAAGAAGACGCTTGTCGAGAGCCTGCCCGGGCTGTTCGATTCCCCGTCCTCGATTGCGGAAATATTCGCGGGGGATGAACTGTTGGGCAAGAGCCCGGACCATTACCTTGACTACGTGAAGGAAATCAACGCCGTGACCGCCGAACAGGTGAAGGCGATGATCAAGAAGTATTACGCGAAGGACAAGATGACGATATCTGTAGTGGGTCCGGTCGCAAAGCTCGAGGCCCTGAAGCCCTTTACGGTTGTCCCGATTGACAGTCTCGAATTCAGGTAATCCATGTTCAGGGTTGTTTCGGAATATCTTTCCCGTCTGTCTGTCGCATCGCTGCTAGTGATGCTTGTGGGCGTATGCTCCCATGCTGCGGATTCCGACAACATGCTCGGCGCGGATTCGGTTGTCCGCAACAGCCTCCTCAAGCAACTCGAAAACGAAGACGACCTCCGTTCGCTCTGTTCGGGTCTCAAGAAATGCCTCGATATCGATTACCCGGGGTGCTCCGCCGGGGACAAGCATCCGTGGCCGAGACTGAAGTATGACGACGAATACTGTGGCGTCTACCGCGAAGTCGTGAAGCGCGGATTCGAACCCAGGCCCGGAGTGCCGATGGGGGTGCAGATTTTTGCGCGCCTCGGCCGTAGGTACAGGGCCATCTACGAGAACAAGGGGACGCTTCCGCTCGGGGAAAGCGTCATCAGCTACCTTTTCGACAACATGCCCTTTACGGCGGAACTGATTAATGCCTACCTCGGTTCCAACTACCAGCTCGAATACACGAGTGCGAACCGCCGCTACTTCAACGGGAGCAACGGCAGGAGCCTATCGGGAGAATTCTACTGGGCGCTGCAGGATAGCGCGGGCGCGAGGCTCGGCATGCGGAACCTGTTCTTTGGCTACGGGCATGCCAAGGTCCTGAAGTGGTCGCTGCACGGCACCGCCATTGCGTTCCTCGACATGGACGAAACTCCCCAAAAGGAGATTAAGTATAAACTAACTGCGATTGTCTTCCCCGGGAATTCGGTTCTCAATTCCATCATGCAGATGCAGGTGTTCAAGGCGGTCGTGAACGAAAAGATAGACGACATCGTGAAGGATATCAAGAAGGCGTCTGGCCGCTACTTTGGCGGCGACAAGGAGCCGATGCTCAAGAGCGCCTCGCTCAAGTCGTTCGACAACGTGCAATATGTGCTCGATTTCGAAAACGTGGTGAATGGCGCTCCGTGGAAACTTGGGGATTTTGAAAAGAAACGCAGGGAACGCGAAAAGCAGAAGCGCGATGCGATTCCCTTGAAAGTAGAAGACGTGAGGACACAGCAAAAATGAGTGAAAGCGAAAAGGAAAGCCTGGAATCCCTCCTGGCGCGCGTGACGGACAGGCGCAGGGAACTATTGACGGAAGTCGTGAATCGCCGCACGAGGCATTTCTGCATGGTGTTGGAAGACCTGTTCGACCCGCATAACATTTCGGCGGTTATCCGCACGGCGGAAGTGTTCGGCCTACAGGACGTGCACATCATCGAAGAAGACAACGCCTACAGCGTGAACAAGTCCATATTGAAGGGCAGCTACAAGTGGATGAGCCTCTACCTCTACAAGAAACGCATGCTCTGCATGGAAAAGCTCCGTGCGAAGGGCTACAAGATTGCGGTCGCGAGCACGAACACCACGAATTCCGTGCTCGACCTGGATTTGAGCCAGCCGACGGCGTTCTACCTCGGGAGCGAATTCCACGGGAACCATCCCGATACGCTCGCGCATGCCGATTACGAGTTCAAGCTGCCGCAATACGGCATTACCGAATCGATGAACGTCTCGGTTGCCGGTGGCGTGCTCATGACCTACCTCGACGTGTACATGCAGAAGGAAGGGCGCGAGAAGTTCCTGCTTTCGCCTGCCGACCGCGACGCCCTGCTGCGCGACTGGCTCGACCGTCACGTGAACGGGATCGAGAACAACAGCCCCATCGTGCATGTAGATGCCTGATTCTGCTCGAAAAGTGCGAAAAAAAGCCCGATTTTTGAATCCCGGGCCGGAAACCTTCGTAGAAAAAACTAATTTGAAGCAAGAATGAAAAAGAATTCTGCCCTATATTTTTCTGTTGGCCTCGTTGTTCTCTTGGCCGTTGTGATTCTAGTCTTCGGCATGTTCTTCCTGAACGAGAAGGACCCCCGGGAAACTTTCAATACGTTCTACCTCCGCTTCTCCCAGGTCAGCACCCTGGTGCTCGATGACCCGGTCAAGGTCAATGGCGTCAAGATGGGCAAGGTGGAAGACATCAGCCTCGCCGGTCACCGCGTGGTCGTGCGCATCCGTCTCCGCACCGACGTGAAGATCCCGAAGGATTCCGAAATCCGCGTGCAGAACATCGGTATCATGGGCGAACGCCAAATTGGCATGATCTTGGGTGACGCCGAAAGCTACTGGGCTCCGGGTGACACCATCAACGGGCAGTTCGATGCCGGTATCGCCGAGGCGCTTGGCCTTGCGGGCGAAGTCTGCGACAGCACGAAGGTGCTTCTTGAATCAGTGAAGGAGGCCCTCAACGGCACTATTGCGAACCCCGATTTCCAGGAACGCTTCAGGACCATCCTCGCGAAGGCCGAATCCCTGGAAGACCGCCTGATGACCATGGTCAACACCACCGACCCGCAAATCAAGAAGAGCCTGAACGGCCTTAACGATGTGATGGGGAAGGTCGAGACTCTTGTCGACGGTGTGAAGCCCCCTATGGACAATCTTTTTGCCAATGCGGACAAGGTCGTCGGGAATGCCGACCACCTGGTGTCCGAACTGGAAGGCGTTACCAAGCACCTGGACGAGCTGATTGCGAAGGTTCAGTCCAAGGACAATACGATGGGCATCCTGCTGTCGGACAGGGCCCTGCACGACGACCTCGTCAAGACGATTCATTCCGCCGACAGCCTGTTCCGTGTCATCCTGCATGACGGGCTGGATATCAACGTGGATATTTTCTGAGGAAACAATGATCGAAAAGACTCTAACGGTCACTAACAAGTTGGGCATCCATGCGCGTCCGGCGGGCATGATTGTCGATATTACCGGCCCGGCCAAGAGTGATGTATATATTGTTTTCGAAGGGACGAAGGCGAACGCCAAGAGCATCCTCAACGTGATGATGCTTGCTATTCCGCTGGGCTCCGAAGTCCGGTTCGAAGTCGACGGCGAAGACGAACAGGAAGTCGTGCAAAAGCTGGAACAGTTATTCCATGACAACTTCAACGAAGAACCCAACTGAGACGGGGGTGTCTGGCGGACGCTCTTCCGTAAGGCTTGTCCTGGTTGGCGTGCCTGCGTCTCCCGGCTTTGCCATGGGGCGCGCTTTTCAGGTTATCAGCCGCGAACTGACGGTCGTTGAAGAGACAATTTCGGAATCGAGGGTGGAGACCGAGGAACAGGTTTTCTTGAAGGCCGTCGAACGCACTTCCAAGGAAATCAACCAGATCAAGGAAATATCCGAGACGCGGACGGGCGTCTACGACAGCCTCATCTTTGCGACTCACCTGATGATCCTCCAGGATCCGGGACTCGTGAACGGCGTCCTGGACATGATTCGCAAGGGGCACAAGAATGCACGCTGGGCGGTGCATGTGGTTCTCGGCGACTACATCGACCGGTTCGGGAAGATTGATTCGCCTGCAATGCGCGACAAGGCCGCGGACCTGCGGGACCTGTACAACCGGCTCATGGCGGCTATGGAAAATTCCGAACCGGCCTTGGCGGAAGTATCCAGCGAGAACGGTGCGGTCCTCGTTGCGCACGAGATCATGCCCAGCTTCCTGATGTCGCTCAAGCCGGGCCAGGCGCAGGCGCTCCTGATGGATACCGGTGGCCGAACAAGCCATGTGGCAATCCTTGCGCGCTCGCTGCAGATTCCGGTAGTGTCCGGCCTCCGCGATGTAGCCTCGCGCGTGAAGTCCGGCGATACGGTCATTGTGGACGGTACGGACGGCAGGGTCATCGTCAATCCCAACGACGACGATATCCGCAAGTTCCATGAACGTCAGGAAGTCTACGAACGCCAGCGCAGGGAACTGTTTACCATGCGCAGGCTCGAACCCATGACCCGCGACGGTAAGTACATCACGCTGCATGCGAACATCGAACTTCCGAGCGAAGCCGAGAAGGTCATGGATTACGGTGCGACCGGCATCGGCCTTTACCGTTCGGAGTTCCTGTTCTTCCAGAACAGCGCCCCGAGCGAGGAGGAACAGACGGAAGCCTACAAGCGTATCCTCAATACGATGGCGCCCTGCCCCGTCACGATCCGAACCCTGGATGCCGGAGGCGACAAGCTTGTCGAAGGCCTTTCCGCGGCGAACGAGGCGAACCCGTTTATGGGATGGCGCTCTATCCGCGTGTGCCTCTCGCGCGAAGATATTTTCCGCACGCAGCTCAAGGCCCTGCTCCTTGCAAACGAGAAGGGCAACCTTAGGATTTTGCTCCCGATGATTTCGGGCCTCGACGAATTGCGCAAGGCGAAGGCCTGCATCCGCAGCTGCATCGCGGAACTGGAGGCGAAGGGCCACAAGTGCGCCGCCGTGAAGGTGGGCGTGATGATTGAAGTGCCCGCCGCCGTGATGATGGTGAACCTGCTTGCGAAGGAGGTGGACTTCTTCAGCATCGGGACGAACGACCTCATCCAGTTCACGCTTGCTGTGGACCGCACGAACGAACTCATTACGGACATGTTCCAGCCGCACCATCCGGCCGTACTCAACATGATTTACAATACGATCATGGCGGCCCATCGCGAGGGAATCCCGGTCGCAGTCTGTGGCGAAATGAGTTCTGACCCGCTGAGCGTACTCCTGCTTGTGGGCCTCGGCGTCGACGAACTTTCCATGACGCCCTGGTGCGTGATGGCGACAAAGAAGATTATACGTTCCATCAACTTCGAGGACGTGCACGAGACTGCGCTTTCGGTCCTCCAGATGGACGATGCGGACCGCGTCAACGATTATATGTACAAGAAGTACGCGCAGACCATTACCGACCTCGAGATTTCGAGTTTTGTCGGGCCTGTGGCGAACAAACTGAAAAGTGACAAGGATTGATTTTTTGGAGGTGCATGGTGGATTTGTGTAGGTCGGCTTTCTTCCGCCGTTTTATTCCAGTGCTCGGGCTGATTGTCGCATGTAACGCTTCGGGCGAGAATGGGGACAAGGCCGCTCAGGATTCCGTGGCGGATTCGGCCTCCGTGGCTCCCGCTGCCCCGGCAGTCCCGGTGAATCCCTACGCCGAGCTCGAACAGGTGGAACCGGACAAGTTCCAGAACTTCATCGTGCATGCGGACCTTGCGAAGGCCGCCTTCTCCGACACGACGCTTTCAGCGGATGTCCGCGACTTTGCGAAGGCCGCCTACTACTACTATACCGAAAAGTGGGACAGCGCCTTCGTGGCCTACGAGGCGCTCCGCACCCGCGACCCCAAGCTCGAATCGGCGGTAGTGCTCCGCATGGCGAAATCCCGCTTTATGCAGGGCGACTTTGCGGGCATGCGCGAAGTCCTCAAGCAGGGGGCGAAATTTGAAAAAGATAATTTGTTTGCAAAGACGGCGGCCGACCTCCGCATTGATGCGGCCCTTGACGATTCGACGCTTTCGGAAGCGGCCCGTGCGGATTCCCTGAAGCATTACCTGGACCGTAACACCAAGGGCGAGAAGGTGGCTGCTCTCAGGTTCCGCTATGCGGTGTATCTGGAAAAGATCAAGCAGCAGAAGCAGGCGAAGCGTTACTACATGCAGGTGCTTGCGATGTCGAGCCCGTACAAGGATTCCGCATTCACGGCTATCCAGCGCCTGCGCAAGGTCCGTACGACTCCGGAATCGCTCGCCGAGAAGGTCGCTTATGCGAGGATGGCCTGCGGGAAGGAAGAGGCATCCGCATGCCTCGACTTGCTCGATTCCATCCGGGTGATGGATGAACGCGCGGTCGCGAAACATCCCGAATCCGCCCTGGAACCTTCCGGTGATTCGCTCCAGATGCTGCTTCCGAAGAGCACGCTCGATTTGAATGCCCGCATCGCCCTCTGGGAGAAGCGTGTCGTGGCGCTCAAGGCGCTCAAGCGCGAACAGGAAGCGATTGCGCAGTATGTCTACTTGATCGATTCCGTGGAAGCGCGCCCCGTGTGGATCCAGGCCGCCCTCCGCATGATGCGAAATGCGGCGACGAAGAATACGAAGGAAATCCGCAGGCTCGACGCGATACTCCAGGACGTGAGCCAGTTCAGCAAGGAAAACGCGAACAACCTTTGGGTGCGCGGATTCGAGCATGAACAGCAGGCGCGCTACGATAGCGCCATCGTCTGCTTCAAGAAACTTTCGAACAGCCGCTTCGGCAATAACCAGAAGCGTCAATGGGCCAAGTTCCGCATCGGTCTCATCTATTTCAAGCAAGAAAAATGGAATGAGGCGGAGAAGGCGTTTGTCGATGCCGCGAAGGATCCGTTCCTCTGGAGCGGAAGCGGAAGCCGCATGTTCCTTGCCGATACCTACATGAAGATGGGCAAGGATTCGCTCGCCCGCGAGGCCTACCTCGACTGTATCCGCGATTTCCCGCTCGGATACTACGCGCACAGGAGCCGCATCAAGCTGGTGGAATACAAGCTCATGGAAGCATCCGAAGTCCCTTATGCGCACGGCATCCCCATGTCGCCGGATTCGACGCTCGCCTGGGTGCGCAGCGTCCAGAAAAACGACAAGAAGGACGCGAGCTACTCGCCCGAAAACTACGGACGGATCAAGAACCTGTTCCAGTACGGATTTTCCGAAGAGGCATTCACCCTCTACGAGGAACTGCGCAAGAAGAACGCGAAACGCCTCGACTTCCTTTACGAATTCGGCAAGCTGTTCTACGAGATGGGCGAGACGGCTGCGGGCTACAGGCTTGCCCGCCAGTTCCAGGCGCAAATCGACCGCCGCAAGCTGATGGAGCCTCCTCTCGACGTGCTGCATTACCTGTTCCCGGTGCCCTACAAGGACCAGGTCAAGTTCCATTCCGGCACGCGCATCGACCCGTTCTTTGTCTACAGCGTGATGCGCCAGGAATCGATTTTCAACTTCCAGATTGTCTCCCCGGCGGGTGCGTGCGGCCTGTTGCAGATCATGCCCGCGACCGGCAGGATGCTCGCGAAGCAGGAAGGCCTCGCGAATTTCGATCCGTCCCAGCTCTACAACGCCTACCTGAACATTCGCCTCGGCATTCGCTACCTCGTGGACCTGAAGGCCGAATACAAGGATGACTACATGTACGTGCTCGGCAACTACAATGCGGGCCCCAAGCCGACAAGGCGCTGGCAGGCGGCAGGCGCCGGGCTTCCGTGGGATATCCGTGCCGAGGATATCAGCTACTGGGAAACCCGCGACTACGTGAAGCGCGTCATGGGCAACTATTGGATTTACCAGGAAATCTACGACGAGATCTAGCCGATGCTGTTTCTCCTTCTCACGATAGGCCCTGCGTTCCTTTTTGCGTGCGGGAACATCCTGGAAAAGTCCGGGGTGTCCACGGTCGGCAAGCGGACGGGCGGGACGTCGAAACCCTGGGAGTTTTTCAAGGGTGTCATTACGAATAAGTTCTGGTGGCTCGGGTTTGGCTGTTCCGTGCTTGCGACTGTCGGCTACTACATCGCAATGGCACGCTACGACCTTTCGCAGGTGCAGCCGATGATGGTCTTGAACCCGGTGCTTACTGCCCTGATGGGTTTCTGCATTCTGAAGGAGGCGCTCACGAAGCGTATCGTCGTCGCCATCTGTTTTGTGGTGGCGGGCCTCCTCTATTCGGTCGAGAGCCTCGGCGAATCCACGGCGGTGCAGAATGTCTCCATGCTCTGGATCTACTCTGGAGTGCTCTGTGGCGTGACGCTTGTGCTGCACCTGTTCGTGAAGAACCGCGAAATGGTGGATTCTCTCATCATGGGTGTTGGCTTCGGGCTTTCGGCGGCGTTCTACAAGAGCCTCGCGATGGATTTCGATCTTGACCATATCGAAGTTTCTTCCGTCGCGAACTTGCTGGTCGATTTCCGCACGCTCGGCTACGTGGCGACCTACGGCATCGCGTTCCTCTATTCGCAGATTTCGTTCTCCCGTGGCCGCGCGCTGTTCATCATCCCGTTCAGTGCGGCGGTCGGTGCCGCGGTGCCGACCCTGGCCGGTGCGCTCGTTTTCTCGGAGGTCTTCCCGATTGGGAAAATCGTTTCCACGGTGCTCGTGCTCACGGGGGCTGCGCTCTTCGTTGTCCGCAGGCCGCGCAAATCGCATCCCTAGCCTCGCGGTCACGCTTTTTTGTGCGGAATCGCTTGCTTTGCCGCACAGGAAACTTGCTTTTTCGGATTCAGAATATAGATTCAATTCATGGTGTATAGGCAATTTTCCATAACGTTTTTACTTGGCACGCTCGTGGCGTGGATGTTCGCGTCGTGTTCCGACGACGGCGGCTCGCATGGGACTCCGGCTGTTGACGAGGAATCCAGTTCTTCGGCGAATACCGGGGCGACGTTGCCGTTTGTGGACGGCCTGCTGAAGTTTACCGAGATAGATCCTGTCAATGTCGTTTACGAAGATCACGAGGGCGACGATGCGGGCTGGGTGGAACTTTTCAACAGCTCGACGGATACGGTGAATTTGTCCGGAATGTACCTGACGGATTCGCAGGAAGACCCGTTTAAATGGAAATTCGGGAACGTGAAGATGGAACCGAATTCGCTGCTGCTCGTGTTCATGTCGGGAAAGGATTATCCCGATTACGTCTTGCCGCATGATACGCTCAACATGATTGGCCCCGGATGCTGGACATGGACCGATGCGCAGAGCGACCCGCCGGGCTACAGCTTTGCCGACCCGTTGGAAGGCCAGAAGAAGAATTGCTTTTCTGAAGACGGGAAGCGGCGCGTCGGGGCGCGGATGCAACTTGGCGAAAACGAGGAACTGGGCTGGTCCTCGATCGCGATGTTTGTCGGGACGCGCAGTTCGAGTACCGATGACGTGCTCGATATCTCGGTGGCGAACGAACTGTTCTTGCGAGCCTACATCACCAAGGACAGGAAGGTCTCCTTCCGCCTGGCACAGCCCGATGTCGACGACTGGAAAGGCTACGAGTTCATCTTTACCGGCACCGGAGATTCTTCGACGGTCTACCGTGCAAGGCTACCGGCGGGCTTGACGCTCCCGGATCTCGAAAATATCTATGGCACGCGGATTAGCCCTGAATCCAACGAGTCGCAGGAGATGACCATCAAGGTGTTTGATTACTTTGTGCGGAACCGTGGCCACGAACCTCATGCCGGATTCAAGCTATCGAAAAAGGGCGGGAGCCTTTACCTGGTGAATGCGGATACGGCGATTGTGGATTCTGTCGCCTACCCGGAAATGCCCGTGGGGAAAACCTGGAACTACGGCCCTCGCGGAGCGGAAACCCATATAACGGAAAACGGCGACAAGGTGTTTTCCGATTTCGGGTACCAGTGGGGCTACGCGGATCCGTCTCCGTATGGAGATGTTTCCGGAGGAGTGCTGGTTTCTAGATCTCCGTCCGTAGAATCGCTCGCCGAAATTCCGCCTTCGGGATTCTATGCGTCTCCTTTCGAAATTGTTTTCCCCGAAGATGCCTCGGTCCGGTGCGAAACGGGAGGCCCGGTCCCCACGGACGAAAGCCCCTTGACACCTTCGCTACAGATAAACTCCACGGTGACGGTCCGTTGCGCGAGCTTTGTGGATTACAAGCTTCCGGGCGAAACCATGACGCGCACCTACGTATTCGAAAATGCGCCGGCGGTCCCTGCGGTGTTCCTGTCGGCCGACCCGAATTCGCTTTTTGACCCGGATTCTGGAATCTACATGGAAGGAAACTTCGCACAGGAAAAGGAACCGCATTACGGTGCGAATTACTGGCTCGACAAGGAAATTCCCGTGACGGTCGAACTGATGGAGCCGGGAACGAATGCACCTGCCTTCGCGCACAACGCGGGCCTCAAGATTTTCGGCAATTACAGCCGCCAGAACTCCAAGAAGTCGGTCGCCATCACCTTCCGCGAAAAGTATGGCGAAAGCCGCCTCAAGTATGCGCTGTTCCCGGAGTTTCCGGAACTCGACAAGTTCAAGGTCTTCTTGCTCCGCAACAACGGAAGCAACTTCGGGAACGATTACGTCCGCGACCGCCTCGCAAGTTCCGTAAGCGAGGGTCTCGGCGTCGATTACCAGCGTGGCCGATTTGCCGTCGTCTATTACAATGGCGAGTACTACGGCATCCACAGCATCCGCGAACGCAGTACCGAATACTATTTCGAGACTCATTATGGAATCGACCCGGGCGCTATCGACCTGCTCAAGGCGGACAATGCCGCATCGGCGGGCTCTTCGGTCGATTACACAAGGCTCATGGAATGGCTGGAGGCGAATAGCCTGGACGACGAGGAAAACTATGCGCAGGTGGCCTCGCAGATAGATATCGACAACTACCTCAACTACATGCAAACCGAAATCTATGCGGACAACCGCGACTGGCCGGCAAACAACATGAAGAAGTGGCGCGGCACCAATCCGCAGACCAAGTGGAAGTGGTTCCTTTACGACCTGGATTTCGGCATGGGCAACGAGTACAGCGAGTACAAGGATCTGAACATTTTCGACTTCGTGACGGCGGAAGATGGTCCCGGCTGGCCCAATGGCCCCGAGCATACGCTGCTGTTGCGCCGCCTGCTCGAAAACGAGGGCTTCAAGGCCGCGTTCATCAACCGCATGTCCGCATTGCTAGCAATGAACTTCGAAAGTTCACGCGTCCGTGCGCGTCTCGACGCAATGATGTCGGAAATCGAACCGGAAATCGCACGCGACCAGAAACGCTGGAAACTGAACGCGTCTAGGATGGAACGGCAGCTGGGGCTTATCGAGAAGTTTATCGAGGAGCGCCCGGCGAAGCTCGCTTCGGAAATGCAGGCTCATTTTGAATTGGGGGCGGCCGCCGCGGTCGACCTGCGGACGGAAGGGAAGGGCCGTATCCTTGTCCATGGCCTGCCGCTCGATTCCCCCGCGCTGACGGTGCAGTTCTTCGAAGGATTCCCGGTAAGGCTCACGGCTCAGCCTGTAGATGGCGGCGTGTTTGCCGGATGGGAAGATGGAGTCGCGGATGCGACGCGCACGATTGTTCCGGGCGAAGTCGCTGCCGTGAAGGCGCTGTTCAAATAACGTTATTTCTTTTTCCGGCCCGGAGGGCTGGGCATGAACGGGTTCGAGGCCTTTGCCTTCTCGGTACTGGCGGCGCCGACGCTTTCCTGGCTCACCACGACGGAATCGCCGACGGATAGCCCCTTCAGAATCTGGATGTTCACTCCGTCGCTGATGCCGGTCTTGACCCTGCGGGGGGCCGCCTTCCCGTCGATGCTGACCCACACGTGGTCGCCCGCGGGTTTCTTCGCTCCGGCTCGCTTCTTGAAAACTCCCTTGCCCGGAGGCCCGAACTTTCCGGAGCCGCCGGTTCCGCTACCCGGCGGGCCGAAACCTCCTGGAGGCGGAGGCGGGAAATCTCCCTTCGCAAATGCGCTGTCGCCTGCGAGCGAGTCGCGGTCCATGCGCGGCGGGCGCGGCATGTCCTTCGGGTCGGCCATCGGGGTCCCGTCTGCGGGAGTAAACTTGAGTGCCTTCACGGGAATCGCGATGGCATCCTTCACCTCTTGCGTCACGATGGTGCAGGTCGCCGTCATGCCGGGCAAGAGCTTCTGTTCCGGGTTCTCCGCGGTAATCACCACCGTGTATGTCACCACGTTGCTCGTGGTCGTCGGGTTCAGGCGCACTTCCTGTACCGCGCCGTTGAACGATTCTCCCTGGAATGCGTCGACGGTGAATGTCGCTTTCTGGCCCTGCTTCACCTGGCCGATATCCGCCTCGTCGATGGCGGCCATCACCTTCATCTGGCTTAGGTCCTTCGCGATGACGAACAGGGTGGGCGTGCTCATGGAGGCGGCCACCGTCTGGCCCACTTCTACCGCGCGCTTCAGGACTACGCCGTCAATCGGGCTCTTGATGGTCGCGTAGCTCAGGTTGAGCCTTGCCTGGTTCACCTCGTTCTTGCTGCGTTCCACGGCGAACTTTGCCGCGTTCATGTTGTATTCGGCAGTTTCCAGTTCCACGGCGCTCGCGGAATTGCTCTCCGAGAGTTTCTTCACGCGGTTGTAGGTCGATTCCTTGTACTTGTAGTCGTTTTCTGCGCTCCGGTAGGCGATTTCTGCCTGCGTGAGCGTCGCCTTGAGCTTCGACTTGTCGAGTTCGGCAATCACCTGGCCTTTCTTGACCTTGGAATTGAAATCGACGTAGATTTTCGCGATGTCGCCCGAGACCTGCGTACCCACTTCCACCTGGTCGACCGGCTCGAGCGTTCCCGTTGCCGAAATTGTCGTCGAAATCGTAGTCTGCGTGACCTTCGCGCTCACGAGCGGGCCTGCGGCGTCACTTGCCTTCTCCGTAAAGAAGAAGAACTTCACGCCGTAGGCGATTCCCGCAAGTACCGCGAGCACGATGGCGATTTTCAGCAATTTCTTCAAGATTTTCATAGATGCAGCCTAAAAAATAGAAAGTATTGCCCTTTTTCTGGGTATTTTGATGCCCTGCGGGCCAAAAAGGTTGCATGGGAAGCGAAAAACGCCTTCATTTGCTTATAAAATAAATTTTATATTAGGTCGCATGACGCGCATCAGAAAGAAAGACGACAGCTCCGAGGTCCGCAGCGTAACGCTGGTAGGGCTTGTCTGGAACGTGGTTCTTTCCGTGGGCAAGTTCTTCGCGGGCTATTTTGGGGGCTCCCAGGCGCTTGTTGCCGACGCCATCCACAGTGCATCGGATTTCATTACCGACATCGCGATAATCATCGGTTCCAAGTTCTGGAACGCGCCCCCCGATGCGGACCACCCGTACGGGCACCGGCGTTTCGAGACGCTCATCTCGGTGGGTATCGGGCTTGCCGTATGCGCGGTGGGTATCGGGCTCGGTTACAATGCCATAATGGCCCTTGTAAACGGCGAACAGTCGCACCCCGAGTGGATTGCGGCCGTGATGGCTGCGGTCTCCATTGTCGTGAAGGAAGCCCTCTTCCGCTATACGCGGGCGAAAGGGCGTGCCATGCGTAGCGAGGCCGTGGAAGCGAATGCTTGGCACCACCGGAGCGATGCGTACAGTTCTATTCCTGTTTTGATTGCGGTCCTGTTCGGGATAATTTTCCCGACGCTCTGGTTCGCGGATTCCGTCGGCGCGATTATCGTTTCTTGCTTTATCCTGCATTCCGGCTACGAGATTGCCTGGCCCGGGATTCACCGCGTCGCCGATGTGGGGGCGAGCGAGGAGGTCGCGCAGAAGCTGAAGGAAGTGGCGCTTGCCTGCCCGAACGTCATCAGCATACACGGGTTCCGCACGCGCTACGTGGGTTCTGACCTGCATGTGGATTTGCACGTGGTGGTGCCTGCCGAGATGACCCTCCTTGCGGCGCACGATTTGGCCGAGGATGTGGAACGCAGGCTCATCGACGCGGGCGAGAACGTGGTGGATGCGCTCGTGCACATCGACCCGTACAGCGAAGAACGCGTAAGGCGCGGCGAAATCAAGACGCTCGAACGCTAGGTCGCGCGTGTGGCGAAACCCTCGGGAAAAGTTTTACTAAATTCATGGCTATGAAAGGTCTTATGCGAAAGGTTTCTGGTATTGCTGCCGGTATTGCGGGTGCGCTCATGCTGTTTGCCCCTGCCCAGGCGGGCGTGAATCTCCCCGTCCACAAGGAAGTTCTCGAAAACGGGCTCACGGTGCTGCTGCACCCGAACAAGCAGGCACCCACGGTGAGCTGCCGCCTCTTTTACGTGACGGGCTCGGTGCACGAGGTTCCGGGAAAGTCCGGCCTTGCGCATATCCTGGAACACGAACTCTTCAAGGGCACCAACAAGGTGGGCGTCACCGACAGCATCGCCGATGCGGCGTTCATGGCGCGCGAGGACAGCCTGCAGGCGCTTATCCGTCCGGCAAAGCTTGCGGGCGATACCGCTACCGTAAAGAAGCTCACTGCCGAACACGATTCCCTCTTGAATGAACAGCGCAAGCTATTTGTGAAGGATGAACTCTGGGGCGCCTACCAGTCCGTGGGCGGCACGGGCCTCAACGCGTTCACGACTGACCTCATGACGGCCTACATCGTCACGCTCCCCAAGGACAAGATTGAACTTTTCATGTGGCTGGAATCCGACCGCATGCAGAATGCGGTATTGCGCGAATTCTACTCCGAACGCGACGTGGTGCGTGAGGAACGCCGCATGCGTTACGACGACAAGCCCACGGGCCGCTTCTTCGAGACGATGAATTCGCTTATCTACGAGGCGTTCCCCTACCGCGTGCCGACTATCGGCTGGCCGTCCGACATCATGAACTTGACCCGCGAAATGGCCGACGAGCATTACCGCAAGTACTACAAGCCGCGCAACGCGATTCTCGTGCTGGCGGGCGACCTGGATACTGCCTCCACGATGGAGATGGTGAAGAAGTACTTCGGCAATATCCCTGCGGGCGAGGCGTTCCCGCCGATTACGGTGCGTGACCCGGAGCAGGTGGGCGAGAAGCGTTTCAAGCAGATTCGCCCCGATGCGCCGAACCTCTATTCGCTCGTGTTCAAGACGGCCGAAGTGGGCGACCCGAGCCTCTATGCGCTCGATATCGCGGAAGGCGTGCTGAACGGGCGTTCCGGCAGGCTCTACAAGCGCCTGGTCGAAGAGGAAAAGCTCGCGGTGAGCGTGAAGGCGGGCAACAGCCCGAACAAGTATGTATCCGAATTCTCCGTGATGGTGAGCCTAAGGCTCGATGCCGATGCGGAGAAGGTCGAGAAGATCGTATGGGAAGAACTTGAAAAGCTCAAGAACGAACCCGTGAGCGAACGCGAATTCCAGAAGGTGAAGAACCATACCTATGCGGGCCTCGTCCGCAGCTTTACCGATATGGAAAATGTCGCGACGATGCTCGCCTGGTACGAGATGTTCGGCGACTACCACATCTTCCTCAACTGGGCCGACGAACTGGAAAAAGTAAACGCAGCCGCCGTTCAGGAGGCTGCGAAGCAGACTTTCGTCCGCGAGAAGTCGGTTGCCGGGTTCCTGCTGAAGAAGTAGGGGCGACGCTCGGCTCCTAGGGGCCTGCTTCGCAGTCCCTAATCCTTCGGCTCACTAATACGAAAGCAGGTTTTCGTGCTGGATTCGCCTTTTGGATTAGTCGTTGACCATCTTTTCGTAGAACTTGCGGTAGTGGTCGCGGTCTTCCGTCTTGCGCACGGCGATGGCGTCTTGCGGATGGCGGTTGAGCATGCCCGTGATCATTTGCGGGATGATGTAGCCCCATTCGTACTTCTGCTGTAGCGGGAGGAACAGTTCCTCGATGGCGTCGAGAACCGGACGCAGGTCGTATTTGGGGTTCTTGAGGAAGCTGAGCAGAAGCTCGGTGGTGCAGTTGCCCGCGCCGCGTCCCATGCCGGAAACAGAACCGTCGAGGTAGTCCACGTGGTTGATGATGGCCTGGATCGTGTTGGAGAAGGCGAGCTGCTGGTTGTTGTGGCCGTGGAAGCCGAATTTTTTGCCCTTCACGATTCCCTTGTAGCGCGCGAGTTCCTTGTCGATGTCTTCCTGGTAGAATGCGCCGAAGCTGTCGACGAGGTAGAGCACGTCGGCCTTGCATTCTTCCTGCACCTGGTGGAGCGCTTCGTCGAGTTCCGGACCGCGGTCACGGCTTACGGCCATGATGTTGAGGGTCGTCTCGTAACCCATGTCATGGAAGGCGTTCACCATGCTGATACCCTTGTCGATGTTCTTCACGTAGCTTGCCACGCGGAACATCTGGTAGGGGCTTTCGGATGCGGGCTTCACGGCGTCCATGTTCACGCGGCCCACGTCGGCCATCACGGCCATCTTCATCTTGGAATCGATGCCGTCCTTCACTTTCCACAGCAGGTCGTCGTCGCAGAACTTCCACGGGCCGTATTCCTTGGGGTCGAAAAGTTCGGGGGAGTTCTTGTAGCCCATTTCCATGTAGTCGATGCCGGCTGCGGTGAGGAGGGTGTAGAGGCGGCGGACGAATTCCAGGGAGAAGTCGTGCTTGTTGACGAGTCCGCCGTCGCGGATGGTGCAGTCGAGAACTTTGATGCTTTCGTAGTACATGGTTGGGTTCCTTTTTTAATTGCTCCGCAAAGATAGGTTCTGCAAAAGCGCCGGTCAAGGAAAAAAGTATGGCTGAAAAAGAAAATGGCTTATTTAACGCAAAACAAGCGTAGAAAAGTGGTGAAATGGTGAAATTCGACAGCCATAGGCGGTTGCTTTGTTTGAAAACCTAAGCCTTTACGTTACGGAAAGACTTGCTTTTGGCTTGTAATTTGAGAATGCAAGGTCTGAAAAGAAGTCGGGACTTACATCCGCCTTGTTATTTAACGCTAAATTCGCGTAGAAAACAAAGCAAAAGGACATGGCGGGGAGCACACCTAATAGTTTCTTTATTGATAAACTAGCCCCGAAAACTTATATTCAATACCATGAAGAGAACAACGTTTATACCCCTTTCCCTCGCGATTGCGGCATCCGCTTTCGCGGACAATACCTTCTACTTTAACGAGGCGGGCTACGACTCCGACCAGCCGATTTCTATCGTGGTCAAGAGCACCGACAACCTCGAAGGGCAAAAGTGGACCCTGTGGTTTGACCCGGATGGCGACATGACCGGCGCCTCCGTGGCGACAGGCACGTTCGGTGCGGGCGTAAATCCGGACAACTGGACGAACAACGGGAAGTTCTACACCATCAAGCTTACGGACAAACCGCTGCAGTCGGGCAGTTTCCATGTGGAAGTGTCTGCGGGTAGCCCGTCGGCTTCGCAGAAGTTCTTCATCGGTGACAAGGCCCTTGCGCAAAAGACTCTTGGCATGGTGATGGATTACTTCTACAACGACCGCGCGAGCCGGCAAGAAATTGTGGCGATGGACCAGAAGATTCCCGTGTACGGGAGCGGCGCCACCCGCGATGTCCACGGCGGCTGGTACGATGCGAGCGGCGACGTGAGCAAGTACCTTTCGCACCTTTCCTATGCGAACTACCTGAACCCGCAGCAGATTCCGCTCACGGTGTGGTCGCTCGCTTTTGCGGCAGAACACATTCCGCAGTTGCTCGGCAGTACGAGCACCAAGGTGAAGACTGCCGACGAGGCGGCGTTCGGTGCGGATTTCCTGGTGCGCATGCTCGACGACCAGGGATTCTTCTACATGACGGTGTTCGACAACTGGGGAAGCCCGATGGGCAAGCGCGAACTCTGTGCGTTCAAGGGTTCCGACGGCATAAAGAGTGCCGATTACCAGACGGCGTTCCGTGAAGGCGGTGGCATGGCGATTGCCGGCCTTGCCCGCGTGGCGCATCTCGAAGGGATGAACATTGCGGCCAAGGGAGACTACACTGCGGCGCAGTACCTGGATGCGGCGAAGAAGGCTTACGAACATTTGACCTCGAAGCAGAGCATGGGCGGCAACTGCGCCTACTGTGACGACGGCAAGGAAAACATCATCGACGACTACACGGCTCTCCTCGCAGCGACGGAACTCTATGTGGCTACAGGCAATAGCCAGTACCAGAAGGATATGCAGGCGCGTGCGGAGCACCTTGTCGGTCGCTTGAGCGATGACGGGTATTTCTGGAGCGACGACGCGAAGACGCGCCCGTTCTGGCATGCGAGCGATGCTGGCCTCCCGCTGATGGCGTTGGTGCGCTACTTGGAAGCGGAAGCCATGGTGGATTACGAACCGTGTCCGCCTGACGTAGAGTGCGTTATTCCTGGGGCAGATATCATGAGAGCCGCGAAGACTGCCATCGAAAAGCACCTGAAATGGCTTGTCACCATTACGAACAAGGTAGAAAACCCGTTCGGTTATGCTCGCCAGACCTACAAGACGAACAATGCCATCAAGGACGGTTTCTTTATTCCGCACGACAACGAGAGCAACTACTGGTGGCAGGGTGAAGATGCGCGAATTGCAAGCCTTGCCGCTGCTGCGGTGTATGCTGCAAATGCTCTCAAGTCGCTTGATGACGGCGTGAACAAATACGCTGCCGACCAGCTCGACTGGATTCTGGGCAAGAACCCTTACGCAACTTGCATGATGTACGGTATCGGCAAGAAGAATCCCAATATTTATGACGGCCAGTCGAATTACGATGCGACGCTCAAGGGCGGTATCGCGAACGGCATTACCGGCAAGAACAACGACGGTTCGGGAATCGCCTGGACCGATGACGGTGTCGCCGCGGTGGGCTTCGATGCGATGAAAGAATCGTGGCAGGTGTGGCGCTGGGACGAACAGTGGCTCCCGCATACCACGTGGTTCATGAATGCGCTTGTCGCCCGTTACGACGAGAACAAACCGTTTATCGCAGTTCCGGAAAAGGTCTCTGTTCCGAAGGTGAATGTCGTTGCCGCAGGGTTTGGCGTGCACCTTTCCGGCCGTATGCTCACGGTGAACGCTGCCGGCGCAAGGAACGGCGTTACGGTGACGGTGCTCGGGCTTGACGGCTCGAAGGTCGCCTCGGGTACTTTGAATGCGGGCCGCGCGACGCTGAATCTGGAATCCGTGAAGAGCGGTGCCTACCTGGTGAAGGTCGACGGCTACGGCGCGAAGAAGGTGCTTGTCCACTAGTAGATTATTTGTAGGGAGTGTTTGATGGGTGAATTTCGCCTGACTGCTGGGATGGCCTTGCTATGCGCATTGTTGCCGGCTGCAGTGCTTGCGTCGCCGCTGGACCCTAGCGAACGTCGCAGTGTCATCAACGATGGCGATACGCTAACGCTCCAGGACCTGGGCGACGAACATTACAGCGTCACGCGTACGGAAGACGGCTACCTCGTGGTTGCCGACGAAAAGAATGTCTTCTACTACGCCGACGAAAATGGCGAACCCTCCAAGTTCAAGGCGCGGAATCCGCACAGGCGCAAGAGCGCAGAAAGGGCGTTTCTGAACGGGCTCAACCGTGAAAAAACGTTCAGGGAACATCGCCGCCGGACTCCGGACCGGTTTGCGGACCGTGATATGGAACATCGGGTGGCGCCTGCACCGTGGGTTCCCAAGGTACTCCCGAAGTCGCACCATTCGGCAGGGAAACTTCGATTCCCGATAATCCTTGTGGCAGGCGAAGCGAATGGATTGCAAAATCTAGATTCTGCGGGAATGTATGCGCGGCTGAATGTTGCAGGCTATAACGAGGATGGCTATTTGGGGTCGGCGAGGGATTACTTTGTCGATCAGTCGTCGGGCGTATTCGAACCGCAATTCGATATCTTCCTGGTGAGCGAGAGTGAACCCTTCAGCGGATACATCGGGAAGGAGGCGGAATTCATGAAGCGCGCCGTCCTCTCGATGCTCGAAAAGTACCCGTCATTCGATGCCTCGCTCTATGACTACGATAACGATGGCGAGATAGATGCGTTCGGCGTGATGTATGCGGGTTCCCGCTACAAGCTGGGGACCAAGCACCTGGGCGGCTTCCAGACTACACTCAAAAAATACAGTTCGGTTGTCGAGACGCCGGACGGGAAAAAATTCAACACCTGCTTTATCATAGACCAAGGTGCAAGCCATGTCGTGCAGCTAATCCATGAATTCAGCCATACGATGGGTCTCAAGGATCATTATTGCGTGAGGATGAGCGGTTGCAGCGCCTACTATGCCGACAGCGCCTACCAGGCTCCGGGAGCACATGCGTGGGACGTGATGGCGACCGGCATGTATAACGGGAACTACCGTAAGCCGCCCAACTACAGCGCGTTCGAGCGAAATTTCATGGGCTGGCTCGATTACACGACCCTTGAAGTGGATTCGCAGGTGAAGGCGCTCCCCCCGCTCGGTACGAACAACTTT
Organism: Fibrobacter sp. UBA3629; assembly: GCF_002374005.1. Classification (NCBI taxonomy): domain Bacteria; kingdom Pseudomonadati; phylum Fibrobacterota; class Fibrobacteria; order Fibrobacterales; family Fibrobacteraceae; genus Fibrobacter; species Fibrobacter sp. UBA3629. The sequence goes on along the minus strand of NZ_DFLC01000010.1, from coordinate 17,317 downwards.
GCATACTACGTGAACGTAAATGACAAGGAATGGTATGTTTTCGAGAACCGCCAGCATGTCAAGTGGGATAGCGGTCTCCCGAATCACGGGATGCTTGTGTGGCATATCGAATTTAATTCCGGCGCATGGACTCTCGATGCCATGAACGATGTCCCGGAGCACCAGCGCGTGGACATAGTCGAAGCGGGCGATATCCGCGTTCTCAGCCAGACGGGCGGTTACATGAGCCAGGGCGGTGGTGCGCGGCAGAAGGACGATCCGTTCCCCGGAAGCCTGGACGTGACGAAGCTTTCGCCGGTGCTCGCGTGGGACAGTTCCGTGGTGCTTGCCGGTCTCTTCGGCATTGTCGAGCCCGATACGAACGTGTGTTTCGTTCTCGATTCGACGGTTGCCGTGGAAAACTGCGAATTTGTCCGTGTCTCGTCGAGCAGTTCTGCGCCCGAATCGAGCAGTTCGTTGCTTGGGTCGAGTTCCAGCGAGGAAAGCTCCAGCAGCGCGCAATTCGAATCCAGCTCGAGCGTGGAATCCTCCAGCAGCGTCCAGTCGAGTTCGTCATTCGAACCGGAGTCCAGCTTCTCGACGACATTCGCGGGGCGCGACGTTCCGGGAGCGGCTGGCTTCCATATCGCGATGGATGGTCGCACGCTCGAAATCCGTGTGTCCGAATCCGGAATGAAAATTGTCCGCGTCTTCGACATGCAGGGCAATGCGCTCGCTTCGGCTTCGTTCGCGGGCCAATTGCATCGACTTGACCTCGGCCGCGTGGCTCATGGCTCTCCCCTCGTGGTGCGTCTCGAGTTGGGCGGCCGGCTTGCCGGGTATTTCAGGGTGACACCCGCAGTGCGCTAAAAACGGGACCATCCCGCTCGAAAATCGTAAAAAACAGGCGACAAACACAAGTTTTACACGAAAAAATCATTTCGTGCGATTGTTTTTGCACGTATCCGAGGATATATTTATAATGCTGTTTGATGAATGTAAAGGAGCGGTTTGGTAATGGGAACCCATTCTCTTGACAAGTTTTTCTTTTGCTCGGCTTTGTGCGCTGGGCTGACGGCCATGTCGTTTGCCTATCCCTCGAATCCCGTGCTCAGGACTATCGATAACGATGGCGATTCCCTTTCTGTCCGTACGCTCGGCGACGAACATTACCGTTTCACGCAGACAGAAGACGGCTTCCTCGTGATGCGCGATTCGAACGGAGTGTTCTTCTTTGCGGACGAGAATGCCGAACGTTCCCGGTTCAAGGCGAAAAATCCTGGAAAGCGCACTGCCGAAGAAAAGGCGTTCCTGAACGGCCTCGACAACCAGAAGGTCCGCGACAGGCACAGGGAAAAGCACCCCGACAGGTACAAACGGCCCGATTCCAAGCAGAAATCGAAACGCGCTTCCTGGGTGCCCACGGCGAAAAGTCCGGACGCCGCTGGGGGTGCTAATGCATCCGCTTCCGCCGCAGAAGATGTCCCGCCTGTCCTGAGGCTTCCGGCGGCATATTCGCATGCGAATGGCACGAACCGCTTTCCCGTATTCCTGGTAGAAGACAACAACACGAAGAATGCGGATTCCGCCAGTATGTATGCCTACATGAACCAGGAAAATTACAAGGCGAAGAACTACGTCGGCTCGATCCGCGATTACTTCATAGACCAGTCGGGAGGACTATTCGTTCCGTCTTTCGACCTCTATATCGTCAAGGTCGGCGATTCTTTCCGGAATTATATCGGCGTGGAATATCAGCTGATCCAAAAGACGATTGCCGCGGTCTTGTCGAAATATCCGTCGTTCGATGCGGGTGCCTACGATTCCGATAATGATGGCGAGGTCGATGCCTTTGCGGTCCTGTATGCGGGGAACATCGTCGAGTCGGGCGATTCTCACCTGGGCGGGTTCCAGTATGAACTTCGGTGGAACGCTTGCGGAAGGCTGAATGCCGGAAACGGGAAACGATTTAACAATTACTTTATTTTGAACCAGGTCGGTGATATCTTCGAGAGGTTTATCCACGAGTTCAGCCATACCATGGGACTCAGGGACCATTACTGCGTATGGAGCGACAGTTGCTACATAAGTTATTCCAATTCCGATACCCAGGCTCCGGGTGCGCACGCGTGGGACGTGATGGCGACCGGCATGTATAACGGGCAGAACAATCCTCCGAACTATAGCGCTTTCGAACGGAATTTCATGGGCTGGCTCGAATACACGACTCTCGAAAAAGATTCCGAAGTGAAAACGCTCCCGCCGCTCGGTACGAGCAACTTTGCCTACCATGCGGGTGCGAGCCAAAACGAGTGGTTCGTGTTCGAGAACCGCCAGAAGGTCAAGTGGGACGCCGCCCTCCCGAACCATGGATTGCTCGTGTGGCATATCGACTACGATGCGAATTCGTGGACCGATGACAACCTCAACGATGTGCCGAGGCACCAGCGCGTGGATGTCGTGGAAGCGGGAAACCAGCGCGTGACGGACTACTACGACGGCTTTGCCTCTTCATCCTACGGCGGGTCGCACTTGAAGGATGACCCGTTCCCCGGAAGCCAGAACGTGACGAAACTTTCGCCCGTGCTTTCGTGGAAGAATGTGGAAGTGCTTCCGGGACTCTTCAATATAAAGGAACAGGACGACCTAGTGTGCTTTGCCGTAGACGGATCCGTCGCTGTCGGCAACTGCGAACTTGCAAAAAGCTCGAGCAGTTTCGTGGTTTCTAGCAGCTCCATAGCTTCGAGCAGTTCTGTGGAGAGTTCCAGCAGCGCCGTAATGAGTTCCTCGTCGAGTTCTTCTTTCCGGTGGCCGTGGCGCAGCAGTTCGTCGACGGACGTGGCTTCTTCTTCGGCTACGGAACGGATTGCCGCGGACGCCGTGCCGCACGTGGGTTTCGAGGTGCGCTACGAAGGCGGAATGCTGAATGTGCTTGCCCCGGTGGCGGGAGCGAAAACGGTGCGGTTTTTTGACATGCAGGGGCACCTGGTCTTTGCGGAATCGTTTGATGGAATGTCGCATGGCGTAAACCTCCGTAAGTCGCGTTCGCTTGTTTCACGGAGCGGTTTCTTGATTGTGCGCGTGGATGCGGCAGGGAAATCGCTGGGCTATAGAATGGTAGGTATCCGATGAAACTGCTTGAGACAACGTTGCTTGTATCCGCTTTGTGCGTGACGGGTGCTCTCGCGCATCCGGCAAACCCCTTTGTAAAAAAGCATGTGCAGTCCGACGGCTCGACGCTGAGCGTGCGCACCTTGGGCGATGAACATTATCATTTTGTGCAGACCGCCGACGGGCTGCTCGTGGAACGCGATTCTGCGGGGGATTTCGTCTACGTCGGCAATGACGGCCTGCGTTCGGGAGTGAAGGCGAAGGACCCTGCGCTCCGCGATTCCCGCGAAACGGCTTTTGTCGCCGGTATTGACCAGGCGGCCGCCCGCGAGGCCTACAGGGCAAAAAAGGGAGAACGCTTCCGGAATCAGAACGTGGCATACGACGCTGTCGCGGCTGACTATTCCTACGATGCGACGGGTACCGCCGTCAAGCGCAAGCGCCCGCGTGCCGAAAACTGGGTGATGGGCGAGAGGTGGTTCCCCGTGCTGCTGGTCTCGACCCCGAAACAGGCTGCCGTCGATTCTGCAAGGATGTGGCGTTTTTTTAACGAGGAAGGCTATTCCGATAGCGAAGGGAACATCGGCAGCGTGCGCGATTTCTATCTGGAATCTTCCAACGGGAACTTCAGCCCGCATTTCGACATTTTCCCCATCACGATTTCGAAAGAGCTTGTGCAGTATGTGAATTCGGCAAATGACTCGCTCTACGAAAACGAATTGACGAAGGAGGGGGTTGACCTGCTCGTGAAGCGTGCGGATTTCGACGTGGACAAGTACGTGTCGAACAGGAACAAGAAGCTGGTGGACGGCTTTATTTTCCTGTTCCCCGGACGCGAAGAGGATGTCCTGGTCTACAGCGAGGACTTCTGGGCGCACCAGTTCTGGATGCAGGCCAATGGTTCGAACAACGTGTTCCGTGCTCCTTTCGGATACAAGCCGAACAACTTCGGCTATGTCTTTGACAAGTATCTCCTGATCGCCCAGCTCGAAGACGCCGACAACGATTTGTACAGGGCGGGCAACTTGAACAAGTTCGGCATCTTTGTCCATGAGTTTGCGCATGTGCTTGGGCTTATGGACCATTACGGGGTAAGGGATTCGGGCGAAGATGAACTGGGCGCCGCCTCCTACGACCTGATGTCGTTGGGAATGTATAATGAAAACGGGCGGATCCCTGCAAAGTTCAATGCGTTCGAACGCGAGACGATGGGCTGGATGACGCTTTCGGAACTCACGACCGCGGATACGGGCGTAATCATGCTTGGCGATATCGACCAGGGCCAGGCGTATTCGGTCACGAACCCGTCCGACAAGGATGAATACTTTATCGTGGAATACCGCCCGGCAAAGGGATACGATACCGGCATTACGCATGGGCAGGACTACGCCTACAACGGGGTCTGGGTCTGGTATATCAAGTACGAGCTGGAGGCCTGGGAAAACAACAATATCAACGGGATGGGCAATTTTAACCGCGTCGATATCAAGGCGTCGCTGTTGAGTGGTTCGTGGGGCTCCAAGACTTCCTATTCGCCGCTGGTCTACAAGTCGGGAACGGCCTCTCCGGTTCCGGGCGTATTCAACTTCGTGAAGGCGGATGATTCGTTTGTATGTTTTACTCTGGACGCATCCGTCAAGGTCGCAAAATGCGAATCGCCGGTCCCGGCTTCGTCTGCGGGATCTTCGTCGTCGCAGTCCAGCAGCTCGGTGGAGGCCGTCTCCAGCAGTTCTGAGACGGCCAAGTCCAGTAGCTCGGCAGAAGCGGTTTCGTCGGCCACGTTTGCCGTGCAGACGCAGGTGCCTCCGCAATTCTCCATGTCACTAGATGGCCGCCGCCTGGCCGTGAATGCCCGAACGGGCGGGACAAAGACGGTCCGCATATTCGACATGCAGGGAAACGAGGTGATGCGCTCCGCGTTTGCCGGGGAATCGGCCGTGATGGACCTTTCCGGACTCGGCAGGGGGCATTTCGCTATCATGGTTTCGGTTCGGGGAAAATCGCTCGGAATCCGGACTTTGCGGCTGAATTTTGATTAAAAAGCCCATCCCCTCTTGATAAAATATCCACGGAACTTGCCGAAATGACATTTAAATGCCCCTCAAAAAGGGGTATTTTTCTTTATGGTGTAGAATAAACAAAGAGGATGTTATGAAGAATTCCCAAATAGCCAAGGTTGTTTCGTGTGCGGCCATTTTTGCCGCGCTTGCGGGCTCCGCTTTTGCGCAGAGCGGCCCGAACGACGAATGGAACGGCAAACCGCGCGTTTTCGGTGTGAACCGGCTTAACCCGCACGTGACCTCGATGCCCTACACTACGGTGCAGGAGGCCATCAAGGGCGACCGCCATGCATCCGAATGGTACCAGACGCTTTCGGGCAAGTGGAAATTCTACCACGTAGACAAGCCGAGCCAGCGCAACAACGACTTCTACAAGGACAACTACGACGTGTCCGGCTGGGACGAGATTCCTGTGCCGAGTTCCTGGCAGATTCTCGGCTACGACCACCCGATTTACACCAACGTGGTTTACCCGTGGGCGCAGAACAACCGCGTGTCCGCTCCGGGCGCCCCGACCGATTTTAACCCGGTGGGCCACTACCGCCGCACCTTCACCGTGCCCGACAAGTGGGCCGGCAAGCGCATCCGCCTGCATTTCGAGGGCGTGGAATCCGCATACTACGTGTGGGTGAACGGCAACTACGTGGGCTATTCCGAAGACTCCTTCACGGGTCACGAGTTCGATATCAACAAGTACCTGCGCAAGGGCGAGAACAACATTTCGGTGCAGGTGTTCCGCTGGTGCGACGGCTCCTGGCTCGAAGACCAGGACTTCATCCGCCTTTCGGGCATCATGCGTGACGTGTACATCTACGCCGTGCCCGAGGTCCATATTCAGGACTTCCAGATTGACGCAACGCTCACGAACAACTATACCGATGGCTTGCTGAAGACGACTGCCTGGATTTACAATTCCACGGGTTCCTCTTCGGGCGAATATACCGTCGAACTTTCGCTCTACAACGATGCCGGCAGCGAAGTGATTGCCCCGACGGCGCAGAAGGTCTCGGGTATCGGCGCGAACGGTGGCGAAAAGAGCGTGCATTTCGAAATCCCGTATGCCAAGCCGAACCGCTGGTCTGCAGAAACTCCGTACCTCTACACGGCGGTGCTCACCATCAAGGATAACGCGGGCAAGATCATCCAGGTCGAAAGCAACAAGATCGGTTTCCGCACGGTCGAAATCAAGAAGGACAACGGAGCCCCGCGCCTGCTGGTGAACGGCATGCCGGTCAAGTTCCACGGCGTGAACCGCCACGAGCTCGACCCGGATAACGGACGCGCAGTGAACTACGAGCGCATGGAACAGGATATCATCCTGATGAAGCAGTTCAATATCAACGCTCTCCGCATGTCGCACTACCCGAACAACCCGGTAATGTACGATCTTTGCGACAAGTACGGTATTTACGTGATTGACGAGGCGAACGTGGAAAGCCACGGCGCAAACGGCGACCTGCCCAAGAGCAGCGACGACTGGCGCGCTCCGGTGGTGGACCGCCTGAACAGCATGGTGCAGCGCGACAAGAACCACCCGAGTATCATCCTGTGGTCGCTCGGCAACGAGGCCGGTAACGGCAATGTGTTTGCCTCCGAACGCCAGCGTGCCCACGAAATCGACTCTACCCGCTACGTGCATTACGAAGGCGACAACAACAATGCCGACGTGACGAGCCAGATGTACTGGGGCTACGACTACATCGCCGGTTACAAGGATGCGAACAAGCCGGTAATGCTCTGCGAATACGAACACGCCATGGGCAACTCCGTGGGCGACCTCCAGGAATACATGAACGCCTTCTACGGCAACCCGCGGGCTTTTGGCGGCTTCATCTGGGATTTCATCGACCAGGGACTGCACCACAAGGGTACTCCGTACTGGGAATTCGGCGGCATGTGGGGCGACTGGCAGAACGACGACAACTTCTGCGCGAACGGCCTCGTGTTCCCGGATAGAAAGATTCAGCCCGAAATGTGGGAGGTCAAGTACCAGTATAGCCAGCTTCGCGTGAAGAACGTCGACGCCGCGAAGGGCAAGATCGAAATCGAGAGCCGCTACCTGTTCAAGAACCTCGGCGACTTCCTCGATGCCTATTGGCAGATTCGCGAGAACGGCAAGGTTATCAAGGACGGCAAGCTGAGCGGCTCGCAGATGAATATCGGGCCTCTGCAGAAGAAGGAAGTGACCATCGAAATGCCGGATATCGAGACGACAATCGGTGCCGAGTACTTCCTGGATATCGATTTCCGCCTGAAGAAGGATGAACTCTGGGCCAAGGCGGGTCACAGCGTCGCCCATGAACAGTTCGGCATCAACCTGGGCCAGCTCTGGTCTACCGAAGTGGATATCAGCACTCTGGATGGTCACAGGGTTTCTAGGGGGAGCGGCCTCACCATCGAAGGAACCGACTTCAAGATTACCTTCGACGAGAAGGCGGGTACGCTTGCGAGCTATGTTCTCGATGGCGATACCATCATCAAGAATGGCGGTATCCCGAACTTCTGGCGCGCCCCGACCGACAACGACAAGGGCTACAACATGGAACGTGGCCATGGCGAATGGCGCAAGGCGAGCAAGAGCCGCAACGTGACCTCCGAAGTCGACGAAGTCTCTCCGCAGGAAACCCGGGTGACATTCAACTTCAGTTTCCCGGACGTGGGCAGTTCCAAGATGAAGATGACCTACTACGTGTACGGCAGCGGCGATATCGTGGTGGAATACTCATTTACTCCGGACGGCTCCAGGAGCTACATCCCGAACGTGGGTACGCTATTCACCGTGCCGGGCGGCTACGAAAAGGTTCGCTACTTCGGTCGCGGCCCCGACGAGAACTACATCGGTCGTAACCGCGGCAGCTTCATGGGCATCTACTCGACTCTCGTGGATTCCATGACGGTCATGTACATGGAAATCGGCGAAACGGGCCAGCGCACCGACGTGAAGTGGGCGACGCTCACCAACGAAAAATCGGGCAAGGGCGTGATGGTCGTGGGCTCCCCGCGCATGGAATTCAACGCGCAGCACTACACTCCGGAACAGCTTTCCGATACCAAGCTTCCGTGGGAACTCAAGCGCAACAAGGATATCACGATGCGTGTCGACCTGCGTCAGATGGGCCTCGGCGGCATCAACAGCTGGGGTGCGGAACCGCTCAACGAATACCGCCTGAATGCGAACCGCGAATACTCTCACAAGTTCCGCATTGCGCCTATCCGCAAGCAACTGAACGACCCGACCGAATACTCGCTGCTCGGTTTCCGCAACTTTGGCACGAACGACCTTCCGCCAGCACCGTATGGCCAGAAGGAAATTAAGGAGATTTACGAGAACCAGCCCGAGAAGGACGTGACGGAAACGGCCGATATCGGCCCGAGCGACAAGACCGACATTCCGCGCCGCCCCATGGTGTTGCTCCCCGAGAACGAACGCAACTACAGCGTGTTCGACATGCAGGGCCGCCTCGTGGCGAAATTCACGACCCACGGCGTCGAAGACCTCCGCGCGCTCACCAAGAACTCCGTCAAGCGCGCAGGCTCCTACCTCGTCCGCGGCAATGCAGGCTCCGTGTTCCGCATTATCGTGAAATAGGGAATTCCACACCCCAAAGCATAAACGCTCCGGTTTTGCCGGGGCGTTTGTCGTCATCCCCGCGCCCATTCTCGTCACCCCCGCGCCCATTCTCGTCATCCTCGCGTAGGCGAGGATCTTTTTATGTAAACAAAATTTTCACGCCCCGTTTGGCTCATTTTCGCCGCGAAACCGTTTTATAGTATAGATAGGGGTGTCTCTATCCGCGAAGCGGTCGCATTGCCGCGCAAAAGGACTATAAAATGGCTGAGAACAAAGCCGATTTGAAAAAAGAACCGAAGGCGCCCGTGCGTCGTAAGCACGATCCCTTCTTCCGTTACATCTATGCTGTTCCTGAGAATGCTCGTACCCTCCTGCGGCTTGCGCAGTACCGGAACCCCGAACTCCGCAGGATGCTTGCGTCAGTTGATATGCAGACCCTTGAACTCATTCCCGGTAACTACAGCAATGTGAAGGAGTGGGGCGAGGCCGATCTCGCCTTCAAGGCGAGTCTCAAGAACGGTCCCGAAATCTTCGTGGGTATTCTTCTTGAACATAAGTCCTACCGCAAGAAGGACGTGCTCTCGCAAATCTACCGCTATGTATTCGAGATCATGGTGAACAAGGGCTCGTCCGATTTCGGCTGGTATCCGACGAAGGCTATCATCATCTACAACGGCCAGAAGGACTGGGACCCTATGGCAGAATTTCGTGCGAAGTTCAGGGGTGAGTTCAACGGTCGCGAATTGCCTTTTGAATGCGTCCTTGTGAACCTTGCCGATATTCCCGACAGCAAGTGTTTTGCCGAAAAGAACATTGAAGCAGCCGTTGGTGCACTGGTGATGAAGTACGCGTTCAATGGTGAAAAGTTGAAAGGTGTCGTAAAACAAATTGTTCGGATGCTCTCGAAGATGGAAAATGAATCGAGGGCTACCCTTGTCGAAAAAATTGAACTATATTTAGGAGAGTACATCGACGAAAACGTCGTAGAGGAGTTGCGTATGCGCATGAGTATAGGACAGGCACTGGGTATTGTTACTGCCGGCGACCGCCGCCGTGCTGCGGAGCGCAACGGCCTTCGTCGCGGTAAAAAGCTCGGAGCCCAGAAAGAGCGCGAAAAGAACGCCGCCCGTGAGGCTAGGATTGCGGAATACCTCCGTTCCATTGGCGTTCCCGCCGAAAAAGTGGATGCGGCTCTCGCCATCAAATGACAAAACGAACCGTCTCGTCCTTATTCGGCAAAATAATTCATATGCTTAGCAACATGATGAAGGACATCGACAAGTCGTACTGGGAGTACGGCGCAGCCCGGAAAAAGGCCAAGGAAATCGCGAGGAATCTCCTTCGAGAGGGGTATCCCGTCGAAAAGGTTGTCTACTATACGGGGCTCCCCCAGTCAACCGTCCTTGAACTCAAGAAGGAAATCGATTCGCCGGATACATGACCCGCGCAACAATCGTCACCCCCGCGACCATTCTCGTCACCCTCGCGCAGGCGAGGGTCTTTTTATCATCCTCGCGACTCTTCTCGTCATCCCCGGCTTGACCGGGGATCTTTTTGTGTAAACAAAATTTTCACGCCCCATTTGGCTCATTTTCCTCGCGAAACCGTTTTATAGTATAGATAGGGCCATCTCTATCCGCCTTTGCGGGGGCGTTCCCGCCATAAAACGGAAAAATGACTGAAAAAGAAAAATACCCTGAAAATGAAAACCTTGTTGAAACGGCTGTTCGCGATATTGCTCACGAATTCAACGTAATTGTGGACTCTGTGAACGAAGGCGATAGTAAATTCGTTCACGATCGTTACTTTAGGTTCGCCTTTGCGAAACCCTCCCGTATGGCGGAACTCTTGACGCTGTTCTCGCGCCACAACCCCTCGCTCAAGGCGTTCCTTGATACCATTGACCTTGCGAGCTTGCGCGGGGCCAGCGAAAACCACTCCAATGATAAGCATGCCGGCTCTGCGGACCTTGTTTTCGAGGCGAATCTCAAGAATGGCGGAGTCACCGGACTCTACGTGGGTATTATTGCCGAGCATAAGTCTGATGAGGACGATCTGGTCATGAACCAAATTTCGGAATATTACCATCACCTGTTCCTGGAGCGCAAGAAGGATGTTCCCGTGGTCGCCTTCATTGTCTATAATGGCGAGAAGGGGTGGGATCCGCTTGCTGATGTTCATTTTGCGGAATATCCCGAGTTCTACCATGACATCGGTTACCCTTTCAAGGCGATTTATTTGGATGTCGGCCATGGTATCAATGATGTGGAGTTGAAGGGCCTTTCGCCCATTACCCTTGTCGCCTTGACCGCAATGAAGTATATTTGGGATATGGAGAAGTTCTCCGTGTCCTTCCGTGAGGCGGCGATGCACCTGCTTAAGATGCAGAACACCGAGGAAGGGAGAGATTTCATCAAACAGTCGCTTTCGTACTTTTTCTGGAAGTGGCCCTACAAGAGCGAGGTAATCAAGATGGATAGGCCTGAAATTATCGCGAACAAGGGTTACGAGACCTTCGGCGAGCATTTCTTCAATGCCGGCGAGGCGAAGGGAGTGTCTAATGCTATCAGCGTCTTCGAGGAACTGGGTGTTTCTCCGGAGAAGATTGCCGAAGCGAAAGCTAGGTTGTCTGCGCTTTCGAAAAAGTAATCAAGGACTACTCAAACTAACATAAGGCGGCCGCTGAGCGGTCGCCGCGTTTCTTTTAAGAATTATTTTATCCATAATGCGCTATTCCAGTCTCAGAATGGCGGGACGAATTAGGTATAACGCGTCTAAGAAATGGGTCTCCTCTGTCATCCCCGTGTCTTATACTGAAAAAAGTTGGCACTGTACAAAAAGGCAGGTACAGTGCAAATGGAGACAAAACAGGTCGTAAGAACCGTCCCGGCCCGTGACACAAACGGGTCAATCTACTGGAAGAAAATCGTCAAGGAGAGAACCGTCTTTACGGACGAGGACAGGACGGGAATCGTCGCGGAATACCAGGCGGGCAAGATGACCGCGGCAGAGATCGTGAAGAAATACCGCCTGAGCAGCAAGCAGGTGCTGTTCAGCTGGATGGACCGCTACCTGCGCGAAGAATCGCTATCTTTGGGGGCAAGCGAGGCTAACAGCATGGCCAAGGACCCCGAAGAAAGGATACGCGAGCTCGAACTCGAGAACCGGCGCCTGCAGAAGGCTCTGAACACGGAGACGCTGCGCGCGAAGGCCTTCGACACAATGATAGAGCTTGCCGAGAGCAAGTTTAACATACCCATCAGAAAAAAATCTGGCACCAAACGGTAGGCCTGCTACGCAGCCGGCTCCCGGGCGCGTCCCTGGATGCCCTCTGCGGGCTGTTTGGTTATAGCAGGCAGGCGTTCTACAAGCGCGGCGACCATGACTTCGCCGACGATGCCGTCGAGGGTATCGTCATCGAGGCCGCACGCGAACTGCGCAGGGACAATCCGGGCATAGGATGCACGAAGCTGCACCGGATGATATCGGATAGCCTGGGCGACTGCGGCGGGATGCCCGGCCGCGACACGTTCATCGAACTGCTCCGGCAGAACGACCTGATGGTACGCATGCGGCGGCGCAAGCACTACAGGACAACGTACTCGGAGCACAACTACAGGAAGTACCCGAACCTTGTAAAGGGCGTCATCCCCACACGCGAAAAATGCCGCTCCGAACTGGAGCGGATCATCCAGTTCTACAACAGCCAGCGCCCGCACATGAGTATCGGGATGCAGACTCCAGACGAGGTTCACGGGCAGGAAGGGCCACAGAAACGGTGCTGGAAGACATACCGCGAAAGACGGGAGGCAAAATGGTGTAAACCAAAACAGTGAAACTGTCAACCCGGTCAGTAAAATCACCTAAAAAGTGTCAACCTTTTTCAGTGATGGTCAGGGATCTCCCTTTTAAATGACAAAACCGTGACAAAAGGGGTGTGATATATTCCACATTGGAATAAAAAAATTCGGCGGAAGTCCCCTTTTTTGCGAAAAAAATCTATAATTGTAAGCATCCGAAACACCCCTAAAACGGCGATTTTGGTCGAAAAAAGCAATTTTTGCGTCTGCTCCAGGTTGTTATGACACAAAAATGACAAAAGTTTGACAAAACTATTGCTTTTCCGAAAAAAATTGTGTATATTAGGGAAGTAAACGAGTCGAACGCTCAATTCCGGGCCAGGACTCAAACAAGTGTGTCACAAACAACAAGGAGTACACTATGAAGAAACAAGGTTTTACCCTTATCGAATTGATGGTCGTGATCGTGATCATGGGCATCCTCGCCGCCGTCGCAGTGCCTAAGCTGTTCGGCATGATCGCCAAGTCCAAGGCCTCTGAAATCCCGACCGCCGCCGGTTCTTACATCAACATGCAGGATGCCTTCGCTCTCGAACGCAACACTGTTGGTAACTGGACCGAAATCGGTTACTCTGCTCCGGGTAAGAAGAGCCATGCTTCTAAGTATGCTTCTTCGGAATTTGAATATACTGGTGCAGATCCGCAGAAAAAGACAACGGCTGTTGCGGATGCCTGGAAGGCCGTGAACATCAACAAGCTTGATGATTGCGACGCAAAGGAAGGTTCCTGGAACCTGACGATTCAGATTGGCACGGGCAATAACCAGGGGAATGTCCAATATACCGTGGGTGCTAACGGCTCTGCGGAATGTGCAGGCTTGACCCCTGCATTCGACAAGTTGGCTAAGTCTCTCTAATTAGTTGACAGGTCTCTTTTTGAAGTCGGTTTCCTTTTATGGAAATCGACTTTTTTTATTTTTACAAGAATAGAAGTTGGGATCGATTTTGAATATGGAAAAAATTCTAAAAAATGGTAGTTCGCCTTTTTTGTTCGCAATGCCGTTATTTTTTTGTGTGTATTGTTATAGCGGAATTGTGATGGATGCGATTTTATATGTGACACAGTATGTGTATTCTGTTGATCCAGCCCGTTTTGTGGGGGATCCTGCTTTTGAGTTCGGTAATCAAGACTCTTTTGGTTTTTTTTCACCGATTTTTGGAATATTTATAGAGTATTTTGGTGTTGCCAAGGGTTGCTTGGTCTATACGTTTGTGGCTCAATTTGCATGGATGCTAATTGCCGTGCTTATGATAAAACAGTTGTTGCGTTTAACATCTCAACGACTATGGTTTCTTCCGATAACGATTTTGTTTGTTGCTCTTTTGGCTAATGGAATGCCGTTTTCGCATATTCGCTGGTTCCAGTATGTGCCGTTATATGCATGTTCTCGTTCTCTTTCCGCTGTTTTTGGGGTGGGCGCCTTGGCTCTTCTTTTTGCTCAAAAAAGGGTACTGAGCTTGCTGCTTATTTTAGTTGGCACTTCAATTCATCCTATTACAGCTGGATGGTGTTTGCCTTTTTGGTTGTTCTATTTCTTTCCTAAAACAAGAATTCCTATTTTATTATCTTCGCTTTTGTTTCCTTTTTCGTTTCTGCTGCATTTTGGCAGATTCGACCTCTTGTCGGAAGATTGGCTGCCTCGACCTTTGGCGTTTGCTCCAAACTACGAAACTATTTCCCGTTTTGTGCAGTTGGTTGTTTTCTGGGGAGTCTTGGCTTGGCGTTCATTGAATGGACAGGTGAGAAGAATATCCATATCGTTGTTCCTGGTGTCGATAATCGCTTTTTATTGGGATGTATGGGGTGGATATGGAGAACATGTACTTTTGTATCAAGTGCAACCATGGCGTGCTGTCTGGCTTCCATCGCTTGTTGCGGTCCCCTTGGCGATGTCTTTGGCAAAAGATGTTATTAGAAAAGTAAAAAGGAAAAAAGAAATAACGACGCATGATTTGGCCTTGATTCTGTTGATTGTTTCTTTTGTTGCTCCGCGTAATGTTGTCCTTGTATCTGTTGTTGCGGGCTTGTTGCTGTTGAAAGAGAAAAGGACGGTGGATTTAAAAGGCCTTGCGTTGGCATTTGCCGTTTTTTTGCTAGGAGGGTATCTTGTACAACAGTACCATACGTGGTGCTTGCAAGGTTTTTCTCAGTTTATTGGTTATGACTATCAAGAAATCTATCGTCTTAGAGATTCTCTCCTGGTGTATCAGTTTGTTTTTTCATTAGGTTTTATAGTGCTTTTCTTGAAACAACGAAAGATAATGTATGCTTTGTTCCTAGTCGTTTCTGTTGTTATGTCGCGTTTTATGTTGCTCCCATTGCTCCCTTTATTTTTGTATTTCGTTCCACGTCAGAATAAGCTCAGATATTGGGGCGGTGCTTCCATTATTTTTGTCCTTTCGCTGTTTGATGGGTTAATTGATGTTGAAACAAGACGACAAACTATGCTTGGAGGGATGCCGTTGAGTTTTCCTTGGATTTGCTTTGCTACAACCATTTCTTTTGTAGTAATTTATTTGTCAAAGCGGTGGTCATATTTTGGAATAGTGGTATGGCTTTTGATATGTAGCATTGTGGCCACTTGGAATTATTCGTCTTCGATTAACCAGTGTTTAGGGAGAGAATTACATTTGGATGACTATTTACATGAAACAATATTCCCTCAAGTAAAAGAAAGGGGCAAGATGCTTTTTTATGTATCAGGTGACTATGTGAGTGAACCCAGATTGCAATTTATGACTGGCAGCTATTTTACAGCATCCATTGATATAGGAGGAATTTTCAATAGAAATCATTATAGAACAGCATTGGAACGGTCTCATTTGCTTTATAAAAAAGAACGTGATTTGCAATCGGAAAAATTCTATACCTTTACGGAGATAATAAATAAGTTGGCGGATGTAGATACATTAATGGACCGTGTTACGTTTCTTTGCGCAGAAGAAGAAATTTCGCATCTTGTTACGGATAAGGTCGCGTTGCCTTATGCTTTAGAAGATTCTACGATGACTGTGGATGATGAAAAAATATATTTATATGCGTGTCCTTCTGACTAGAAGGATTTTTTGGCTATGAAAAAAAATAGTTCTGTTCTTTTTACAGTTTTGCTTGGTGTGGGAATTGTTTTTATTAAGATGATTCCTGTGTTAAGACGGACGTTCCCGCTGGAAAATGCAGATGCTGTAATGTTCACGTTAACCCAAAATGTTGATGGCTCTCGCGATTTTGCAATAATGTTGACAGTAGAGGTTTTGAAGCAATCGTTGATTGTATTCTTGCTTGTTCTTGTCGGTGTTGCCGCGCTTCTTTGGGTTGTTCGCTATTTTCAAAAAAAAATAGGATTGCTACGAAGAATTCGTGTGACATACGGAAGGCTGATAATCCTCACAAACATGGTTTGTTTTTGCATACTTGCGTGCAGTGCTTATTCGAATATTCCCATTGCTGATTATTATGTTGTTTGGAAAGACTCTCTTGCGACTCCAAAACATTCGGATTTTTACGGGAAAGAGTATGTTAATCCGGATTCTGTACGTATAGAATTTGGAGAAAAGAAAAATTTGATACTAGTTTTTCTTGAGTCCATCGAATACAATTTCCAGGACTCTGTAAATGGAGGGAATCTTTCTAAGAATCTTATTCCCGAAGTAACAGAGTATTTAAAAAGTGAACAAAGTTTTATGCCGGGAGGGACTCAAGTTACGGGGATGGGGTGGACTATGGCCGATGCTGTTGCTAAGACATGTGGAATCCCGTTGATGTTCCCCCCGAGTATATCAAATAGCTTTGTTCCATTAAAGTCTTTTTTGCCGGGAGTGACGTGCTTAACCGACATTCTTGCTGAAAATGGATATGATATTGTTGTTTCGCAAGGCTCAAATATGAAGTTTGCTTCTATGGAGGGCTTCTTAAGAACGCATAGTGTTTCGATGTATTATGATATGATGAGCTATTTGGGAGATGAACGTGTGCGACAAGATTCTACATCTCATTGGGGGGTCAAGGATGTGATGTTATATGAATTGGTAAAGGAGCATATTGAAAAATTGTCTAATAGCGGAGAGCCGTGGGCAATATGGTTTTTTACTATTGATACGCATACACCTGGATTCCTTGATGCAAGATGCTTTGCAGATGCCATTGTGGAAAAGAAAGACGAAATGCCCTTTGCAATACGTTGTGCGTCTCGCCAGATAGACTCATTTATTAAGTGGGCAAAGATGCAGGAATGGTATGACAATACTGTGATTGCCGTTATGGGAGACCATGCGATGATGGCTGCGCCGGAACTTATTGGCTTTAAAGATGCGAATATTACGCATTATTGGTTAGATTTCTTTATTAATTCGTCGCGGAATGCAGAAAGTTATAACCGAGAATTTACCTCGCTTGATATGTTTCCTACTATTTTGGAGTCAATGGGCGCAGAAATACCTAATGGAGCCCTTGGCCTGGGACGTTCGCTATATTCAAAAGAACCGACTCTTTTGGAGAAATATGGAGCAGATTCCCTGAACAAAGCGCTGGGTAAACGTAGCGTAGAGTACGATTATTTTCTTTATTATCGAAGGAAATGACGAATTAGGTCTTGTAGGGAGTAAAATCTGAGTTTTTTCTTTACGTATTCCAACAAAAATGAAATGGCAAAAGATTCTCCAAGTAATGCAATGAATATTATTAGAGGTATTTTTGTTTCAAAGATAACGTTTGGTGATTATTCCGGCGTACTTTGAGCC
>NZ_DFLC01000009.1:1214-5801 GCF_002374005.1 Fibrobacter sp. UBA3629 | reverse complement strand
TCGATGCCTGTCACGTAAGCAAAAATTAGATAAAATCCTTGCCAACGGAAAAATTTTTTCCTAAATTCGCTTGCGAAATCAACGTGTAGCGGTCCCGCATAAGTCCAGTTGTCCGGCTTTGCGGGCTTTTTTTATGGCGATTTTACGCAGCTTCGCCAAGAGGATTATATGAGCGGAAAACAGAAATTCACTTTCCTTATGCTGTTGCTTGGGCTGCTTTCGGCATTTGGCCCTTTCGTGACAGACCTTTACTTGCCGGCCCTCCCGAGCCTTGCCGATTACTTTGCGGCAAGCCCCTCGATGGCGCAACTGAGCCTCACCATGAGCATGCTGGGGCTTTCGGTGGGGCAACTCTTTGTAGGCCCACTGAGCGACAAGTACGGGCGCAAAAAGTTGTTGCTAGTTTGTCTGTTGCTTTTTGTCTGCGGGACTGTCGCTTGCATTGTTGCGCCGAACATCGTAACCTTCAACGTGTTTCGTTTGTTGCAGGGCATGGCGGCGTCCGGCGGCATCGTGATAGCGCGTTCCATTTCGGCGGATTCCTACCGCGGCCCCGTCCTCACGAAGTTCCTTGCCATGGTGAGCGCTGTGAACGGAGTTGCCCCGATTATAGCCCCGGTGCTAGGCGGATTCTTGCTGAATTTCATGAGTTGGAAGGGAACATTCGCGGTATTGCTCCTGTACGGCGCTTTGCTGCTCTTTATGTCAGGGAAATTCCAGGAATCGCTCTCGGTAAAACGCCGCAGCAAAAAATCTGTCTTTGCGAGCTTTAGCTTGTACGCAAAAGTATTCAAGAACCGCACCTACATTTTGTATTTTTTGGTATGCACGTTCCCGATGATTATCTTGTTCGGGTATATCGCGTCGTCGCCCTTTATCTACCAAAAAATCTACGGTCTTTCGCCTGTGGGTTTCAGCCTCTGCTTTGCGTTGAACGCGTTGTTCACGGCGTTCGGTTGTGCGCTTTCGGGCAAGGTCGGCAACGAATTCAAGGCTCTCAAAATCGCTGGCGCGGGGATGCTCGTTTTCGCGATTGCCGTTGCTGCCGCACTCATGACACACGCTTTACTCCCGTTTCTGCAAGTCGCCTTCATGGGGCTTACGTTCATGTTCGGCATGAGTCAGCCCCCGGCAAACGCATTGGCTTTGAATGCGGAACGCGCAAATGCAGGTACCGCTGCAGCGGCCATCGGGGCATCGGGCTTCTTGATGGGCGGAATCGTCTCTCCGTTGGTGGGCATGGGCGACATCGCCACGAGTGCATCAATCGTGCTTCTCGTGGGCGCAGTGTTGACGCTTGTTTCGGTATTAGTAATAAGGTCTGGGCGATAATTTTTTACGCTCGGCGCTCTCCCATGAGCCTTGCCATGGTAAAGCAGCTGTCGCCCATCTTTTCGATTTTCCGTACGATGTCGATGTAAAGGAGTTCCGCCTTGACGTTGTTCCCTTCTTCGAGTCGCTTGCGCGCCACCTTCTTGAGCGCAGTCCGTTCGTTGTCGATGCGCTCTTCCAGGTCTCGGGCCGTGGCAAACTGTTCGGCAGAAAGTTCGCCGTCCATCGTGCCCAGGTGGCTATGCACAAGGTTCAGCAACTGCTGTACAAGCCCGATGTAGGGGAATAGCCGCTCCCTGTCTTCGGGGAGTATAGACAAATTCTTTTCGGCCACGCGCTTGATGAACAAGGCCACGGTAAGGCACTCGTCCGAGAGGGCTTCCAGTTCCGTGACAATGGAGAGCATGGAGTTGATGTCGTTCATCTGGAATTCAAGCAGGTTCAGTTTTTGGCACTTCAAAAGGTACGATGTCAGTTGTTCCTGCATCTGGTCTAGGTAGCCTTCTTCCTTTTCTAGCCAGTCGTAGTGGTTCGCGACAAATTCCTTCGGGTCTCCGGCAAGGCCGTTCTGGATGCGGGTGAACATTTCCACCGTGTTGTCGGCCATGTTCTGGATTTCTTTCCGCACCGAAACCAGCGGGATGGTTGCGGATTCGTGGGCGGCGAGATCCGGGAACGGGAAGGTGTAAACGGCGGGGATATCTTCGGGGGAATCCTTGATGATTTTTTTCGTAAGCCTTGCCACCTGCGTCGTGAAGGGGAGGAACAGGAGCGTTCCGGCCACGTTGAAAATCGTATGGAGCATGGCGATGTGGTAGGTGATGGCAACTTCGGCACGACCCGGAGTAATAAAGTCGACGATTATGGTAAGCTGTTTCAAAAACACCAGGGCGAGTACGGCCGTGACGCTATTGAAAATCACGTGGACCAGGGCCGTGCGTCGCGCGTTGTCCTTTGAACCGAAGGCCGCCATGATGGAATCCACCGTGGAGCCGATGTTGCTCCCGATGACAAGTGCCGCAGAAAATTCCCAGGTCAAAAGACCGTTGTACGCCATGGTGATGACGATTGCCGTCATGGCGGAAGACGAATGGATGAGCGCCGTTACGGCGATGCCGATAGCGACCGCGATGGGGAAACTCCAGAATCCCAAATCCTGGACTCTCCCCAGGAAGGACATGTTTTCCGCGTTCAGCGAAACCGCTTCGGAAAGCCACCCCAGCGCAACAAACATCAGGGAAAATCCCATGACGGCATGCCCGAGGTTTTCTTTCCTGAATTTCTTGAGCACAGTCAGCAGGTAGCCGATGCCGAAAATCGGCACTGCCAGGGCGGAAATCTTGAAATCGAACCCGAACAGGGCCACAATCCAGGCGGTAATCGTGGTACCGATGTTCGCGCCGAAAATGACCGCCACGGACTGTTCCAGGGTGAGCAGGCTCGCATTCACGAAGGAGACCACCATCACCGTCGTTGCACCCGACGACTGGATGAGCATGGTCAGGGCGCAACCGGTAAACAGACCGAAGAATCGGTTGCGGGTCATGAAGGAGAGTGCTTTTTGCAGTTTTTCGCCGGCGGATTTCTGAATGCCGTCGCTAAGGAGTTTCATCCCGAAAAGAAGGACGCAAAGGCTTCCAAGAATATTGAAAACCATTCCGAGAATTGTAGTCATAAGCCTCGTAAAGGGGTTGTTGGACTTACTCTAAAGATAGCAATTACGATTCTTACATTAAACATATTTAATTCTTCGTTATCGAAACGCAAGCCCAATTATTTATATTGTGTGTATGCGAAACATTGTCCTTGTAGCGTTGTTCTTTCTCGTGGCCTGCAGCGATGCCGCGAGCCATTCGACGCAACCCGAAACCCAGACGCCGAAATCGTCCGCCAGTAAAACGCCCGACGCAGTGCCAGCAAGT
This sequence comes from Fibrobacter sp. UBA3629, assembly GCF_002374005.1. Taxonomy (NCBI): domain Bacteria; kingdom Pseudomonadati; phylum Fibrobacterota; class Fibrobacteria; order Fibrobacterales; family Fibrobacteraceae; genus Fibrobacter; species Fibrobacter sp. UBA3629. Next base: position 2,547 of record NZ_DFLC01000009.1, on the reverse strand, counting down.
TCATCTGCCCAAACGGAGGCTCCCGTGAAACTCAAAATTCATGTGAACGATACCGCCTTCACGGCAACGTTCGAAGAAAATTCCTCCGCCAAGGCCTTCGCCGAATTCCTTGCGCAGGGCGACCTCACGCTCGACATGCACGACTATGGCAGTTTCGAGAAGGTTGCCGACCTGCCGCGCAGTTTCCCGCGCAACGACACGCAAATCGACACCGACGCGGGTGACATCATCCTTTACCAGGGCAACTCCATCACCATCTACTACGACAAGAATTCCTGGAACTTCACGCGCCTCGCCCGTATCGACAGCGTGAACAAGAAACGCCTTAAGGAAATCCTCGGCAAGGGGAACGTGAAGGCGACATTCTCGGTGGAATAAACGTTTTCTTGTCACCTCAAGAAAAAAACAATAATTCCCTTGCTTTTCAAAAATAATGTTTGTATATTTACGAACAACAAACAGGAATGAAATGGCCCAAAAGAGCAAATACTGTGAAGAAACAGAGACCTTGGCGAGGTATGCCAAGGCTTTGGCGCATCCCGCACGCGTAAGTATCATGCAGTTCTTGGCCAAGCGCAATACCTGTTATTTTGGCGATATCCACGAAGAATTGCCCATTGCGAAGGCCACGGTTAGCCAGCATTTAAAGGAACTAAAAGAGGCCGGTTTGATTCAGGGTGAAATTGAAACGCCCAAGGTCAAGTACTGCATAAACAAAAAGAACTGGAAAAAGGCTCAGGCATTGTTCAGTGATTTCTTCAATAAAGATTTTTGCAATAGGAAATGCGATTGCTAAAAAAATTTGCCATATATGTTCGTTATTCTACGAACTACAAACAAAAAGAGGATAAAATGAAAAACATAAAAATACTCATGAGTCAGTGTGGCTGCAATATCGCCTTTGCTGCAACAGTTGAAAAAATCGTTAAGGAATCGGGCATAGAAGCTTCAGTTTCCCGCATTGACGATGTTGTCCAAATGCTTCCGTACAATGTCATGACTTTACCCGCGCTTGTTGTCGATGAACGGCTTGTGTCCACAGGTAAAATTAGCGAAGATAAAATAAAAGAACTTATCAAAGGTGAAATGTGAAGATACTCTTTCTTTGTACAGGCAACAGGTGCCGTAGTCAAATGGCCGAAGGATTTCTCAAGGCTCTGGATTCGTCGTTGACCGTATGTTCTGCAGGAACGTTTCCGGCAAAGAACGTGCATCCGGCTGCAATCGAAGTGATGAAGGAACGAGGGGTTGACATTTCCCTTAATAAGCCCAAAAATGTATCGCAGTACCTTGATACATCGTGGGACTACGTTGTCACCGTCTGCGACAAGGC
>NZ_DFLC01000009.1:0-1092 GCF_002374005.1 Fibrobacter sp. UBA3629 | reverse complement strand
TCCTGACGCGTTCAGAGGGACTGAAACCGAAATTCTGCAGGAATTTCGTCGTGTAAGGGATGAAATAGACACGGCAGTAAGGGCTTTCTATGATACAATCATTCACCGATAATCTTGTTTACAACATCATTGGATTGGATGGCTCGTCTCCTTTGGGCTCGACGATAAATTTCTTCGTTTACGACAGCCTCAAAATTATCCTGATATTGCTTTTTATTAGTTTCCTGATGGGGCTGCTGAATACATTTTTCCCGATTGAGGCAATTCGCAATTTTTTGTCGTCGCATCGTTTGTACGGAATCCAATATTTCCTCGCCGCAATCTTCGGAGCGGTTACCCCTTTCTGCTCATGTTCCAGTATTCCCCTGTTCATCGGTTTTGTCAGGGGCGGCATCCCCCTTGGCGTCACGTTCAGTTTTCTTATAACATCGCCACTTGTAAACGAGGTTGCTATTGCTATGCTTGCGGGAACATTCAGATTGAAAGTGACTGTGATTTATGTAAGTTCCGGCGTGTTTCTTGGAACATTTTTAGGGATGTTCCTGGAACGGTTCAAGCTGGAAAGATTTCTAAGCGATTGGGTGAAAAATTTGCAGCGGACAAACGAATCCGTCAACAACGATGCAAAGCCATGCAGCCTTAAGCAAAGGGGCGTTCAAGTACTGCAGAAAATACCCCAAGTAGCAAAGGATGCCCTTGGTGTAACGCGTTCGGTTTTGCCCTATGTGCTTGCAGGCATTGCGATCGGCGCATTAATGCATGGTTATGTTCCCTCGGGATTTTTTGAAGAATACCTGTCAAAAGACAAATGGTTTGCCGTTCCCCTAGCGGTAATTCTTGCCGTTCCCATGTACGCAAATGCCGCTGGAGTTATTCCCATTGTCGAGGTTCTTGTTCAAAAGGGTGTCGCTCTTGGCACGGCACTTGCCTTTATGATGGCCGTTGTGGGACTCTCGCTCCCCGAAGCCATGCTTTTGAAAAAGGTCATGACACTTAAGCTGATATTTGTCTTTTTCGGAACGGTTACAGCGGCAATCATCGTTCTTGGGATCGGTTACAATCTTTCTATAAGTTCCTGATTATTTAGTTTGT
>NZ_DFLC01000026.1:46348-55361 GCF_002374005.1 Fibrobacter sp. UBA3629 | reverse complement strand
AGGTTTTGGAACCGAAGGTGGCTCCTGTTGCAAAGCTCTTGGATGCAGATGCTCGCTGGGTTTCGCTCATGTATTTGGGCAACCAGAAGTGCTATGCAGACAAATTCGCTGAAGCGGGCGTAAAGCTCGACAAGGCCGAAGTCGTGAAGATTCTGGGCGAAGAGCCGGAATTTGCGATGGCCGAAAACCGCTATTCCATTTCTCACGAGGTGGCGGGGAAGGCGATTGTTTCTGCGCGCGCCAAGAAGACTTTCTCGGACAAGCTTGACGCAGTTCTTTTGAACCGCTGGGCTGCACTCCCGATTTTCCTGGTCATCATGTATCTGGTGTTCTGGATTGCGGTGACGATCGGTTCTGCGTTCATTGATTTCTTTGACGTGCTCTTCGGTGCGATTTTCGTGGATGGCCTCGGCTACGTGCTGGGCGATGTACTCGGCTGCCCCTCCTTTGTCACGGCAGTTCTCGCCGACGGTATCGGTGCCGGTATCCAGACGGTTTCGACCTTCATTCCGGTCATCTTCTTCATGTTCCTGTGCCTTTCGTTCTTGGAAGACTCGGGTTACATGGCCCGCGCGGCATTTGTCGCCGACCGTTTTATGAGATTCCTCGGACTCCCGGGTCGTGCCTTCGTGCCGATGATGGTGGGCTTCGGTTGCGGCGTGCCGGCCATTATGGGCACCCGCGTGCTGGAATCCAAGCGTGAACGTTTCCTCACCATCTTCTTGGTGCCGTTCATGAGCTGCGGCGCACGCCTCCCGGTGTATGCACTGTTTGCGGCGGCATTCTTCGGCAAGATGGCGGGCACGGTGGTGTTCCTGCTTTACCTCACCGGTGTGCTGTTCGCCATCGCTTACGGTTTGTTCCTGAAGAGGTCGCTTTTCCAGGGCCAGGCCAGCAACTTTGTGATGGAACTTCCGCCGTATCACTTGCCCAAGTTCAAGTCCTTGATGATTCACTGCTGGCAGCGCCTGCGCGACTACATCTGGCGCGCCGGTAAGGTGATTACGCTTGCCGTTGCTGTGCTCGGGTTCCTCAACAGTTTTGGTATTGTCGAGAAGATGTATGTTGATGTTGACGGCACGGCGACCGAAATTGTCCAGGCCGAAGACGGCTACCAGATGGTCAAGGAAAATGAAGAAGGCGAGACTGAAAATGTTGCTCTCCCCGAAGGTTTCGTTGTTGACGAATCCAAGGTGGTGAAGTCCAACGAGTTCACTGCCGGTAACGGCGACTCCGAAAACAGCTTGCTTTCTATAATCGGTAAGGCCATTACGCCGGTATTCGAACCCTTCGGTGTCGAAAAAGAAAACTGGCCTGCATCCGTGTCGCTGTTCACTGGCCTGTTGGCCAAGGAAGCTGTTATCGGTACTATGAACTCGCTGTATTCCATGGTGGGGGAAAATGCCGATGCTCCTGCAGATGGTTCGACAAGCTCCGCAACCGATAAGGTCACTGAGCCTGCCGAAGAGGCTAAAACTGCCGCCGCTGAACCCGCAGAAGTTGTTGCCGAAGCCGCTCCTGCAGAAGAAACCGTCGCGGAACCTGCTGCAGAAGAAAAGCCGCTTATCGCCGGTGTAGACGAATGCCCGGCCGAAGAAGAGGAAGAAGGTGGCGCTCCCGATATCAAGGGCGCCGTGCTCGAAGCTCTCGGATCAATTCCCGCTAACCTCGCCGAAGTCTTCGGCTCGCTTACCGACCCGCTCGGAACCACCGGCGAATTGGAAGGCCAGGAAGCAGCCGAACTTAAGAAGGAAACTCTGGACAAGATTACCGACGCCAAGGTGCTGACCTGCGAAGAATATGCAGCCATCGAAACCTTCGGCGAAGAAGAAGAGGATGAAAAGACTCGCGAAGCCGTGTTTGCCAAGCTCGCTGCCGCAGGTCTCGAACTCTCCGAAGACGAAATGGGCGCTCTCGAAGAAGGCGACCTCTCCGAGACGATGGATATTTATGCGAACCTCCGCTCCTACTTCCACAATCCGGACAAGAATGGTAACCCGGTGGATGGCTTTAGCTGGCAGGTGTTTGCGTTCCTCATCTTCATCTTGCTTTACGTGCCGTGCCTTGCCGCCATGGGCGTGGTTACCCGTGAAATCGGCCTCGGTCTCGCCGTCCTCATGGCGACCGTGCAGACGCTCATTGCCTGGGCGATTGCCGTGCTCCTCTACCAGGTTCCTGTTGGCGGAAACATGACATGGATTGTCGCCGCCATCGTGGTGCTCGTGGGTACTGGAATCTTCCTCAAACTCTTCGGCATGAAGGCGAATAAGGAAAAGCGCTTCGAAGACTAACCTTTAGAATCAAGAATAGGGCTGGTGGGCCCAAAACCTGCCAGCCCTTTATTAAAAATCTTGAATTAGATTAGTCTAATTTTTGAAACTAAACTACAACCTCTTGGCACGCATTTTGCAACGTTAGTACACAGAAAGTGATAGCCAAGCGTTTTTGTAGCACTATTTGTAAAAAACCTGACGGAGTGTTACAAAAACAGAAAATTAATCCGTCAAGGGAGAAAAAAATGAAAAACCGTTTGACGTCTAATCTCTTGTTCGGCCTTGCAGCCGCCTCCGTGTTTGCGATGCCTGCATTCGCTCAGGAAGCTGCTCCTGCCGCCGAAGCCCCCGCTGCAGCGCCTGTTGCGGAAGCTCCTGCCCAAGCTGCCCCGGCCCCTGCACAGGAAGCCCCTGCCGCAGCACCTGCAGAACAGGCAAAGGCCGAAGAACCGGCTCCCGCTGAAGAAAAGGCTCCTGCCGAAAACACGAATCCTGCCGAAGTGGCCAATGCCGCAGGTAACGCTCTCGACATGCTCAAGGCGAGCATGAGCGAAGAAACTTCTGCCGCCAACATGGAAGTCAAGTTCTCCGGCGAAGTCGAATTCGATGCCTACACGGGCGACGTTTTGAACGATGACGACCTGAACCATGAATACGCATCTACGTTCGACCTGAATGTGGAAGTGAAGTTCAACGAAAAGTGGTCTGCATCCGTGCAGCTTGAAACTGATGGTGAAACGGATAGCCCCGCTGCTGTCTATAACGGCGCCTACGTTCAGTACCAGCCGGCCGATTTCTTCGCCGTCAAGCTGGGTGACCTGACCTTCTCGGAAGGCGCGTTCAATGCCTACTACGGCTACGATGATCCGGCAGACAATGCTGCGGGCATGAAGGAACACGATATTCGCGGTCTTGAAATTGACTTGGCGGGCCTTGTGCTCGGCTTTGGCTTCGGTCGTGGTGATAACGACTTTGCCGATGACGATGGCGCGAAGGTCTACGACGTGCACGCTGCCTACGATTTTGATATCGCCGGTCAGCACCTGCGTCCGTTCGTTGACTACAAGAGCTTCCAGACTGCACAGCACAATGAACTCCATGCCGGTGTTGAGGCTGGCCTGAATATCGGTGGCTTTGGTTTCAGGGCTGTGTACGGCTTCCATGCCGATTACCTGGGTGACGACGGTGACGTGGTTGATGGTCAGGACTGGACTTCTACCGCTCACGCCTTCTTGGTCGAGCCGACTTTTGAAGTGGGCATGTTCGATATCAAGACGACCGCTTTCTATGCTATCGTCGATAGGGGCGATGCCGCCGAAGATGCGAGCGACCTTGACAACGGCGAAATTCCGGAATACTTCTTCGTGTATGCCGAACCCGCCTTCAAGCTTGCTGAATTCATCAAGCTCGGCATTCCTGTAGAATACCACACCAATACCATGGATGATGACGATGATTCCGCCGCTACATTCGATGTCGGTGCCCGCGCCTACATTACGCCGGTGGAAAACCTCGAAATCACGGCCTTCGGCATGGTGGACATTCCCGTGCAGGATAACGAGGACGATACTGCGCTGCGCTTCGGTCTCGAAACCGTATTCAGTTTCTAATATCCACATAAAATACGCATAAAAAGGGGCTGCGGCTGTTTGCCGCGGTCCTTTTTCTGTCTAAATGGAGTAGAAAAAAGTGCATCAAAAAACTCTATTTGGCGTGCATTTGTTTGCTATTGGAGACTTTTATGAGTAATGTAAGATCGACCGGGAAAAAATCATCAAATACGTTGGTTCGCGACTTGGTGAACGTAGGCATATTTTCGGCACTTTATATCGTGCTTGGTTTTATGTCGTCGAGCATCGGCTACATTCCCGCCCTTATTGTTTTTTCGACCGCGAGCATCGCACTTGTGACAAGCATTCCCATGTTCCTATTCTATTCGAAAATAGAAAGGCCGATCCTGTGCTGTATGCTTTTTTGCGGCATTTTCGGCAGTGCCATGCTGATAATGGGACAGAGCGTTATCATGTTTGCGATAAGCCTTGCAGTTGGGCTACTGTCGGGAACAATTCTGAAAATCATAGGGAAAAATTTTGCCGGCTTGTACATGGCAAACATTGTCTTGAGCCTAATGAGTTCTTCGATGCTGCTTCCGCTTTGGCTTTATACCGAGGAATATCTGGAATATACCCGTGGCATGTGCGACGAAGGTTACGTTGCGAAGTTGGCGGAACTTTCTAACAGCATCTGGCCCCTGGTCGGAATCTACACCTTCGGCATCTTGGGTGCCGTTATCGGTGGACTTGTGGCCCGCCGCATCATGAAAAGACACTTCGAACGAATTGGGCTTGCCCGGTGAAATTGGACCCTCGGACAAAACTGTTCTTAACGATTGCGGGAAACAGCATCATTCTTTCCGCGCCAGTGATTTACGGCGCCATGATTGTTATTTTGCCGGCGGTTTTATTGGTGCTTGAAAAAAGATGGCGGTTTTCCCTGCTCTTTTCTTTCTTGTACGCAATATCTGCATTCAGTTTTGATTATTTAAAAACAATGGATGTCGGGCTCGCGGGCACGCTGTTTGTCTCGACGATGATGCTTGTTTCGCATGTGATGCCGATAAGCGTTATTTTTTACTATGTCATGACGACCACCAAGGTGAACGAGTTCATGGCGGGAATGTCGAAGATGCATATTCCTAACAAAGTGACGATTCCCTTAGCGGTGATGATTCGCTTTTTCCCGACTGTATTCGATGAAGCCCGCGATATCGGGAACGCCATGCGCATGCGGGGTATTCGCCTGTTCAGCCTGCGGACATTAAAGAACCCGCTTGCCATTTTGGAATACAGACTTATTCCGTTGTTGGTGTCACTCACGAAAATCGGGGATGAACTTTCGGTAGCGGCGACGACGCGCGGACTTTCGCCAGAAACGAGACGTAGTTGCATTGTCAAAATCGGGTTCCACGTTCAAGATGTTGTCGTGTTTGTTTATTGTATTGCGGTAATTGTAATATTTTTACTTCGTAATTAGTGCTGTTACGTCATTGCGAGCGTAGCGAAGCAATCTATCTTAATTGTCTATCCCAATTTATGAACATTACCCTCAAAAACGTCTCGTTCTCTTACACCGATTCCTTGGACGATGCCGTCATCAAGAACTTGAATTTTGAAATCAAGTCTGGCGAATGCGTTGTGCTTGTGGGGGAGTCGGGTTGCGGAAAGACGACTATTTCTAAGCTAATCAACGGGCTTATTCCGCTTTATCAATCGGGAACGATGGCGGGCGATGTATTGCTCGGCGACAAGAATACCGCCGACATGACGCTTGCCGAAATTTCAAGACATGTGGGTTCCGTTTTCCAGAATCCCCGTTCGCAGTTTTTCAACATCGATACCGACAGTGAAATTGCCTTCGGCTGTGAAAACTTGGGAATGGATCCGGAAGAAATCATGGAACGCGTGAATCGCGTCGTGAAGGAATTCCACATAGAACATTTGTCGGGCCGAAACATCTTCCACCTTTCCGGCGGAGAAAAGCAGAAAATCGCCTGCGCCTCGGTCTCTGCGACCGACCCCGAAATTTTCGTTCTTGACGAGCCATCGGCTAATCTTGACCTGAAGACCGTCGCGGACCTCGCCGGAATCATCGGGTTTTGGAAATCCCGCGGCAAGACCGTTGTTATCGTGGAGCACCGCATCCATTACCTGCGTGAAATCGCAGACCGGATTTGTTACGTAAAAGACGGCTGTATTGCGCACGAGTGGGCTCCTGCGGAACTCGAAGCGAAAGGCCCGGAATATGCGGCAAGCCTCGGACTGCGCTGCATGAATTTGGAACAACTAAAAAATAAGGTTCCTGAGCTTGCCGAAGGGCCGGAACGTTCGAAGGAGCCTGCGAAGCGAACTCTTAAAGAGTCATTGCTCTTCAACAACCTCCATTTCGCCTACAATCGCAAATTTCCGGTTTTAGACATTCCAGAACTTTCACTCCCGCGCAATCAAATCACCGCCATCATCGGCCATAATGGGGCGGGCAAATCGACGCTGGCCCAGGTGCTGTGCGGGCTCCGCGGAACTTGGCGACAAAAGCGCAAGGCCCGCAAATACGGCGCGTACCTGATTATGCAGGACGTGAACCACCAGCTGTTTACGGAAAGCGTCCTTGACGAAATCTTGCTGGGCATGCGTCCGCAAAACGAAAAGGCTGCTCTTGAAATTCTTGCCGGTTTGAATTTGGATCAGTATGCGCATGAACATCCGATGGCTCTTTCGGGCGGTCAAAAGCAACGCGTGGCTATCGGCAGCGGCGTCTCTAGCGGGCGCGAAATTGTCGTATTCGACGAACCTACCAGCGGCCTGGATTACAAACAGATGCTTGCCGTTTCGGCAACCCTTAAAAAACTTGCCACAAGCGGAAAGACGCTGCTCGTGATTACCCACGACCCCGAATTTATTCTAAACTGTTGCCAGTCCGTCATTCGCATGGAACACGGAAAAATCGCGGAACAGTATCTGCTGCAAGGCAATCAGGAAAAGTTGATTGATGCAATGATGAGCGTGTGATTGAGTTTCGAAGTTGCAGACGCAACTTCGTTACGCTTTGCGGACATTTTTAAATTCCTCATCAGTGTGTTGAGATTTTCTCTAGGTCCTTGATGTCGTGGCTGTGACCGTGCTTTGCATCGGAAAAGACATGGTTGTGCAAATGGGAATGCGTAACAACGTGTGTATGGGTTATGCAGCCATGCGTGTGCGTGAAAATATGCTGATGCATGTGCGAATGTGAGCGGACAAGCGTATCGTAAACCACAAAAATGGTTCCGGCGATCATGACCAGGAACGCCACGATGTATTGCAACGTGATTTTTTCGTTCAAGAGCACGACAGAAAAAAGAACGCCGATAAAGGGCGCGAATGCGTAAAAGGCGCTAGTCTTTGCGGCTCCCAGGTAATGTTGCGCGCGGATGTAGGTGAAAATGCTCAGACCGTAAGCCACAAAGCCGAGCAGCAGGGCGAGCGGGATGTATTTTACGGCAAAATGCATTTCGCCTGTGGTAAGCGAAACGACGATGGAGCCGATTCCGGAACAGAGGCCTTTTATGGTCACAATCTGGTATGTGCTTTTGTCCGAAATTTTGCGGGTGCAGTTGTTTTCTAGCCCCCAGCAGATGGTCGCGCCGAGAACGAAGATGGAGCCGATCGAAAATTTGAATCCGTCGGCATTTTCAAACGAGAGAATGAAACTGGATGTCGTTATAAATAAAATGGCAATCCACAAACGCGTAGACACCTTTTCTCTAAAGATGAATAGCGCAATCAGCGCTGTCGCGACGATTTCGAAGTTACCGAGCAGGGAGGCGTTGCTGGACGTTCCGTACTTGACACCGAACATGAGCAATATGGGCGCTGCGATATCGAGCAGGACCATGCCCAGCGTGTAGGGGAAATCTTTTTTGCAGAGCCGTTCTGATTGGGGCTCGCGCCTGATATGGAACAGGAAGAGAATGCCGATGCCGAGCCCCGCGCCAATATAGAGCAGCCCCGCCATGAATACAGGCGAAATGTGGGCCAACAGCATTTTGGAGCAGGGGACATTCAGTGCATAAAATGCGGCCGCCGCTATCGCATAACCAATCGCAATGCCATTCTTGTTCATGATTTAATGTAGAATTTTATGATGGAGCGCGTCCAAACGAGTCGCCTGCGAAAGGAACTCGCCGCCGGCCCCCATCATCACGCCGGGAGCGGCAATATTCATTACAGTTTCCAGCTGACGGCTTCGCGGCGGGAATCGATGAATCGGGCGTAGATTCCGCCGTTCTTCACGAGTTCTTCGTGCTTGCCCTGTTCTGCGATGCGGCCCTTGTCTAAGACGATAATCTGGTCGGCGTGGCGCACGGTCTTTAGACGGTGCGCGATCATGATGACCGTCTTTTCGCGGGTCAGCTCCTGAATGGCAAGCATCAAGTCGCGTTCATTTTCCGGGTCCACGTTCGCGGTCGCTTCGTCCAGAATGATGACCGGGGAATCCTTCATGATGGCGCGTGCAATCGAGATGCGCTGACGTTCACCGCCGCTGAGGCTTGCGCCGCCTTCGCCGATGACCGTGTTGTAGCCGTCGGGGAGTTTTTCGATGAAGTCGTGGCAACAGGCTTTCTTGGCGGCATCCACGACTTGCTCGTGCGTTGCGCTCGGATTCCCGAACTTGATGTTGTTTTCAATCGTATCGCGGAACAGATACACGTTCTGAAACACGAAACTGAAATTCTTCATGAGGCTGTCCATGCTGTAATCTTGCACGCGGCGGCCGCCCAAGGTCACCGAACCTGCGTTTACGTCCCAGAAGCGCGAGAGCAAATGGCAAAGCGTCGTCTTGCCCGAACCGCTCGGGCCCACGATGGCCGTAGTCGTCTTTTCGGGAATGGAAAGCGTCACGTTGTCAATGATTTTGCGCTTATCGTAAGCGAAATCGATACCGTCGGCCTTGATATCGTGATTGGCGGGGGCAACGTCTTCGCCATCGATGTCCATGGTGGGCTTGCTCAAGATATCGTTTGCGCGGTTCACGGCGATATCTACGGTGCGGAGGAGGGCCGCGTAGCTACCGCCCAGTTCCAGAGCCGCAAAGAGCATGAAGGAGCACACCAGCATGACAGCGCAGTTGGCAAGTTCCATGGTGCCGTTCAGGTAGAAATGAATCGAGAACATCATGATGGCAACGCCCGTGAGCTTGGCGAC
>NZ_DFLC01000026.1:31133-46171 GCF_002374005.1 Fibrobacter sp. UBA3629 | reverse complement strand
ACTTCGGCGATTCCCTGGATGTATTCGAGAACTTTTTCGACCACCTTGCTGTCGGATTCCACTTTTTCGTGAGAAACGGCGCGGACGTTCATGCGCATGAGCGTGTTGATGAATTGGAAGAGCGCAAAGCCGATGGTTGCGACAATCGCAATTCGCCAATCGAAAAAGGCAATCATCACGATGATGAGGATGGTGTCGAGAATGCCCTGCGTAACCATCATGACAACGCGTGTTGCCACATCGCCAAGCTGTTCCATGGTGTTGGTGGTGACGGAGGTGATGTAGCCGAGGCTGTTCTTGTTGAAGTAGCCCATGGGCAGGTAACGCAGGTGTTCGGCGATTTCGATGCGTTTGGAGGCGCAAGTGCGGTAACCGCCCTCGGTTTGCCACATGCTCATGATGCGCTTGGTGACGGTTGCTCCGATAAGGCTTGCCACCATGATTCCAAGCGAAAGCCAGACGGTGTCCATGGTAAACGGCGCAATTCCCTGCACATGGCGAATGACGCCTTGCAACATGACAGCCATGGCACCGATGCGGAGCGCCATGAAGAAGGAATTGAAAATTCCCACGATGATAGAGCCGTAGAACTTGTGGCGGTTTTCTGCATTGCAGAAATTGAAGAACTTGATGAGAGTATCGAACATTTATGCATCCTCCTCGGAATCTTTGGCGCTGATGTGGGCTTGCCACATGGACTTGTAGAGGCCGCCCTTTTCGAGCAGTTCCTGGTGCGTGCCGCAGCTGTCAATGTTGCCGTCCTTGATGACGTAGAGCTTGTCGGCGTCCTTGACGGTCGAGAGGCGGTGAGCAATCACGATGAGCGTCTTGCCCTTAACAAGTTTTGCCACGGATTTCTGGATGATGGCTTCGTTTTCGGGGTCGGTATAGGCGGTCGCTTCGTCGAGAATGACGATGGGAGAATTTTTCATCATCGCGCGGGCGATGGCGATGCGCTGGCGCTCGCCACCGGAGAGGTGGGCGCCCGAGCCGCCGACAATCGTGTCGAAGCCGTTTTCGAGACTCATGATAAATTCGTAGCAGCCGCTTTGGCGCGCCACCTCTTCGACTTCGGCATCCGATGCGGTCGGCCGCCCGAGCCGAATGTTCTCGCGGACGGACATGTCGAACAAGAAATTGTCCTGCGAAACGTAGGCGATGCGGCGGTTGTATTCTTCGAGCGAAAGATCCCTGATGTTCACGCCACCGATTTCGATGTCGCCGCTGTCAACATCCCACAGCGAGGCGATAAGGCGAGCAATCGTCGATTTGCCCGAACCGCTCGGGCCCACGAATGCGGTAAAGCTTCCTTCGGGGAGAACCATGTTGATGCCGTGGAGAATTTCCTTCTTTTCTTCGCATTCGATTCCCTTATGATAGCTGAATCGCACATCTTTCAATGTGATGGAATTGTCGGCGGGTTTGCGCTTGTCGGCCGCGGGGCGTGCGAGTTCCTTCATTTCGAGCACCGAGCCGACTTCACCGAAAATGACGCCCGCCTTGCTGATGTCGTCACTGTAACTCATGATGGTGAGGAGCGGCATCATGATACTCACCGAAACGATGATGACGGTGATAAAATCCACTGCCGTAATGGAACCGTTGTAATAGAAGTAACCGCCAAACGGCAACACCGTCAATAGTGTGGCAGGAGCGACCGTGATGGCAAGTGAATGCGGCCAAATGCAGCGGCGCATCCATTCGACAAAACAGTCGCTCCCTTCTTTTGCGGCTACTACAAATTTGTCGTAAGAAGACTTTGACTTGCCGAACGCCTTGATGACTTCGATGCCGTTAATGTATTCAACCGCGGTGTCGTTCAAGGTCTTCGTTTTCTGGATAGAATTATCGAACCACTTCTGCGCTCCGGCAAACATAACCGCCATGGCGACCATACCAATCGGGAGCGTGCCGAGCGAGGCAAGCCCCATGCGCCAATCGATATGGAAAAGGTAGACGAACATGAGCACAGGGAGAATCAGGTTCGAGGTAAATTCCGGGACTACGTGCGCAAGCGTCGTTTCCATGCTGTCGATGCGTTCTACCAGGATGTTCTTGAGAGCACCCGAAGGCATGTCGAGAACAGAACCCAGCGGCACACGCGAAAGCTTGTCGCAAAGATCCTTGCGGATGTTTCCAAGCACGTTGAAAGTCGCCACATGCGAAAGTGTCGTCGAAATGCTGTGGAACAGGACATTCCCGAACCAGAATGCCGCAATAATCAGGCATTCCTTAAGGTAAACATCCCAGTCGCGCACGCCCGAAAGCAGTTCGCGCACGATGTTTGCGATAATGATGTAAGGAGCGATTCCGCAAGCGACGCGCAAGAGCGCAAAGAAAATGCTTGCGATGTAATATTTTTTCTTGTTTTTGGCAAACAGAAAAATCCAAGAGAGCAGAGATTTCTTTTTCATAGCGTTTCCTCCCAAAAGGGCTGAATCAAATTTTGGAAAAAAACATTTTCTGTTCTACTCCAAACGGATTTTCGCCAAACCTTTTGGAGTAGAAATTTCTTGCGCTTGTTTCTCAATTTGGACGCGATGAAACACCTTTTTGCATACAAATTGACAACTCTCGTGTTGGTGATGGTTGCGATTGCCTCTGTGGCTGCGCGTGCACAAGAATCGGCGAACGGTGAAAACGCCGAATCTGCCGAAGAAATTACGAATTTTGATGATGTTTTTGGCGAGGAAACATCTGAACAATCGATAAATGATGCTGCGAATGCGCCTACAAATAAAAATGCGAATGATTCGCAAATTGGAGTGACAGTCCTCGACGAAATGGGTATTGAAGGTGAAGGAATCAACGAGGCTGCTCCGGTCGACAAGAAAACGAAGGCCGAATCGGTCAAGGTGATGGACGCCACGGAACTGCAAGGCTCCAGCGCCACCATCGCAGACGCTACGAACCGTTCTTCGGGCGTGAAAATCCGCCAGTCGGGCGGCATGGGCAGCGAAAGCAAAATCAACATCCGCGGCATGGAAGGCAAGAACGTGAAGGTGCTTGTCGATGGCGTTCCTGTCGATAACGGCAACGGAAATCTTTCGGTAAATGACATTCCCATCGACAAGATTGATCGCATCGAAATCTACAAGAGTTATGTGCCCGAACGCTTTGCGACCGACGGCATGGGCGGTGTCATCAATATCGTGACGCATGACTTGCCCAAGAGTTCCATTACGGGCTCTTACAGTTTCGGAAGTTTCAATACCCACAAGGCCTCTCTTGACGCAAAATATGTGTGGGTTACCGATTCAGCCAAAAATCGCGCTATCGCCACCGGAATTTCGGCCTATTACAACTACTCCGACAACGATTACGAATTCACCACGCCCTATATGGACACGGTTGTAACGCGAGATCACGACCGTTATTACAGTTACAACGTGTTGCCTTTTGTCTCCTTCGAGAAATACTTCTTTGACAAGGCGACTTTGGGCGTGATTTACAACGCGATGGATAAAGAAATCCAGTCGAATTCCCACCGCATCGAAGAGGCGAACGCCAATGCGCAATCGTACGGCGTAAACCTTTCTCTTGAAAAAGCGGACTTGTTCATTAAGGGGCTTTCGGCCGCGCTTTCGTTCAGCTACGCCTTCGGTAAAGAGGCTGTCGTCGATACGAGCCATACTTATTACTTCGGCTGGGACAAAGAGAATGTTCGCGAAGCGAATACCGCTTTTGGCGAAATTTCTATGGGTGGGGCGTCGCATATCGAACGCGAAAACCAGACGATTGTAGCTCCCTGGAATTTTGACTACGCGTTCACGCAAAACCACATTCTCACCTGGAGCGGCCTTTACCGCTACGAATCGCAAGATCCGGAAGACAAGCGCGCCGCTAAAGGCCAGACGCTCAATAGTGCCGGATTCCCCGGGCACAGCCATTCCGTTGTAACGGGGCTTTCTCTCGAAAACAACTTCTGGAATGAACGAATCCAGAATGTGGCTGGCGTCAAGGGATATTACTACTCCATCAAGGCGGACGATGACGGCGAAAAGCGTATACAGCAGTTGACAGACGACTATGCCGAAAATAAGGATTTCGGCTACAGCGAAAATCTACGCGTCAAAGTGATTGACAATTTGTCTGTAGTCGAACAGTTTGCCGTCAAGGGAGGCTACCAGCATAGCCTGCGTTTTCCGACCCGCGAAGAAATCTTTGGCGACGGAATGTATGTGCAGTGTTCCCCGAACCTTAAACCCGAAAAGTCCGACAACTTTACCGCAGGTGCCGAACTGGATATGCGCCAGATTCCGCTGCTCTTGAAATTGCATTTGGAATTCAACTGGTTCTACATGCTCATGGAAGACCGCATTTATTGGAACAACTACGCATCGGTTCCGCGCCCGTACTACAACAGTGTCGGCACCAAGACGACTGGCTTTGAAATCGACGCCGCAGTCGATGTGAACGAATACATTTCACTTTCTTACAATCTCACCAAGCAAGAAGCCGAAAGCCGCGAAGCGGATTTGGCCTACGGAATCGCAAAGGGACTGACCGTACCGAATATTCCTACGCTCTACATGAATTTTGGTGCGGAATTCCATGTGGGCGATTTGCTTTACCGGGATGATTTCTTCAAACTTTACTGGTTTGCCAATTACACTGACGAATATTACTACTCCTGGAAGGTCTCCAAAAGGCAAGACCGCACCATCCCCAGCTCGTTCACCCAAGATTTAGGCGTGGAATACTCCATTCTCGCCAACATGCTCTCCTGGAATTTCGAAGTCCGCAACTTCATGGATGTCCGGGTGTATGACAAGTATGGTGAATCCAAGCCCGGCCGCGCCTTTGCGACCAAAATCAAGTTTACACTATAAACAAAAGGAAAACAAATGAACCTCTTCAAAAAAAATAATACAAGGTCCCTGAGCCTGTCGAAGGGCCTCGTTGCTGTGACAATGTCTTCCGCATTGATGCTCGCGGCCTGCGGCGATGACTCCAGCTCCAGTTCCGCTAATGACAACGGCTCTTCTTCAGGGGACAAGTACCTGCTCTCCTTCATGATGGACGCCTCTCAATTTGTCGGAACCGCTTCTTTTTCTGACAATCAGGCCAAGGTTGTTGAAGACTTTATCGAAGCCCCGAACGCAGGCGGCGTCGCGTACTTCAACGGCTCCGTCTATGTGCTCGCCACTGATGATGCCATGAACAGCACCCTTTCGCGCTACGAATTGGACAAGGACGGCAACATGCCTGCCAAGGCCTCTGCTACGGCCAAGTTCCAGGGCACCCGCGCCATCATGATGAAGTTCGTTGACGAAAACAAGATGTACGTGGAACAGTCCATGGGCGACGCCATTACTGCTCTTGACCCGACGACGCTCAAGACCACGGCAACTATCGATCTTTCCGAGTACATCGACGAAGAAAGCGGCGCTTTGACATCGGTTCCGGGCTCCGCCGTAATCCGTGACGGCAAGATGTTCCTGACCTTGAGCCAGTTTGTCGACTTCAACAATTTCATCGCGGGCCCGCGCGCTTCCGTAGTGATTGTTGACGTGAAAACAGATAAGGTCGAAAAGGCCATTTTTAGCGACAAGGTCGCAGCCGTTGGAGGCATGGACGACATGAACAACACCATGTCCTTTGTTGATGAAAAGGGCGATATCTACTTCTATTCCAATGCCTCTTACTGCTACGTTGAAGGTTACAAGGAAGGCTGGATCCGCATTAAGAAGGGTGAAACTGAATTCGATAAGGACTGGATTTTCCGCATGCACGATGCCGAATACGATGGCAAGAAAACGAACGAAAACAACCTGATGGTCGGTGGCACCTACATCGGTGACGGCAAGTTTATGGGATTCTTCGGCAGCTTTGCCGATCCGAGCAACTTCAACAATTACGAATGGCAGTTTGTGGTTGTCGATGTCTACAAGAAGACTGTCGAAAAAGTGGACCTTTCTCCGACCATCCCGTGGTTCGCCCCGTCCATTCACCTGGATGCCGACGGCAAGAGCGTGCTCCTGGGACATGCCGACAAGAAGGGCGGTGCCATCTACCGCTACGATATCGCTAGCGGCAAGGTCTCCAAGGAAATGGACGTGACCACCGGAACCGCCTACTACATCGTTCCGATCGCAGACTAGTTTAAACTCTTTTTATCCTAAAACAGCTCGGCCACCCTGCTTAACTGTGGGGTGGTTGTTTTTATGCAAATAATCTGTCAGTACCTAGGCAAGAAAAATCCCTTGATGCATTTCTTGTTGCGTATGCAAACCTGGATGTGGTTCTTGTCGCCGAACTGTGTTCCTGGGTACGCAGGTGTGCCTTCAGTAAATGCGCCTCGAACAGTGTCAAAGTAGGGAATATCCTCGGCGATATCTCTTATTGAATGCAAATGTTCTATCAAGAAACAGTCAAGGAATCTCAAAATTCCGCCAGGGTCAGGTTTTCCTTTCAAATCTGTATTTTGCGGTATAGACGTCCCAAAATTCTTGAGGTCCTTGATAAATTCGGGATAGTCGTTCGAAAGCAGTTCGATAAAATGCTTGTCGGTTAGGTCAAGGCATTTCTCCAGCGTATAGACAACGCCGACTGTGAACGGCTCCTTGAATTTGGGATGATGGGTACAAGCCCAGTCTAATGCTCTGTCCTGATTATTTTCCCACACATAGAAACCATGGCCGAGCCACTCATAATCATGAGCGCTCATGTGGATGTGGTTCGGATTTAGAACTAAATCCATCCCCACACTTTTTTCGCAACCATGGAAACCTATGTATAGATTAGGACGATCCAGATAGATATCGTCCATAAAGTCTATCCCCTAGGTGTTTGGGCTTTGATGCACCTACGGTAGAGGGCTGTCATCTTGCCGGACTTTGTAAGGATACCAGCCCTTTGAAGGCGGCGTAGCGCGGCCTCTCTGGAATGGTCCATCGTCTTGATAGCGTGCAAGGTGTCTTTGATAAGGTTTTCGGTCATAATGAAGCCTCTACTCCAAATATAAAATATTCCTTGCGTTTATGGCAATAGCCATGGCTTTCCGGTCGGATTTCACCTTTTTCTTCGTTTTTTACCATTTTTGCCCCTTTTTAAACAAAAAAGACCGCCCCGCTTACGCGGATAGCGATCTACTAATAGCACCCTTTCTGGTGTAGTGGGTAATATACAAAAAGAACGGGAGAAAGGCAAGTGGGGGTTAGATGTCCCTTTATAACGCATTGATTAATATGCAAAGCGTGATTAAAACTGCGACAAATTGTAGCCGTTTTTAACTGGTTGGGAGGTATGTGCAAAAAATGCACATACCACTTTTTTCGTTAATCCATAATCATTTTGTCATCCCCGGCTTTGAATTGTCAAGTATTCCTTGACAGTTCAACTACTCGAAAAATTTGATGAGTTAGAAATCTCACTTTTTTGAACTAGTTCCAAAATGGAACTGGTTGTCGTTATTTCAAAAATCCGTATTGATAGACTTGTGGACGGAGCTTTTCAGATAGGGCTTTGTAGGCAGATTCGAAGGCAGCAAAGCTAACGGGAACAGAATTGCCGGATTCATTTTGTGTTTTTAGAGCTTGGCGGATTTGATACCAGCCGACATCGGGGCGATTGAGTTTCAATTCTTCGCGAATTTTGTGGTTGAAGGTTTGCTTGAAGTAGGTTGCCCAAATTTTGCGGCCTTCGTCAAGGACGCATTGGGCTTCGGCGCTGAAGGTTTTGCCCTGCATGTATTGCACCATGAAATCACTTTCGAAGCGTTCGCTTGCACCGACTTCTTCTTCGGTGAAGGGGATAAAATGATTGACGATGCTCCATTTTTTGCCGTTCCATTCAAGGTCGTTGGCGCTAGCGGTGAGGTTTGAACCATGAAATAACATCCAAACTAAGCAATCGTTTTTGAATTCTTCGGGCAATTCACAATTTGGTTGGAGAAATTGATCGCGGTCATTGAGCCAAGTATGAGGAATAATCTTTCTAACTGTATAAATAACGGCTAAATCAAGTAAATTTTCTGAGTTGACATAAAACCCATGCCCACCACTATAACCAGAAGAGAAAAGCGAAGTATCATTGGCTTGTTGCATGTCGTTACTATTTACTCGCATGTAACCGATAGCGTCATCACTCCAAAATTTACACCTCAAATCTGTTGTTCTAGTTGCAGGCGATATCGCGTTTTTTAATGGAATTATTTCAGTAGTATTCGGCTCAGGCCTGTCAATCCAAGTGGCAAGATATCTTTCATTTGGGGCATTATAAAACTTCTTTTCGCCAATTGGATTTGTACTTTTATCGAGAACCTCGCATGAAATCTCAGACGGAAACATACATTTGGATTGCTTCGCAATGACGTTGAACGTTTTCCAAATTAGAAAGCCTATAGGAAAATTTCCCTTGAGACCTTCAAAAGACTTTGAGTGTACTACAAAACCTCCCAAATATTGAGCACACCATTGTTTTCGAAATACTTCCATTGTTTGAGAATTGACATATTTCAATGTGCTAAACATCGCTAATGTCGCATTCGGAATTTCCTTAGCAATACGGGCAACAAATTGAGTAAACAGTTCATTGCTTGCTTTACCATATTCTTTCATTCCGTATTGTCCAAACCGTGTTTTATTCACACCTGTTTTAGCGGTGTTATCTTTAGAAGAAGCATTAAATGCACTCCCAACTTCTGCATACGGCGGATTTATCAGCACCAATAATTTTTTCTTTCCTTCGTTTGCATCACGAATTACATTCTGCAAAGTCTGAGGAATTTTGTTTGTAAGGCTGTAATCAATCGTCCCGTTATCGGTAATGTCATCGTTCAAGTAATCATATTGAAAACGCTCGGCGGATACGCAAATCTTCGCTGCCTTCATGATGTTCACGTCTTCTTGATCGAGAGTGCTCATGAACAAATGGCGGTGATTGGAATGCTTGGCTTCGAGGTTTCCGACGCCGCAGCACATATCCCACACATAATAGTCCTTCTGCCAATTCGAACCAAGCGTCTTTTCTAGCAAGTCGTAAGCCTTGTCAACTACATTGAGCGGAGTGTAGTAGGCTCCCTTGAAAGTCCGTTCGTCAACGGGAATCAGGCTGTCGCGGCGTTCCAGCAAGTAACTGCGGAATTCCTCTTTGGGCGGCCTATCGTAAATCGCCCAGAACTGGCTGTAACCATCCATGCTTGCGATTTCGTAGGTCTTTCCGTTTAGCAAGAATATCGGCTTATTGCCTTTGTGCAGCAACTCTGCAGACAAATGTTCGTGGGTGCTGACCTTGCCGTCGCTCATCACATCGGCATAGAAAAATTCTGCGTAGTTTTCAGGTTCCGCATTCACGATTTCCTTGCCGACCATCTCGACCCACTTGTCGAAAACCTGCTTCAGATTGTCGGGCGTAATTTGCGTGCGGATGATTTCGCCTTTTTCTATGGCATTCCGCATCGTTTCAATGAATTCACTTTCATGAGTTTCAATATTAAAGCTCACAAAATGAGTGCCAATATACTGCGAAACAATATCTAACGCGTCCTGCGTCACATCGCTGGCGGACTTGCCCCACTTAATGTGAACACTCTTGTCCTGCAACAGAGGAAGGGCCACATCCGTCTTCATAACCGCAGCCTTAATGCTATCTACCACGCAAAGAAAAGGCGGAATATATTCACCGTCCTTTAATGCGCGATGGATATAGAAAAGCAACTGCGTGAACATCTCGTAAAGAGACTTCTTTGAGCCGAACTTTGCCTCAAACCAAACCTCTTTAGTCTGGATATCAACTAGATTTCGCTGAACCCCTTTGAGATGTAAAGCCCTGATATAGGCGTCCTTGACATCTTCTTCGGACGAGGCGTTCTGCAGTTTTTCAAACAGGCTCATAAGGGCTCCTTCTAGCCCTTATGTCATGCAGCCAACTATCGCCCTGGATTCTATCGCCTTCGGCTCCAGAATGACATTCCACACAAATAAAAAAGCGTGGCGTCGAATGCACTTACCTGTTTCGAGGTTCTGGTAAACCTATTCCCAATAAGCACAAACGACCCACGCCCATTTCTGGACGTGAGTGTTCGCCTTATTCTCGGGAATTTTTGAAATTTACCAGATTTCGAAACAGAGAATAAGAGCTAACTCTACGTTAAACTCGCGCCTGCGGTTTTTACGCCACAGGCTATGTCAGTGGGAAATATAAATAATTTGGGATGAAAAGGAGATCCCCGCCTTCGCGGGGATGACAACATCGTGCGCGGGGATGACACCAGGCCATGTAACGCCCCTTTTTACTCCCATTTTCCATAGTTTAGCCTTTACTAATTAGCCGAGGCTTTCTAAATTTAGCGTTGACTAATATATAAGGTGTGTTTTTTGTCTAATCGGAGCCGTCCTATGGAACAAGTAAAGTTAAGCCAGAGCCTTGAAGACTACTTGGAAATGGTGCACATGCTGCGCCTTGCGAACGGGATTGCCCGTGTCCGCGACATTGCGGCGGCGCTCAAGGTCAAGATGCCGTCGGTTGCCAAGGCGGTAATCGAACTCAAGAAGCTCGGCCTTGTGACGCAGGAGCCCTACAGCGGTATCGAACTCACTTCGGAAGGTGCGCTCGTGGCGTCCCAGATTCTGAACCGTCACATTCTGCTGAAGAGCTTTTTGATCAAGCTTGGCGTGTCCGAGGCGATTGCCGACAAGGACGCCTGCTGCATGGAACACATTCTTTCGGCGGAGACTCTTGAGAAAATCGAGGAGTTTGTGAATGCGCCCAGTGAACCGTCGAAAAAGTCGAAGACCGCTAAATCTACGAAAAAGTAAATCGTTGGTGTATGAATAACGAACCGAAGTTTTCGGAACTAAAAAAAGGCGACAAGGCCGAAATTATTGGATACAACACGGGTGATTCTCAGTACAAGTCCAAGCTTTTATCGATGGGGCTTGTGCGCGGTGTGGTGCTGCAGGTTTTGCAGGTGGCACCGCTCGGCGACCCGGTAGAGGTGAGCGTGCTTTCGTACAGGCTTTCGCTCCGTAAACAAGAAGCCAACGTGCTCAAGTTGAGGAGAGTCTGATGCCTATCGAGAAAGAAGTTTTCACGATTGCGATTGCGGGAAACCCGAACTGCGGAAAGACGGCGCTCTTTAACTCGCTGACCGGCTCGAACCAGATTGTGGGCAACTGGCCTGGCGTGACTGTCGAAAAGAAGGAAGGCCAGTTCAAGCTCGACAACCACACGATTCGCGTGGTGGACTTGCCGGGCATCTACGCGCTGTTCGCAAACTCCGAAGACGAACGCGCCGCTCTCGATTACCTGCTCAAGGGCGAGGCGGACCTGGTCGTGAATATCTTGGATGCCACGAACCTGGAACGCAACCTGTTCCTCACGAGCCAGCTGATGGAAAAGGGCGTGCCGATGGTCTTGGCGGTGAACATGATGGACATCGCGGCGAGTCGCGGCATCCATGTGGACCTGCACAAGCTCGAAGAAATTCTCGGCGTGACGGCGATTGGCCTCACGGCGGTTTCGCCCAAGAGCTGCGAAGGCTTCGTGAACGACTTGCACAAGCTGTTGCATAACAGCCGTGAACTTCCGCTCCCGAAAGCGGTCAAGCATTCCGAAGTCCTGGAAAAGCTGATTGAAGAAATTGCGGTGCCGCTCAAGCCCGTAGCTGATAAGCTTGGCGCAAGCCCGCGCTGGACGGCGGTGCAGTACCTGGAGCATAGCGGGCGAGTGCTGGAACTCGCCGATGAACTCGGTGTCGAAATCCCGCACGACAAGATTGAAGAAGACTTGGGCGAAGAGGTGGAATTTGCGCTGGCCGATTCCCGCTACTCCTATGCCCGCGACATCGCGAAGGCGGTCATCCGCGACAACACTACCAAGCGCACGCGGACCGACAAGCTCGACAAGCTCTTCTTGAACCGCATCCTGGGAATTCCGCTTTTCCTCATTGCCATGTATCTGGTGTTCTGGTTTGCGGTGAAGGTCGGTAGTGCGTTTATCGATTTCTTCGACATCCTGTTCGGTGGAATTTTCGTGGATGGCATGACGGAACTGTTGACGAAGATTGGCGCGCCGGGCGTTGTCGTGGCGCTGTTGGCGAACGGCATCGGTACGGGCATCCAGACGGTATCGACGTTCATTCCGGTTATCTTCTTCATGTTCCTTTGCCTTTCGTTCCTCGAGGATTCCGGCTACATGTCGCGCGCGGCGTTTGTGGCGGATCGCTTTATGCGGTTCCTCGGGCTCCCGGGAAAGGCTTTCGTGCCGATGATTGTGGGCTTTGGCTGCTCAGTACCGGCGCTCATGGGCACGCGTACGCTCGAAAACAAGCGGGAAAGGTTCCTTACTTTGTTCCTGGTGCCGTTCATGAGCTGCGGCGCGCGCCTTCCGGTGTATGCGCTATTTGGTGCGGCGTTCTTCGGCGAAAGTGCGGGAACGCTCGTGTTCGGGATTTACCTGACGGGCATTGTGATTGCCCTGATTTACGGTCTGCTCTTGCGACATACGGTTTTCATGGGCAAGGAATCGACGTTTATCATGGAACTGCCGCCTTACCATTTGCCGAAGGTGCGCAACCTTTTCCGCCACGCATGGCTCCGCCTCAAGGAATTCGTTTTCCGTGCGGGTAAGGTCGTGCTCATTATGGTGACGGTGCTCGGCTTTATGGGCTCCGTTGGTACCGATGGCAGTTTCGGTAATGGCAATAACGAAAAGTCGGTGCTGAGTGCCGTGGGAACGGTGATTACGCCGGTGTTTGAACCCTTCGGCGTTGAACGCGATAACTGGCCTGCATCTGTCGCGCTCTTTACGGGGCTCTTCGCGAAAGAAGCGATTGTCGGGACGCTCAACTCGCTGTATGCCATCGAGGGTACGGGCGACTCGGCTGAAAATTCTGCGACGGCTGGGGATGCCAGCGCGGCCCCGGAAGAAACTGCCGCGGACGAAGGCTTTAGCCTGAAATCGACGGTGAAAGAGGCTCTCGTAAGTGTCCCGGCGAACCTGGTAGAAGTCTTTACCTCGATTGCGAACCCGCTGGGCGTCAAGGATGCCATCGATGAATCCGAAAGTGCCGGGAACGAAGGGGCGTACAAGACGATGCAGGCGCATTTCAACCTGGGGCGCTTCCAGGTGCTGGCCTACCTGCTGTTCATCTTGCTCTATGTGCCGTGCCTTGCCGCCATGGGAACCGCCTTCCGCGAACTCGGGCGTTTTTACGGAACGCTCATGATGGTGCTTCAGACGGTTATCGGCTGGAGCCTCTCGGTGCTGTTCTTCCAGGTAACCTGCGGACATTCTACCGCATGGATTTTCACCTCGGTGGCACTGCTCGCCGGTGTGGTCGTGAGCCTCGTGCTGATTGGTCGTGACCAGCGCAAAAAGAAAGTGTTCGAGTAGAAATGAATAAAAAGAGGTGTCCCGCTCGGGACACCTCTTTTTTATATCCGAAAAAAACGGAGCTTGCTGCTGTAATCATGCAGAAGAGACAAACCACTAAACAAACAATCGAGGCCGAAGGCCAAGTCCTTGTTCGCGTGCGAGCTCATCTCTGAAGCTAAACACTAGTAAAGCAAGGCGAACACCATACCCGGCCTAAAGTACTTACCGGCGGTGTACTTGAGGGCCGTGCTGTGGAGCAGCATGAACAGCGTGCTCGTTTCAACCTTGTTGGCCTTCGCGATGCTGCCGAATGCCTTCGTAAAGGCGGGCAGGTTGCGGGGGAGCTTCGGGCTGATGCGGCTGTCGGCAAGGAGGGCGCCCTTCTTCAGGAGTTCCTTGTGCATCTTGTCGGCGGCGGTAGCGCTGAGGCCGAATGCCTTCACGAGGGCTTCCGGGTGCAGGCGGCAAGAACCGTTGAATCCTTCCGGTGCGGCGAACGGGATACGGGCTTCTTCGTAGAGGTTGCGGATCATGGAATCACCCATGTCAGCAGCCTGCTTTTCCAATCCGTGGTGCATCATGGCGCACATGATGCTGTACTGGATGCCGATCCACACGTCGTGAGCCTGGAAGTTGAATTCGTCGAGCGGTGAGCCGTCCTTGCGCACAAGGTTTGCGGCACCGATGAGCGGGCTGTTGGCCTTGTAGTTCGTGTTGAATATGCGGAGCAGGTTTGCCTTCGCCTTCTTCTCGTCGCTGATGGGCTTGAGGCCGAGCAGACGGAGGTAGGTGTCGGCGAGCATCGTGTCGGCAAATACATCGTCGCAGTCGTTTGCAATCTTTGCATTCCAGCTGGCGGTAAAGGCGTCCTTGCACTGGGCGGTGAGCCAAGCCTTCTTGAGGCCGCGAAGTTCGTTCTTCGAAAGTTCCACGTCGCTCGGGATTTCGCCCGAGTTGAGCCATTCGTTGATGGTCTTGAGGGCGGCCTTCACGTTGGTGCCGTCGATAACGAGCGTGTCCTTGATGGCGTCGGCCAGTTGCGGGAGCTTGTCTGCAACCACATCCTTCGCTTCCATCGGAGTCACGAAGAAGTGGTAGTAGCCTTCGGCTTCGTCCCACAATGCTTCATCGAATTCCTTGTTGGCGGCGTCGGCCTTGGCGTTCCAGGTGTCGGCCTGAGCCTTATCGCCGAGGATTTCGGCAATCTTGGCGGCGGCGCGGAGGCCTGCAATCCAGAGGCTACCGCAGTACACGGAAATGCCGTGGCTGGAGAGGTTGTCGAAGGTGTCGTCGGTACCGTGGGTGAGCGGGAAGTTTTCGCCTTCGTTCACCATCTTTTCGAGGTACTGCATGGCGGCGTAGACGGCTTCTTTGCAGTCCTTCAGGTTTTCGATATCCTGCGTCTTCACATAATGACGGAGAACCATCAGCACGTACTTCGGAGCGAGATCCTTCCATTCCTTCACGTTGTGCCAGTCGTAGGCATCGGGTTCGGCGTCGAAGGGGCTTCCGAGGTCGTGAATTACGGCGCCACGCACGGCGCGCGGGCCTTCCAGTTTCGAATCCGGGAGGTCGGCGAACGGGTGGTTCACGTATTCGTGGTGACGGCGACGGTTGTCGTTCACGGCGAGAATTGCATCACCGAAGCGCTTCATCACCACACCGTCGAGGCGCGGCATCAGGGCCATCAGGCTGAAGCTGCCGTAGAAGTAAACGTC
>NZ_DFLC01000026.1:24121-30990 GCF_002374005.1 Fibrobacter sp. UBA3629 | reverse complement strand
CTGAGCGTGTTGAGGGCGAGGCTCTTGAATTCGTCCTGCTTGGCGGCAGTCTTGTAGAGCTTGGCCACGGCCTTCTTCGGAACGAGGGCTTCGAATGCCTTGAGGCGAGCGTCAAAGTTCTTGTCGGCGGCGAGGGCTTCTTCGAGGATGGCGCCCACGCGGCCATAAGCTTCGGGGAAGAAGGCGGTGTACTTCTTGGCGGAAGTAAGCTTGTTCAGCTTGATTTCGGGGAAGTCGAGCACCAGGTTGAACTGGAAAGAAACCTTCTGCTTCGGCTTCAAGACGGCGGTAACAGCGACGGCACCGGCCATGGTTTCGCGACCGCTGTAAACGTTCTTAACCCAGGCTTCGCAAACGCGACCGCTGCGGAGAGCGCCCTTCAAAACAGAGGCGGCGTCATCCTGGTAGAACATCGGCTTCACGGAAACGTTCAGGTTATCCTTCTTGTTCCAGGCGACGGATACGCCCATGCAGCCGTTGAAGTCGCTTTCGGCGAGCGGCTTTTCGTTGTAAAATTCGAGACCGCGGACTTCGCGACCGTCCTTGGCCTGCTTCTCAAACTTGACGCCCTTCGGGAAACGTGCGGCGGGCACGAGCACGAAGCTCGAGTCCTGAACGCCCTGGCGGTCCTTCTTGGCCATGTAACCGGCGATGCAGTCCTGCACCTGCACGATCGTGATTTCGCGGGTTTCCTTGGTGGTATTTTCGAGAGTGAACACGGTGGCGTTCACGGGGAGGCTGGAGAGGCGTTCGTCACCCGGGGTCACGTAGCTGGACTGGGTTTTGGTAATCTGCACGCCCTTGCCTTCGTACTTGGTTTCACTCACCGGGTAGAGGGCGGCGTACTGCATCTTGGCGGCATCGTAACCGGCCTGTCCCAGGAATTCAGTGTCGTTTGCCCAGGCGGCGGTGAGGGCGCCCTGGCGCACGGCCTTTTCGCCCACGACACCGTTGAAGAAGTCGATGACGGCGCTGCGGTTGAGTTCGGCTCCGGCCTTGTTCAAGAGAGCCGCGGTGCGGTCGCTCCATTCGATGTGCCAGCGTTCAAACGCGGCCTTGTTGTTCTTGAAGAAATCCTTTTCGGCGATGGCCTTGTTGAGCTTGGCCTCGGCCTTCTTCTGGTTGGCCAGTTCAGCGGCGGTAAAGAGAGCTTCGCCCTTGGCGTCCACGAGCGGGTACTTGGCGAGCATCTGCGTGAAGCCGGCGAAGTCGCCGATTTCGAGAGCGGCCTTCGCGCCAATCACGGATTCGCGGAAGAAGAAATTGTTGAAGCGGAGGTCAGCGGGCTTTTCGGTGCGGACCTGCACGCCTGGCATCACGTTCATCACGGGAGTGGTGCCGGCAGGCGTGGCGGTGAATGTCGAGCCGATACCGCCGACAGCAATACCCGTGGTAGAGGGGGTCGTAGAAAGCGGGGTGTACCAGGGCTGGATAAATTCCACGGCGAGGCCCGGGGTCATCAGCTTCTGGACGGAACCGGCCTGTTTGGCGCCGGCGAGGTAATCTTTGATGCTCATAGTAGATTCCATGAATTGGGGTTAAATTTTTACAAGTATAAAATTACAAAATAAAAAAGGCTCCGCGCGGGCGGAACCTTTGAAAGATGCTTGTGGGGCCCGGGTTAGAAGTCCTTCATGCAGCGGACGGGGTAAAGGTCTTCCTTGTATTCCCAAGAGGAGGACATGGTTCTGTCTTCGAATGTGAGGATGAACACTTCGGCGCCATCGGCTCCGTCGACGGGAGTAGCCGTCCAGAATTTCGTAAATTCAGCGATTCCGGAATATTCATAGGTGTAGACGGTATCGCCGTAGTCGTCCTCTCCGAGATAGGTGTCTCCATAGCCTGTGCCGATACCGTAGAAACCGTAGGTGTCTTCGCCCGGGACTCCATTCTTGGAATTCCAAAGCACGTCGTCATAGGCGTCGAAGTTCGTCGATTTCAACTGGATGCCCGAGATGTCATCATTCTCGTCGAATCCGTTGTCCTGGGCGATATCGCCGTGGTCGTAGTCATAGAAGATGAAGTCTAGCATTTTTTTGAAGTCGTTCGAGGTGGGGATGCGCCAGCCCTCGGGGCAGATGCCCTGGTGCTTGTTCTTGATCTTGAGGGTGGCGTCCTCATAATTATAGCGATTGTCAAGGTTCATCGCCTCTGCCCAGCTGTAGAGCCTTCCGAAACGCTTGCAGTAATCCTCGTCGTCATTGTAGCAGTGGCCTGCGCTTGGGTCGTTGAGGTTTTCGCCCATCCAGAGCTGGTCGCCGATGCGCACGACGGAGTGCTTCACGCTTCCGACGGTTAGGTCGGCTGTGTAGTCGCGGTAGCTGCGGCTATCCTTGTAGTCATAGCCGTTGGGGCCGACTGTGCTAGGAGTGTTGTCGTCACCGTCCCGGTCGCGGAGGCTGCCGTGGTTTCCGTTGTCGATGCTGCCGTTCGTGCCTGAGTCTTCGGTACAGGCGGCAAGTCCGAATGCCATCGTCCCAGCGATGGCAATCATGGCTAATTTTTTCAGATTCATGTGAATACTCCTTGGTAGAATCGTTGAAAACATATATTTTCTCTTGCTTGAAAAATAAGCTTTTTTTAATAAAAAAGTTATCTTCGCCCAGAATTTTTTTCATTTTATCGGCTAATCCTGCATTTTGTCGCTTTTTGTGGCAAAATTGTGCTATTTTTAAGGTATGAACAAGCTGATGTCGTTCCTTATTCCCGGCCTTTTGGTAATCGTGGCGTTCGCGCTGGTCAAGACATTCCTCGTCCCGCCCGACATTGCCGTTAGGGAGTGGTTCGTGTACCTGACCGCGGGGGTGACCGTGTTTGGCGTGGTAATCCCGTGTGTCATCTATTACCTCACGACGCCCCCCGGAATCGACCACAAGTAGGGCTGATTTGGGGCTAATACTCCAAAGGCGAACATTCTTTTGCCTGGTTTTTGATCCCTTTGGGCGATGTAGAGTGTAAATTACTGTTATGCTTGACTTTAACATCTTCTACCGTTTGGCGGCTGCGATAGGCTTGGGTCTCATTATCGGCATGCAGCGCGAACATACGTATTCGGACCAGTCGGATCGGCATCCGGCCGGCGTGCGTACGTTTACGCTCGTGGGGCTTGCGGGGGCCATGGCTGCCCTCCTCTCCGACCAGATGGGTGGCGCGGCTCCGTTCATCACGGGGTTCGTGGTGGTGGGCATGCTCCTGATGGCGATGCATGTGTCGTTTGCGATAGGCCACCGTCGTCCGGATGCGCGCCTGGGCGATACTCCGGTGGGGGGCGACGGCATCACGACGAGTGTTGCTCTGGTCATCGTCTACCTGCTCGGCGGAATCTGCTGGTACGGCCGCCTGCTTGAATCCTGTATCATCATGGTCGTGATGCTCTGGGTGCTGTCGGCGAAGGAACAGCTACATGCTTTCGCGCAGAAACTTTCGAAGGAGGATGTCCTCGCAACGGTCAAGTTCGCAGTGATTTCGGCTTTGATTTTGCCGTTCCTGCCGAACCAGGCTTACGGCCCGCCGGGACTCGAGGTGCTGAACCCGCATACGATCTGGCTGTTCGTCGTGTTTATCTCGGGCATCGGGTTCGTGGGCTACGTGCTCATCAAGGTCGTGGGGCCGGGCAAGGGAATCTGGCTTACCGGACTCCTGGGCGGGCTTGCGAGCAGTACCGCGCTTACACTCAATCTTGCGGGCCGCAGCCGCGAGAACGAGGATTACGCTTCGGACTTTACGCTCGGCATCGTGCTCAGCTGGGCGGTGATGTATGTGCGCCTCTACCTTATCTGCATCTTCTTGAGCGGTGCGCTGGCAAAGCCCTTGCTGCTGCCGTTGCTTTTGCCGGTGGTGCCCGCGCTCGGGTATGCGCTTTATCTCAAGATTCGGGAATCACGCAACCACAGGCAGAAGAGTACGGATTTTTCGAACCCGTTCAAGCTTTTGCCCGCCATCAAATTCGGCATCGTGTTCACCTGCGTGATGTTTGTCGCGAATGCGGCTCGCGTCTACCTGGGTTCGGGGGCGCTCCTTGCGTGCAGCTTCCTGGGGGGTGCCGCCGAGATGGACGCGGTGGCGTTTTCCGTTATCGACATGAACCTGAAGTCGGGACTCGGCGTGCGTGAACTCGTGCTTGCGCTTTTGTTCGCAAGCCTTGCCAATACGCTCACCAAGGGGGCCCTCGTTTTTGCGCTCGGTGCGAAATCCATGCGCAAGCCGATTTTGCCTGCAGTGGTGCTGATTTGCCTTTTGACCGCGGGTTTGATAGGGTATTACATGGTCTAGGGGGTTGGTCATGGCTGATAAACTGATACATGCGCTTACTGTGGCGGGCTTCGATGGAAGCGCCGGTGCGGGCTTTGTTGCCGACATCAAGACGATGGCGCATTTCGGCGTGTACGGCCAGGCGGTGTGCACGGCCCTAACCGAACAGAACGAGGAAGAGTTTATCGCCCCGGGCTGGGTCATCTGGGACCGCATCGAGGCACAACTTGCGACGCTCTATAAAAAGCACAAGTTCAAGTACGTGAAAATCGGGCTCGTGGAAAAGGCAAAAATCCTGAAGCGGATTGTTGAATTTGTCCGTAAAGAATCTCCAGACGCGTTTATCGTGTGGGACCCGATTGCTTCGGCGAGTGCGGGGTTCCACTTTATGCGCGATGCGGAACTGGACGAGTTCCTGCCTGTAATGAAGTCGATTGACCTTGTGACCCCGAACCAGGACGAATTTGCGTACCTGGGCCTGGGGCTTGCGGCTTCGCGCGGGTATGTCGAGTTGGGCAAGGATTTCGCAGTACTCCTGAAGGGCGGGCATGCGAAAGGGAAAGAAGCTGTCGATACGCTGTGGTACGGAGACAAACAGTACAAGTTTACGAGCCCGCGGCTCCCCGGCAAGGGAAAACATGGCACGGGCTGCGTGCTCTCTTCGGCAATCTTATCGAATGTGGCGCTAGGGCACGACCTGCCGGAAGCATGCCAGATAGCAAAAAATTACATGGACGAATTCCTCCAGAGCGGGGAAGGGCGTCTCGGGTTTTTGGTGTAGGACTAGCAAATACAGGAAAAGCCCCGCAGTGCGGGGCCTCTTTCGTTATTAATCGTCGTCTTCAGCGGGGCGCTTCGACATCTGCTTGCGCTTGATCGGGTCGAGCTCGGTCTTACGGAGGCGGAGGATTTCCGGCGTCACTTCGATGCATTCGTCTTCGTTGATGAAGGTGACGCATTCTTCCAAAGTCATGCGGCGGTACGGGGTCAGCTGGATCATGTCGTCAGCGGACTTGGAACGCATGTTGGTGAGGTGCTTGCCCTTCGTGACGTTCACGATGATATCGACGTCGCGGTTGTGTTCGCCCACAATCATGCCCGGATAAACTTCCGCACCCGGTCCGATGATGAGGTAGCCGCGGTCTTCCAGGTTCGAAAGCGCGTAGCTTGCTGCTTCGCCCGGTTCCTTCGCGATAAGCACGCCGTTGATGCGGGTCGGGATTTCGCCCTTGTACGGCTGGTATTCCTTGAAGAAGGACTGCGTAACGGCGTAACCCTTCGAGAGCGAGAGGAGCTTCGGGCGGATACCGATAAGGCCACGGGAAGGCACGATGAACTCGAGCGTCACGCGGTCGTTATCGTCGGTGACCATGTTCACCATTTCGCCCTTGCGCTGCTGGATTTCCTGGATGCAGGCGCCGCTGAATTCGCTCGGGACTTCGACCTTGAAGTCTTCGACCGGTTCGAGGAGCTTGCCGTTCTCGTCGTTGTGGAAAATCACTTGCGGAGATCCGATGGTGAATTCGTAAAGTTCGCGGCGCATGTTCTCGACGAGAATCGTGAGGTGCAAAATACCGCGGCCCGAGACCTTGAACGTGGAGGCGCCGTCGACCTTCTCGACGAGGAGGGCGGGGTCTGCCATGTGGGCGCGTTCCAGACGTTCTTGGAGCTGGTTACCCGTCATGAATTTGCCACCGTACTTGCCGGCGAGGGGCGAGGTGTTCACGGTGAAAACCATGGAGATGGTCGGCGGGTCGATATGGATGCGCGGCAGGTGCTTCGGGTTGTTCGCGGCGCTGATGGTATCGCCGATATCGAACGTGTCGAGGCCTGCGATAAGCACGATTTCGCCCGGACCGGCTTCGTCGACCGGCTTCGGGGTGAGGCCTTCGTAGCGCAGGATCTTCTGCGGGCGGACAGTCTTCACGGTGCCGTCGGTAAAGGCCTGTGCGTAGGTCTGGTTCGGCTTGAGCACGCCCTGCTGCACGCGGCCCACGGCCAGGCGGCCAAGGAAGGTCGAGTATTCGAGCGATGCAATCTGCAGGAGCGGTTCCGCAGCCGGGTCGCCCTTCGGGGCCGGAATGCGCTCGATAATCTTGTCCATGAGGATGCTGAAGTCACCGTCGGGGTCTTCCATCTCGGCCTTGCAGATGCCCTTGCGGCCGGAGCCGAACACCTTGTCGAAGTCAAGCTGCTCTTCATTGGCGTCGAGCTCGCAGAAGAGGTCGAACACCTTGTCGAGGGCTCCGTGCGGGTTGCAGCCGTCGCGGTCGATCTTGTTCACCACCACGATGGGGATGAGCCCGAGTTCGAGAGCCTTCTGCGTCACGAAGCGGGTCTGGGCCATCGGGCCTTCGAATGCGTCTACGACCAGCAGAACGCCGTCCACCGTACCGAGAACGCGTTCCACCTGGCCACCGAAGTCGGCGTGCCCCGGGGTATCGACGATGTTCACGCGGTAGCCCTTGTACATGACGCTCGTGTTCTTGCTGAGGATGGTGATGCCGCGTTCGCGTTCCAGGTTGTCGGAGTCCATCACGCGTTCGTTGACTTCTTCACCTTCGTGGAAGGTTCCACACTGCTTGAGGAGCTGGTCCACCAGGGTGGTCTTGCCGTGG